>NZ_JADNOH010000065.1 GCF_015557435.1 Collinsella aerofaciens
CCGGTTCCGTGGCGGCGGCATCGCGCGCAGCCGACCGAGGGCGTCCGGAAGTGAGCGGGGCACCCGTCTAGCGACCGATTTCCAGCCAATTGCACAGCACGTTGGCTCGTAACTCCATTTCCGCCGTCTTTTGTGCCCTGGTTTTGCACCTATAGCGCAATTCCAAACGCGAGCAAAGACTTCGCACGATCGCATCAAGCTGCTCGGCATCGTTAAGCATGTCGTGTGTAACCAGGAAGACGTCATACCCCATACTTTGCAGCGCCGTCATGCGTTTGGCATCGTGGTCGAGCGCGGCGCCTGATCCATGGATGACCTCTCCCTGAATCTCCACGATGCCTGCCTTCATTATGGTTGGATTCACGATCGCGATATCCCCGTAGCAGACTTTTTGCCCTGCAATGCTCTGTGCCGATGCGGTAAGCGGCGTAAGATCGTTGACGTAAACGTTTCTAAAGCCGGCACCGCCGCGAGAGCGAGGAAGCGATAGCAATAAAATTCCTGCAACTTCAAGCGGAGAAGCGGCTATACCCGTCACCAGTTGCGCGGCGTTGTAAAATTTCGTACCCCACTTTCGATTTTTCATCCTACTGGCGTACTCATGAAGCTCGTGTAATTCGATGAGCGGCTTCCTCATCCAGAGCGAAGTGCCTTTTAGCTTTGTGACCTCATTCATTTTCCTTTGTCCGTTGGGCCCCTTCGCATTTACCTGTTCTTTGACTTTTATGCGCGAATAAACGCGTTTCCATTGTGGTTCTTCTTGGCTTTCATCAAGGTCAAAGAGGGATTCGGTTGTTGCATTCTCGGCAGCGTCTTTGGCTTTGTCTAGTTCCGCTTCTGCTGCGGCGGTGGGCTCAAAGACTGAGAACCATCCGCAGAATTCGTACATGGCAAGGACAAGATCTGTTGGAGACACAAAGCGCGCCATGGTAAATAGCGTCGGAAGTGGATTGGTAACTCTAAAGCTCATCGCGGTTTCCAGCGTGCTGTCCACCCCAGAAACATCATCACAGTGAATGGTTGTCCGTAATCCCGAATGGTAGTTAACGCCACCGGGCACTGTTGTGGTAATAATCGGGGTCTTGAGGACGTCGGTTACGAAAGGGGCTTGGGATAGAGCTCGCCAGCCGTCTTCGGAGTTGGGAAGGCGCGGGTAGAGGTCGCGCACCTGCGGCGGGCAGCGCCAGTAGCGGAATGCGGTGTTTGCGCAGACGATTTCGTCCATTTGCGCCTCCCCTGGTTTCGGCTGCGGGCCGTGTGGATTACGGGCAAGGTCGATTATCTACCGGGGCATCATGCGGGTAAGTACCGGAAGCTGACCAAACGCTGACAAAAAGCTTGACGAGTTCTGCCGAAAAAGCGTTGTGTGATAGAAATCCGCTGGAAGGAGCTCTGGGCGTGTGGTCCCTGTCTTCACATTTGCGTATGAATCACATGGGGAATTCAATGAAAATACGCATGCGTTTTATGCAAAATGTGCAATGACGTCAGCAAAAAAGGGTGCGATAAAAAATGACGCCTTAGACGACTACGATTAATTTTTGGTGTCAGTTTTGGTGTCACCCTTGGTGTCAAAAAGACGATATGAGAAAGCCATTGGGGCCGCCTCCCCCGCGGCGCAGCTTCTTT
>NZ_JADNOH010000009.1 GCF_015557435.1 Collinsella aerofaciens
AAAGAAGCTGCGCCGCGGGGGAGGCGGCCCCAATGGCTTTCTCATATCGTCTTTTCGGGAAGAGCGACAATGCCCAAAGAATTCCTTACCTACCAGCAGCAGATGGAGAAGCTCAGAAGCTCCGGCCTCAGAATCGAGGACGAAGAGGTTTGCCGGAGGGTGCTGGCGGACATCGGCTATTTCCCGGTCGTGAACGGCTACCAGTCGTTTTTCCGCGACCCGAGCACCCGGGTATACCGCGAAGGTGCCACTTTTGGAGACATCCTAGCGCTTTACGAGTTCGACGTCGAGCTTAGGGAGATAATGCTCGATGCGCTGCTCAAGGTCGAGGCGAAGATCAGGTCGGCGCTGGCCTACGAATTCTGCGCTGCATATGGCGAGTCCCAGAGCAAGTATCTAGACGCCCGCTGCTACGCGATGTCGAAGGGCGCGAAGCGTGTTCTCCCAAAGCTGCTAAACATGCTTGACTATATCGCCAACAAGGATACCAGCCACGAATACCTTGCCTACTACCGCAGGGCATATAAGAACGTGCCGCTATGGGTCGCCGTGAACGCCATGACCTTCGGACAGACTTCAAAAATGCTCACGGCGCTTAGGGACAGCGAGAAGGCCAAGATTGCTAAGAGGTTCGGGGTGGGAAACCCGAAAGAACTCTCGTCGTTTATCCGCGTACTCGCCCTCTACAGGAACGTCTGCGCGCATGGAGAGCGCCTCTTCTCCCACAGGTGTCACGTCGAGATTCCTGACACGGCCTTGCACGCCAAGCTCGGCATCGAAAAGATTGGGCCGGATTACGCTTGCGGCAAGGTAGACGTTTTCTCGGCAGTGATCACCCTTCGATACCTCCTTCGCGACGACGAGTTCAAGACATTCAAGGCCAAGCTCGTCAAGTGCGTTAACGGATACTTGTCATTGGATGAGAGCATCGGCGAGGAGCGCCTCCTTGAGGCCATGGGTTTCCCAGCCGAATGGAAGAAGATAACTAGGTATAAAATTTAGATTCGACCCGCCTAAAAGTATCCGTTGCGTTCTCAATCGAGGTGCTTCGATCCAGGCTACGAGGGTGTTCGCTTAGATTGAGGGCTCACTTCCCCTATGTCCCCTTTGGGGGCAGTCACTGTTGTTATGCCTTGGTGCTATACTCGGAGGCCTAAGGAAGTGGTTCGTATGTACTTGAGCGATACTAAGATTCAGGAGCTAATCGACAGCAAGGTGCTTCTCAATGCCGATGCTTCGAACATCGGACAGGTTACGTATGACTTGCGCACCGAGGGATTCTACACCAACGAAAGCAAGCAATCCGAGGTAGAGCTTGGCCCCGGAGATTCGACATTCGTCTCTTGCGTTGAATGTGTTGCGTTGCCAAACGATTTGACCGCGAGCGTGCTTCTGCGCAATTCGCGCATTCGCCAGGGGCTTTCTTTGGATGCGCCGCTATATTTCCCCGGGCATGGAACACGGCTGTTCTACCGTGTTACAAACGTAAGCGGTAACACTATTACGCTCGATAAGTCTAAGGGTATAGCGCAGGTTGCATTCCAGCGCGTTGATGGCATGGTGGCCCATCCTTACCACGGCGCTTTCTCTGATGAACTCAACTTTAACGGACTTGCAGATTATTCCGACGTCTATGCCGGAGAACTTAAAAAGGTCGAGGACAAAAAGGAGGAAGTCGCCCACATTGAGTCTCGTATCTATGGCAACGTTCTGGCCCTCTTTGCCATCTTTGCCGCGATCTTTACGCTTGTAAATGTCAACGTCGGAGGCCTTTCTTCCGATATTACAACCGTCAGATTTGTTGCGCTCGACCTGCTGATTATTGGCGGTTTTCTGATTCTTGCATCCGCAATCGAGACCTTCCTTGTTAAAGACAGGGAAAAGAAGGCATCGCTGCCTCTCGTATTGGGCATTGTCTGCATTGTCGTGGCAGTGGTTCTTGCATTTCAGTAAGTAGGGTGTCTCAAGTCGTGGGAGACTTGACCTAAGGTACGTTCAATTGCTCCTGAGTGAGGGTATTGGCTTACGCCGATACCCTCACTTTCTTTGTATAGGGCCACAGACAGGGCTAGCTGTCAGAGTTCGTGTCTTATGGGAATAATTCAATTCACGCCGCATTACATCTAGTCTGCTCTTTATACTCGGATATCAACACTAAGGAGGTAGTCATGTTTTGGAGCTATGTTCAGCTTGATGATGGCACCCAGTTTGCCTACTCAGAGACAAGAGAAGACGGAACCGTTCGCGTAGCCGTCGAGCGCCCGGTTGACTTTGGCTTTGACCATGCGGAATGCTTCTTGCCTGCGGTCAAATGGTTCAATGTCGAAGGATTTACTGCTGATGACCTCAATTTCTTGACAGAATTTGTTAGATCAAACGCCCCGTTTATCTTCGAGCTCGCCGAACGCCAAAAAGCCGGACTGGCGGTTTCGGCGCTGGCCCTCTGACGTTCTACTGTTGAACGGTAAATAACCCATGATTTCGACTACCGACATATCCACTGCAGTCTCCCGCGCGCTGACTCAATACGACGTCAGCGAAGCATATTTATTTGGCTCGTTTGCCCGAGGCGAGCAAACGCCCGATAGCGATATTGACTTGCGCCTAGTTTGCGGCAACACCATGACGTTCGGCACGCTTTACGAACTCTCCTATGAGCTCGAGATGGAACTTGGGCGAAAGGTCGATGTCGTCACCAACCCACCAGAGCACATGCGCCCGGCCTTCCGCAAAAGCATCGAGCAGGATGAGGTTCGCGTCTATGAAGCGCTGTAAACAGGACGAGGAGCTTGCGAATACCAACCCTCAACCCTTTCCTTCCAATGAGCCCAGCCCGGAGACCCTCGAGGCCATCCGTGAAGGTGATGCATTCTTTGCGACGGGGGAGTGCGGTCGCTTCGACAACGGTGCTGATCTTATCAAAGCGGCTCTAAAGGCCCCTCACTCACGGCCAGCCAACGAGTGATGACTGTTTATCGTGCGGGTTTAATTGGCGCTCGCAAATACCCTGGACTGCACTATCGAATACCTCGTCTGGCAACCGATTGCTCTGGAGTACGACTCCTAGTGCCACTTTGTTGTGCGCCCCGGTATTGCATCGCACGTATAGAATCTAAGCATCCGCGCGCCTGCCATTATCTTGATTGGAAGCCGTATGGAACTCCCCAGCACCCTGTGCAGCAATGTGTACGACTTCGCGTTTTGCCCCGAGCCCTGCTACGACCGCTTGGCCGACCTTGCCGACCCCGAGGACTGGGGTCCCGGCAACCGCATCCTCAAAAACTACCTGTCGTTTTCGTTTAGCCGCGCGGTGTTCCTGACCGAGCGCGACGTGGATCAGACCGCCCCGTCCAACCTGCCGCTGGTGTTCGACTACGACCGCTGCCTATTCAACACCGGCCTGTACACGCGCCGTTACGAGACCATCTACGGCCTGTTTGAGCCCAACACCAAGCCCGACGCGCGCCAGCGCTGGTTTTTGAAGGGCTTCTTTAAGGAAAGCGACCCCATGCTGGTCTCGTTTGAGTACCTGCCATGCCGTGTACGCTTTGCCGAGGACCCTTCCGAGCTGGTCTTTGACTACCGCCTGCCCATCCGCTCCAACATCGACCACATTTTGGGCGACGAGGAAAACCTTACGCGTATCCCCGCCAGCCTGATGGGGGAGGGCAACTCGCTGCTGCTGCGCCGCGCTTTTGAGGGGGCCGTCGGCGAGGCAGCGCGCCGCGCCGCCGCCAACTACACGCTCGCCGTGCCGCAGTTCTACGGAGGCCGGATCCAGCTGCTGTTGCCGCTGTGTCTGACCGGCGACAAGCCCGAACTGGCACTGACCATCCAGCGCGAAGACGGTTTCTACGCCGCGCGCACCTGCCTCACGCTCGATATGGCCTACAACAACGCGCGACTTATCTGCCGCCCCGAGACCTCGTGGATCAAGCGATAAAGGTTGGTTTAGCTGCAGATTTGTTGGATGTCCTGCTTGCGATGGGGCGGGTTTCGTCCGCGATTGCGCCCACGAATTTAAAATCTGGGGCAAAAAGTTCTTGGTAAACCACGCGAGGCTATGATAGTATCTCTTTTGCCGAAAGGCGACGGGCGATTGGCTCAGGGGTAGAGCATATCCTTCACACGGATGGGGTCACAAGTTCGAATCTTGTATCGCCCACCATCTAAAGCACAGGTCAGAGGTGTTAAGCCTCTGGCCTTTTTCTAATATGAGAAAGCCATTGTCAATAGGCATGTTCGTTCGAGCCCGGTTT
>NZ_JADNOH010000001.1 GCF_015557435.1 Collinsella aerofaciens
CCCGTGGGTTATACCCTAAGAGCAAACCACCCTTTTTAAGGGTGGTTCTGATTGCACAAAAAGGTACAGGTTTTTGTAGAGGGGTATGGAGATGTATCTACTGGCAGTACATTTCGCGTAATCTGGGCAAACGCGGAATAATTGCTCGTATAAAGGCCTATGTCGAAAGATACAAAAACCTGTACTTTTGCGACTGCGCCTACTTGCGAGCGA
Source organism: Collinsella aerofaciens (assembly GCF_015557435.1). Lineage (GTDB taxonomy): Bacteria > Actinomycetota > Coriobacteriia > Coriobacteriales > Coriobacteriaceae > Collinsella > Collinsella aerofaciens_Z. The sequence goes on from NZ_JADNOH010000001.1 coordinate 214, forward strand.
GAAGCCTGTTCTAAACGCCCCTGCATTTGCGTGTGCCGCAAAGCAAGAAAAAGGGGGCGAGAACATGGAGCAGACGGCACGGCGCCAAGAAAAGCTGCCGGGCGCATTTAACGGCGTAACTACCAACAGCCAGCACGGCCGCGTCCGCTGGTATCTGGTTCACACCCCCAATGGAAAAGAGCGCGAGACCTGCGAAAAGGTCCGCTGCATCATCCCGCATAGCCTAATGCAGGACGCTTTTGTGCTGCAAAAGGAGTTCTGGTTTAAGCGGGACGGCGCCTGGTCGCTCCAAACCAAACCCATGTACAAGGAATATTTCTTCGTCGCCACGCACGATGCCGCCGCGCTCGATAGGGCCTTGGCCCAGCTGAGCTTTGGCTGTCGTATCGCCGGCAGTAGGGAGCGGGCGTACATGCCCATGCCGGACGACGCGCAGGACTGGTACCGCAGCGTGCTGGACGACGACGGCGTGGTGCGCAACAGCGTCGCCCGCATAGAAGACGGCGTGCTGCACATAGAACAGGGGCCCTTGGTGGGGCAAGAGGCCCGTGTAAAGAAGATAGACCGTCATAAGCGCTGGTGCCTGGTAGACGTGGGCGATGGCGACTCCGCTTTTAGGGAGCTGCTTCCGTTGGACGTGCCCAGTAAGACGTAAGGGAGACGTGCGCCGGCAATTCATTCGCAATTTGAATTCATCGATTGGGGGATCCCTGGAATCAGGGACGTGGATTTGAACGTGACTACTAAAGAGATAACTGAGAGTGGCGCATCCATGGGGGAGACGCTGGCTATTCAGAAGATACAACCGAGCGGCACGCTGGCCTACCGCTTTTTGAAGAGGCTGTTCGATTTTGTGTTCAGCCTTTGCGTGAGTGTGGTGCTGTGTATTCCTATTGCCGTTGTGTGCGCGTTTATTTGCTTCGAGTCTTCTGGAAGTCCTGTGTATGCGCAGGAGCGTGTGGGCAAAGGCGGTAAGACCATCAAGATTCTTAAGCTTCGCAGCATGGTCACCGACGCCGGCAACGTGCAGAAATATCTGAGTCCCGAGCAGCTGCATCAGTGGGAGGTCGAGCGCAAGGTCGACGACGACCCACGCATTACCAAGGTTGGTCAGTTCATCCGCAAGTGCTCCATCGATGAGATACCGCAGTTCCTTAACGTGCTGAATGGTGACCTTTCCGTCATCGGTCCGCGTCCCATTACAAGAGATGAGCTCGAGCAGCACTTTTCCGACGAGGAAAAGGCAGAACTTTTGTCTGTCCAGCCTGGCATTACGGGCCTTTGGCAGGCGACCGATCGCAACGCCGCCACCTTCGAGAGCGGTTTGCGACAGAAAATCGAGCTCAACTACGTGCGCAACCGTTGCTTCCGAATGGACTGGAAATGCTTTACCGGCACCTTTGGTGCCATGTTCGGCAAGAAGAGGACGGGGCGTTAGATGACTAATCCAATTCGTGTCGCGCAGATAGTCGGAAAAATGAATGGCGGCGGCGTTGAGGCCGTCGTCATGAATTACTACAGTCATATTGATCGTAGCAAAGTGCAGTTTGATTTCCTTATCGATTCCGATTCGTCGCTTGTCCCTCGCGAGGAGATTGAATCACTCGGTGGCAGAGTTTTCGAGATTCCGCCCTACCAGCACGTAATTGAATACCAGCGAGAGCTTCAGCGCCTCTTTAGGGAAGAGGGCTGGAAGATCGTACACAGTCACATCAATGCGCTTTCGGTTTTTCCACTTCGCGCTGCGAAGAAGGCGGGTGTCCCCGTGCGTATCGCCCATAGCCACTCTACGAGCGGTAAGGGTGAGTATGCCAAGAATGCTCTTAAGGCTGTGCTGAAAACGCAATCAAACCGATATCCGACGTATCGCTTTGCATGTAGCCGGTTTGCCGGTGAGTGGCTTTTCGGCAAAGATGCTAACTTCGAGGTTGTATACAACGCTATTGATTTGAACAGCTTCCGCTTCAATGCAGAGGCTCGCGAACAAGCACGAGCCGACCTGGGCCTTGTTGGCGGTCAGTTTGTAATTGGGCATGTTGGTCGGTTTATGGCGCAGAAGAATCATCCGTTCTTGATCGATGTTTTCGCCGAAGTCGCAAAACGCCGCGACGACGCTGTTCTGTTGCTTGTCGGCTCCGGTGAAGACGAGGATTCAATAAAGGCATTGGTGGATGAACGCGGCCTTTCAGACTGCGTTAAATTCTTGGGACAGAGAAACGATGTAAATCGACTATACCAGGCATTTGATGTGTTCGTTCTTCCAAGCCTTTATGAAGGCCTGGGCCTCGTTGATGTCGAGGCTCAGGTGTCTGGTTTGCCATGTCTGCTAAGTGATGTTATTCCGCGTGAGGTGGATGTAACAGGGGAATGTACGTTTCTGCCCATTGATACTCCTGTCGAATGGGCTGATGCGATTTGCTCTCTTTCAAAAAAGTCTTATGAGGGACGTAAATCCAACTCTCTTGATTCATTTGCAAATTACAACATTGATCAACAGGCTGATTGGCTTTCAAGGCGATATTTGCAGCTAGCAAACGGAGATATAATTTGATGGACAAAAGAGTCAAAAACGTCATTATTGTTGATGACACTGCTGATAATTTTGGTGGAACTGCCCAAATCGCCTATATCACTGCCGTGGTTCTTCGTGACAGCGGATATAACGTTGTTTACTTTGCTGGTTGCGGGCCAATACATAGCCGCCTTAACGGTTTTAGGGTTGTTGTCGCAAATGAGAGGCCGTTTCTCGAATCGACTAATAAGGTTTCCGGTGCCATTAATGGGCTGCACAGCGGTAAAACTTATAAGAAGTTTTGCTCTCTATTAAACGAATATAATCCTGATGACACTGTCGTGCATGTCCATTCATGGACTCATGCGCTTTCATCTTCAATTTTTGATGCTATCGCCGATTTAGGCTTTAACGTGCTCGTTACACTCCATGAATATTTTCTTGTATGCCCTAATGGTGGGTTTTATGATTTTAAGAAGCATGAAATCTGCCATTTGAAACCATGTTCCGCAAAGTGCATCCAATGCAATTGTGATAAGAGAAGCTATGGACAGAAGCTGTATCGAGTGGCTCGCATCGCTCTTCAAAATCGCTCAATCAGGCGTGCTCATCCAAAGTTCTGTTACCTTTCGGATTTTACCTACGATATTATGCGCGGGAGTGAATTCGATGATGGCATGCCGTGCATTCTCCCCAATCCTATTTCTGTTGAAGGAGAGTTTTCGCCTGGTATACCGTCTGAAAAGAGCGGTTACTTGTTTGTGGGTCGTTTCGATAAGGAGAAGAACCCCGAGTTGTTTTGCAGGGCTCTCACATCGTTGGGCTTGCCAGGAACGTTATGTGGATCTGGTCCTGAGTTCGAGAGGCTAAGAGACGCTTATCCAAATCTAAATTTTTTGGGTTGGTGTGATAAGGATGTTCTCGCTGAACAGTTCAAAACAACTAAAGCCTTGGTGATGACTTCATCTTGGTATGAAGCTTCGCCTTTGGTGTGCCTTGAAGCCATGCTCACCGCTGGTATTCCATCAATCGTTCCGGATACCTGTGGAGCTATTGCATATATCAAGGATGGTGAAAATGGTCTCCTATTTAAAAATGGTGATGCTTCCTCTCTTTGCGAGGCGATTTCCAAGCTAGAAGACAGCAGATATTACGAAAAGCTTTGTGAATCAACCAGCCTCTCGGTGCCTTCTCTCCAAGAAGACCGAAGCTATGAGACTTACGCAAAGAGGGTTATCAATCTTTACGAGGGGTTATATGTTTAAGAGGATTATATATATCGTTAAGTCGGACTTAGCGTTCTATCCCCCCTGCATGTCACAAATAAGAATGATTAAAGATTTGGGCGTGCAGATTGAAGTCTGGTTTGGTTCCAGCAAGGATACGGCTAAGGAAATTCTAAAAAGCGAGGGCATTCCTTTTACGGAGCTCGTTGATCCGCATCTGAGCGTTGGCGGAAAACTGGATACATTGAATAACTGGACTCATTTCCGCAAAGCCGTTCTCACTCGCCTAAAAAAAGAGCCAATGGATTATCTTATCTGGTTTGGAACTGCTGAATCCGCGCTTCCGCTTTACGGGGCACTTTCCGGTATTCCCTATGTGGCCACGGCGCTTGAGCTGTGTGATGATCAACCGACAAAAGAACGACTATTTGCGGCGGTTTGTCGCAAGGCTCTTGCAGTTACGTGTTGCGAGTTAAATCGTGCCTACTATATGAAAATTAAATGGGGGCTGAATTCGCTTCCCTCAGTTTTCCCGAATAAGCCATACGGGCTCAAATCGGGTGAAATCCCCTCTGTTTCGACAAACGTCACAAAGCAGATCTTGGATGAGCTTGACGGAAGAAAGATCCTTCTTTACCAGGGGCTATTCCAGCGTCCTGAATATGTTGCGCCCATCGCTGAGGCTCTTCGTATGATGGAGTCTGATTACGCTTTCGTTCTTATGGGAAAAGATCGCTACGGTACGACTGAACGAATGAAGGAGATTTACCCGGATACTTTTGTGTATGGTTTTGTTCCAGCGCCAAAGCATTTGGAAATTACTGCAAGGTCGCGAATTGGCGTCGTGCTTTATGATGACACATCGCTTAATAAGGCCTTTTGCGCGCCTAATAAAATATATGAGTATGCAGCATTTGGTCTCCCCACGCTTGCTAATCGTTTGCCTGGTTTGGTTTCAACTGTTGAGGCTAGCGGTAGCGGTATGTGTGTTGACTTTCAGCCAGACAAAATCGCTGATGCAATTTTGCAATTCGATCAGAATTATGAAAAATATTCGGCATCTGCTTTTAATTTCTTCAATTCGACTGATAACACGCAGACTATGCGCTCGCTGCTTGTAAAGTTGGGCTGTGTAAAATAGTGGAAAAATGTTTTAAGAAGAGCCTGAGTTATGCTAAAGCAAATACGCATCTTAAGGCTAGTGAAATAAAACTTTCAGATCTTTGTATTTACATTGGTATTCTGTATGTTTTTAAGCTGGGCTCAATCTCATATTTAATTCCGAAATTTGGCGTAATTTACTATGGTCTTGCCGTAATTCAATTACTGCTCGCTCTGTTTGTTTATGCTCGGGGCGATGTTCGGCTGAATAAGGTGCATTTTGGAATTGCTGGATATTGTGCCACTCTATTATTTTCAACATACGTAAATGATGCATCGATGCAGATATCACTCAATGAGGTGTTTTGTTTGTTGCCTCTATTGGTGACAGCAGACATGTTGTTTTATAGAAGAGATATAGAGGTAGTTCGACGTGTATCAAGATTTTCAATATTAATGATTTCGCTCAATACCCTCACTGCCCTTATTTTCCGAAATGCAATGTTTCGAGATGTGACTGGCGCTCCCACGATATTTCTACTGGGTGCGGACAACTCTCTTATCCCCATTTATATGGTTTCCTCTGTTTTGGAAATGTATAAAAGAAATCTAGAGGATGCGGCTTGTTGCATTCCAGTCGTTTCGCTCAGCAATTTGCTCCTCTTTTCAATGCTAAGGGATATTGCGTCTGGCAAGTTGGTGGGTGTTTTACTAGTTCTCCTTCTAACTCTAGCTTTCTTCAATAAGTCTTTTAAGTTCTCTTTTTCGCTTGCTCTAGGTATTAATATCGCCTTTTTTGCGATTTTCGTTTATGGACAAAGCACAATTAGTGGCTTAACTGGGATTTTTGAATTATTGGGGAGAAATTCAACCTTTACCGAGCGTTCATTTTTATGGGCATTTGGTTTTAGGCTATTTTCCATGAGTCCTTTGCTCGGCTTAGGCAGCTACAGCGCTGTTAGTTTCAATAATCTTGTTAGGGCGCTAACAATTACTGGACTGTTTAATACTGGTAATCCTCATAACAGCTATTTGTCTATATTAATTTCCGGCGGGTTGCTTGCATTTTCCTTTGTTGTATTTACTGTCCTTCAGGCGAGGGTTAAACCTTCGGATCCTTTTTTTAACATTTTTTTATTCACCTTTTTATTGCATGCGCAAGTGGAGGGACGCGATATCGTCTATATCTTCTTCATCGTGATTGTCATTTATAGATTTTTCCATTCTGATAATCAGCTTTCGTTGCGAGAAGATAGCCGGGCTGCAATTCAATCGTTTATATAGGATATCGATAATTAGGATGGTTAAAGTGAAAGATCTTTGGGCCGTAAAGCTAATATACAACCGCTTGAGGCGTGCTTTGCTTGCTTCGAGAATAAATCGTCTACTGGGAAATGAAGATCAGAAGAACTTGAATACGCTATATCGCGATGCTCTTCTTATTGCTCATTCATTTGAGAAAGCTCTTTGTATTGAAGGCTGTCGCGATGATTTTGGAATACAAAAGGCCGACCGTCTCCTTGATTATTTAACGCTTGCAGCAAAAGATCCTTCTTTTGATAATCATTCATATGCTTTTACCGAGTCCATGGCGGCACTTGAGAACTGGCTTGTTCGTCGAGCTCAGCTTGGACTTGATTGCTCTAAATGGCAGCCTGGTTTTGAATCGCTCGCTGAACAAACTTCATATGAAGTTGGCCGAATTGACTTGAGTGATAGGGCTGGAATTGTTTCCGATTCTTTTGCTTCTGCCTCTGATTGCGATAAGAATGCGATCAATTTTATTAACGGGAGACATAGTGTTCGGTCATTTGATTCAGCCCCTGTTCCTCAGGAAACGCTGACGCAAGTTGTTGAGCTTGCGCAGAGCGCGCCTTCGGCGTGCAACCGCCAACCAAGCCGCGTGTATTTTTCCGGAACAAAATCTGCTCAGGTTGTCTCCGCTGCCGTGCGTGGCAATAAAGGGTTTGAGCAATCAATTTTCCAATGGGCAGTTATTACTGCCGACACTTCTCTGTTTTCATGCGCCGAATATAACCAATGGTTTATCAACGGCGGCATCTATCTCCAGTCCTTTGTTTTGGCTTTAAAGGCTTATGGGATTGGTTCATGTATTTTCCAGTGGGTTGTTGGTGACTCGGGAAAAGAGATGCGCTCGTCCTTAGGCATTTCAGCAAATGAAGTGATCATTGCGGTCGTCGGATTTGGCTATCCAAAAGAAACGTTCGCGAGACCCGTTGCTCGGAGAATGCCTGTTTCCGAAGTCGCGTGTTGGGCAGATTAACGTTGGGATGCTCGCTAGAGTATTATTTGATTGGGAATTATTAAATGAAAATTGGAATCATTACCTACCATTTTGCCCGCAACTACGGTGCGATCTTGCAGTGCTACGCACTGCAAGATCAGCTTTGCTCCATGGGTCATGATGTTTGGGTGCTTAACTATCAAAATGTTCGTCAGGAGCGCAATAATTCCCTTCACCACAAAAGGGATGGTTTTCTATCAAATTTAGCGGTTAATGTCGCGTTGCTTCCTTTTGAAGGCAAAAGGCGTTCTAAGGAGCGCAAATTTGCTGAATATGAGTCGCGTTACCTTCATCTGACGCCTCGGTTTTATTCAATTGACGAGATACGCGATTTTGTTAATGAAGAAAGTTTCGATCTCCTTATCTCTGGTAGCGACCAGGTTTTCAATCCTAATATTGCCGATTTCGATGAAGCTTTCCTTTTTCCCTTTGAAACGTCGGCTCGTAAGGGCAGTTTTGCGGCAAGTCTCGGCAGCGCTACTGAAACTGAATTAGTTCCTTTTTCAGATGACCTAGCTTCCTTCGATGTCCTCTGTGTAAGAGAGAATACTGATGCACCCGTGGTTAATAGCTTATGCGGGCGGTCTCCCGAGGTGGTTGACGACCCTGTTTTCCTTTTGGATTCAAAGCGTTGGGCGCAAGCTGTCGATACTTCGGTTGAAGACCGTGGGTATGTTTTGGGCTACTACATTAATAAAGAGGCTTCTGCGCGATATTTGGAGCTTACTGAGCAGGCTGCATCTGAGCTTGGATTGCCCTTGAAGGTTATAAATGTGCGTTTTGGGCGTGACTCATTTAAGCCCGAGATGATTACTGATGCTGGCCCTGAGGATTTCCTTAAGCTATTCGCGGGCGCTTCTTTTGTCTGTACGGACTCTTTCCATGGAACGGCGTTTTCACTGCTATTCGGAAAGCGTTTTGTGTCTTTTGAACCAAAATCAAATTCTAGTGACTTCCGCAAGAGGGATCTTTTAAGCAAGGTTGGAGAACCTTGGAGAAGCGTTGCGGTCGATTCTACTTCTGCGAGCGCCCTTGTCAGTGAGTTATGTGGGCGTTCTGCTCCCGCTGCTCAGGAAGGAATCGGGCGTGTTCGCGAGGCACAACTGCTGTTCCTCGAGAAGATGACGAAGGAGAATTAGTTTGGCTTTTAAAGAGAAAAAGCTTCTTCAGAATACTGGCTGGCTGCTTGCGTTGCAGGCAATAAATATTGTGTTGCCTTTTGTTACGGTGCCTTACGTTACCCGTGTCTTCGGTGCTGAACGGTACGGCGTGTTCTCTATTGCTCTTAATTGGATAACTTATTTTCAGCTTGTTGTCGAGTTTGGTTTCAACCTGAGCGCAACGAAAAAGGTCGTTGAGGTTAAAGATGGGGAAGAGCTTAACGACCTCGTGTCCGCTGTCGTTATTGCTCGACTAGGACTTGTTGCCGCCTGCTTTGTCGTAGTAATAATTCTCGGTATTACGTCGGCCGCAACCGGGGACCAGCTATCCTGTATGCTTGCGTTGTTTTCTATGCTTGTTGGCATTGCTTTACAGCTTAACTGGCTTTTTCAGGGTTTGCAGGACATGAAGGTCATCACTATAGCCACGGCGGCTGCGCGAGGGCTTTCTGTCATTCTGATTTTCCTCCTTATAAATAACCCCGGTCAATTGATGCTTTACTCGTTCCTGTATTCAATTACTTTCCTTGCTTCGGGTGTTATTACTCATGTATTTGCTTGGAAGCGCTATGGGATCAAAATGGGTTTTGCATCTATAAAGCAGATACTCGGTGAGATGCGAGACGGAATGCCGATTTTTCTTTCATCTGCCGCCGGCAAGATCATTGGAAATGTTGGCGTTACGGTGCTCGGCGGTTGTCAGCCAAGCGCGGTCGTTGGCTCGTATGCTGCCATTTTGAAGGTGCCGCAAATGGCGAGCCTGATGTTTACTCCTGTTGGCCAAGCGCTGTATCCGCGCGTAAACGAAGAACGAATGAAATCTCGGCGCTCCGCGGCGCGGCTTGTTGCTAAGTTTGGTATTCCCGTGGTCGTATTGTTTGCGGCTGGTTTATTTGGTATGGCGATCCTTCGCAATCCTGTAGTCGAGATTCTCTATGGCAAAGAGTATCTAGTTTGCGCTGATACACTCATTCCGCTTGCTATTTGGGTGTTGCTGGGCATCGTAAACAATTTTCTCGGTGTTCAGCTTCTCATTCCTTTTGGATATCAGTCCCTATATAGCTTGCTTATGATTGTCGATTCCGTTCTTTCGTTGGTGCTTAACGTTTGGCTTGGCCATGCTTGGGGCGCCATGGGTGTTGCGTCAGCTATTGCGATATCCGAGGCTGTCCTTACGGTAGCTTTGTTTTTGGCTCTTCTTTCTGTAGTTAGGCAATCGTCCGCTGTTTCTTATAGCTCTCATGCCCATAAGGCTCAGCACATGAGAAAGGACCGATAATGAAAAAAATCATGCTCGTCTTCGGCACGCGCCCGGAGGCAATCAAGATGTGCCCGCTCGTCAACGAGCTGAAGGCGCGCAAGGAGGAGTTCGAGACCGTCGTGACCGTGACGGGTCAGCACCGCGAGATGCTCGACCAGGTGCTGCGCGTCTTCGGTGTGGCTCCCGACCACGACCTGGCGATCATGAGGCCGGGCCAGACGCTATTCGACGTGACATGCGACGTGCTGCTCAAGCTCAAGGCGGTCCTCGAGGACGAGAAGCCCGACGTCGTCCTGGTCCACGGCGACACCACGACCAGCTTCGCCGCTGCGCTCGCGTGCTTCTACCTGCAGATCCCGGTGGGCCACGTAGAGGCGGGCCTGCGCACGCACGACATCTACAGCCCCTGGCCGGAGGAGTTCAACCGCCAGGCGGTCGACATCGTGAGCGAGTACTACTTCGCCCCCACGGAGGCCAGCAAGCAGAACCTGCTCGACGAGGGCAAGCCCGAGTCCAAGATCTGGGTCACCGGCAACACCGGCATCGACGCCCTGCGCACCACCGTACGCGAGGGATATTCCCACACCGAGCTCGCCTGGGCGGAGGGCTCCCGCCTCATCCTCATCACGGCGCACCGCCGCGAGAACCTGGGCGAGCCCATGCACCGCATGTTCCGCGCCATCCGCCGCGTGATGGAGGAGCATCCCGATACCAAGGCGATCTACCCCATCCACATGAACCCGCTCGTCCGCAAGGCAGCGCACGAGGAGCTCGACGGCTTCGACAGGCTCCACATCATCGACCCGCTCGAGGTGCTCGACTTCCACAACTTCATGGCGGCGAGCCATCTCATCCTCACTGACTCCGGCGGTATCCAGGAGGAGGCCCCTAGCCTGGGTAAGCCGGTGCTCGTCATGCGCGACACCACCGAGCGCCCCGAGGGCGTGGCGGCCGGCACGCTGAAGCTCGTCGGCACCGAGGAGGACGTCATCTACCGCGAGTTCAGTCGCCTTCTCTCCGATCAGGCCGAGTACGAGGCCATGAGCCACGCTTCGAACCCCTACGGTGACGGACATGCGAGCGAGCGCATCGCGGACGTGCTGGCGCAGTAGTTTTCTCTGAGCTGTTTTATGAAGCTGCTCTTTTGGAACATAAACAAGAAAGACAATGCCGACCTTGTCGTCACGCGCATGCGAGGGGATGAGGTCGGCATTGCTGCTTTTGCTGAGTTTTTGGAACTGACTTTTCAAATGAGCTGTTAAATAGAACTGGTTGAGGTGCCGTCAAAAATCTTTCGCAAATTGATTTAACCGGCCTCGGCCCCGTCTTCTTTTAGCCCTCCGTCTTTCCCTTCAGTTCGTCCATCTCCTCCAGCTTCGACATATCCAGGTACTCCCTCTTGCTTCACTTTGTGCTTCAGCCTCGCCGTCACCAGCATGAGGACCGAGTTGCCGTCCGGGAAGATCCCGACGACCCTCGTCCTCCTCCTGATTTCGCGGTTGATGCGCTCGATCCCGTTGTTCGTCCTGATTTGGCGCCAGTGCTCAGACGGGAATTCCGTGTAGGCAAGCGTCTCGGCGAACCCGTCGCGTATCGTTCTCGCGGCCGTTCCGCAGAGCTTCGGCACGCTGAGATCGACTTCCCCGACGACCGTGATGAGTTTTCTCGCGTAGCGGCCGCCGTGGTAGCCATCCCGGCCCGCCGTCCTCTCGTAGCGCTCGGCCCCCCGACAAGCTCGGACGCCTCCTTGTCGAGCAGCGCGTTAAGCGCTTCCTCGACGGTCTTCCTCATCAGGTTCTATATGTCATTGCGCAGCAACTCCCCGTCGACTGATAACGATATTCACAGACACGGCCCGCGCCCTTTCGTCAATGATTTGTTGTTTGGCCGCTGGAAATCATATGACGGGGTGCGGGCCGTGTTCCGCTATGCGGTTGTCAATTTATAAAAGATATTATGCGTCACCACCGTTTGACGAAAAACTAATAAACAATGGTTCTGCTGCACGTGCATGGGGGTAATATCTACTCAGACGTTCAGTGTCTGGAGCATGACGTTTTATGTCCGCACGTTGACCTTTCTATGAGGTTAACTGATTGCTGGGGGTTGTCATGCTGCTATACGATGAGGCATTTCTACATGCTAATAATTTTTGCGAGATGACGCTTAGGTCATCTCGCTGATTGCTGCAGATTGATATCTATTTCCGTGCCGCGATGGCGTTTCATGTTCTGAGGTTAGGCTTCCTGCTTTGGCCTGCGCCATTCAGCATCTCACTATCTTCGTTTATCAAACTGAATGGGTTGGATAAAGGCCATTTGTCCGTCGCCCATTGGAGGTATATCTGCGAATTAGATTGGAGCAGAAATGCAAAGGAAGATGTACACCGCATTTGTATCCTCCGTATCTTCTCTTAAAGAGGAGCGCAGAGCAACGCTCGACGTTCTTCTTGATTTGGACGTATTTCCAGTGGCAACTGAGCATTTCGTTATCCAGTCAAAGGATGGGATAAATGATATCGAGCGTCTTATAGACGACTCTGATTTCTTTATCCTTCTTATGGGTAGCGAATACGGTCCTAAGACCAAGATTGGCGATTTTACCGGTAGCTGGACGGAATATGAGCTTGTGTACGCACTGGAACATGCTCGAAGTAACAACACTAAGATCATTATTATTGAGCTGCCGGAACTAAAACGCATCTCGTCGCTGTCTTCTTCGGAAAAGGAGACTTTGAAGACTTCGGAAAAGAATCAGCTTGGTTTCTTGGATCGCCTTAATGGAAACACCATCTGCCAGGTTGCAGATATTAGTTCTCTGAAATCGACCCTATCTACCTTTATTGAGGGCAATCGTCGCGCAAATTCGGCTTCAGGTTGGGTGCGAGCATTGTCCGCGCAGGGCTGTTTTGGTATTGAGTTTGGACGGACCTATCGTCAAGTTCATCTTTCGCCGAATGATGATACGTATATCCGAGTCGGGACCGCAGTTTTTAGCTGCAGTAAGCAATCGGCTACGATGGTTCATGTCGATGGAGTCAACCATAAGGCGAGTCTTGACGCTAACGGAAATATTATCCCTCGCAACGGTAGGAGCAAGACGGAATGGCAAGGCGAATACTCTTGCCAAGACGGAAGACTGTGCGGTGTCTATGAGGCATATAGACGGGACAACGGTGCGTTTGGCGGTAAATCTGTGACTGCGGGACATCGTCGTGGCGTCCATGAATTTGCAATTTCCGATGGCTCGGAGGCGTTTATGGATGGAACATTTCAAGATGCTGTTGGCAGAAACAATATAAACATAGCCTGCAAGTCTGGCGAGATTTACTTCTTTGAGAGCGAGGAGCTTATGAATCGTTTCCTCAAGCGCGAATGTCCTGAATTGTTTTGTACGTTGCCGGCGGAGGGGTAAAAATGGACTATCAAGCGATTATTGATGTTGTTAAGTCTGTCAAACCGCTTTTCTTTGATAACGATCTGAGGTCTCAGTCCTCAATGAAGGGTGACGCTGACTTTGTTACGCAAGTCGATCTAAAGATTAGCTCGTATGTTAAGTCTGCACTTGCTGAGTTAACGCCTGAAATAGGTTTTATGAGTGAGGAGGAAGACCCTGGCGAGGTGAAGCCCACTCGTTGGATTCTTGATCCTGTTGACGGTACTACAAATCTTGTTTTTGACTATCGTGCAAGCACTATTTCGCTAGCACTTGTCCGTGATGAAAAGCCTATATTTGGCATTGTTTACAATCCTTATAGCGATGAATTATTTACTGCTAAAAAGGGCTTAGGGGCTTTTTTGAATGGTAATAAAATTCAAACATCCGACCGTGAGCTCGCTAATTGCCTTATCGAGTTTGGTGCTGGTTCAACGCATAAAGACGGCGCTCATGAGATTTTCGGTATCGCCGAAAAAGTATTTTGCGACTGCCTGGATTTGCGTCGCATGTGTTCTTCTGCGCTGGCAATCTGCTATATAGCCTGCGGAAGGACTAATGGCTATTTCGAAAAGAGGCTGAAGCCTTGGGATTATGCCGCTGCCGCACTCATCTTGGATGAGGCGGGAGGACTCTCTTCGGAGTGGAATGGACAGCCTCTTCAGTATAAATCTGCTTGCAGCTTTATTTGCGGGTCGCAGACGGCGTTTGAATATTTAAAGGGAGTTGTTTCTTAACTCTGACTAATTGATTGACGACGATTGCCATGGCGATTACTCGTACAAACTATTAGATCACGCTTTGAAAGAGGGGAGCGTTATATGAGTCTTCGTGATTATCACATTCTTATTAGCCATTCGTGGGATTACAGCGATGACTATAGGACGATAAAGAGCTGGCTTGATTCAGCCGGCTACTTTAAGTGGTCGGACTATTCTGTTCCTATCGAGAATCCGATTGACGCTAAGAGCAAAGCTGAGCTTAAGCAGAGGATCGCGAATCGAATCTCTTGCTGTAGCTGCGTAATTGTTCTCTCTGGAATGTATGTCGCCTACAGCGAGTGGATCGACTTTGAGATCGAAACTGCTTTGAAGTATAACAAACCCATTATCGGGGTTAGGCCGCGGGGCCAGTTGCGTGTCCCTGATGAAGTGTCCTCTAATGCCGACATTATGGTTGGTTGGACGAGGGACGGTATTGTTAACGCTGTTCGCCAATATGCACTTTAGGAGAACTATGTTTTTTAAGAAGCGAAAACCCGACTCGAGTCCTTCCGAGAAGTCATACAACAAACAACTGCCGAAAGATCATCCCAATCCGCCTATTAGGGTTGTTCGTGGGAACACGGAGGAAATACCCGACTTCCCTTGTGCAGGATCTCCCTGCCCTGGATTCCCTTCGCCTCGTCCGAAAAAGAAGAATTAAATGGGTAAACGCAGCCGAAAGCAAATAGAGGGCGAGGGTGCAGTCCCGGGTTTCGATTCAGTTGACTATTCTGCCGAATATCTTTCATGGATGACCGAGCTGTCTTATCAGACAGAACTTAGTCGGCGTGATTCATATGAACATTTGTCTAACTGTTTGCTAAGCTGCGTCTCCATTATTTCCGTCGCTTTATTGACGGTGGCCCCGCTGTTATTTGAGAGATATAGCTACAACGACAACGGGGCTGCCGCGTCTGTTCTGCTGGCGAGTGGCTATGTTGTCGTCATGCTGCTGCTAGGTGCTTCATTTCTGCTGTCGTTGCTTAGTCAAGTCAGGCTCAAGATGAGCGTTCTCGCATCACCGATGGATTTGAATGATTTCGTTGCGGGCGAGATTAATCGTGGTGCGCCTTTTGCCTCTCCGATGGAAGTTGCCGAAGGTAAGGTAGGGGCGGTGCAGTCCCACTTTGAATCGCTTAATCGCAAGAACGAGTACATGAGAAAGTGCCTAATGGCATCGATGGTTCTGCTGATCGTGGCTGTTTCGGTATGCTTGTTCTTGGTTTGTCTTTTTTCGTTATTTGAGTTTTTATTGCCACCGTTTTGGAGTTGATGTAATGCAAGGTCGCAAGGCACTTGTTGTCGGTATTGATGAGTATGCGTCGTCTCCGCTATATGGTTGTGTTGCCGATGCCAATGCGGTGGCCGAAGTATTAGGGAAAAATGGCGACGGCTCTCCTAATTTCTCCATTCATCTTGAGAGAAACGTTGAGTGTCCTTTTGAATTGAAGCGGATGATCGAAGACTGTTTCTCCGGGGATCCTGAGATTGCGCTGCTATATTTTGCTGGACATGGTGGAAGATGCGACGTCACTAAAAATGGTTTCATCTTATCTGGCAAGGGCTATCCAGGGGGACAACTTTCCCTCGACGAGATCCTGGCGATAGCAAATAGCTCCAAAGCGAAAAATCGCGTAATTCTTCTCGATAGCTGTAATTCTGGGTGCATGGGGACTCCTGGAGTGCTTGGTGGGACATCCTGCTTGCTTGGTGAGGGTCTAACAATTCTGAGCGCATGCTGTTCTAACGAATGTGCGGAGGAGCTTAACGGGCGCGGGACATTTACGTCGCTTCTGGTGGATGCGCTAAATGGCGGTGCAGCAGACGTGATGGGGCATGTTACTCCCGGTGGGGTCTATGCGTATATTGATAAGGCTCTCGGGCCATGGGATCAGCGGCCTGTGTTTAGGACTAATGTCAACTCGTTTATTTCGCTAAGAAAAGTCGTTTCGCAGGTTCCGGATAGTGTCTTGCGGCAGCTGCCGTCTTTGTTTGATGCGCCCGGTGCTCAACTGTCCTTGGATCCGTCTTTTGAGCCCACCAACAATCCCGATTGGGAAGAGCATCGAATTGTTGAGCCCTATGCGACTAAGGATAATATGGAGAAGTTCAAGATCCTTCAGCAGCTGGAGGGTATTGGCCTTGTCCGTCCAGTGGGGGCCGAGCATATGTATTTTGCTGCCATGGAATCTAAGTCGTGCGAACTGACGGCTCTGGGCAAGCAGTATTGGCGCCTTGCCGATACGGGGAAGATTTAGGCGATTGCGTCGAAAACGTTAATGTAGGGGCAACACCTTGATTTCCGTATAACGATGAACGGACTTCGTCTTGGAATCTGAAATCAGCACAACAACAGGTTCTAAGAATGAATGATGGCTATTACAGAATTCTTATTAGACCTGGCGTACGACACAGCCTCCTTGTTGCACGGGGTCGTGGGAAAGGCTTTAAGCGTCGTGGCGGACGCTGAGACCGAGCTGCTGTACGGTGACGGGGTGAACTTGGACGGGTGCTGTGAGAGGGCAATCGCCACCTTCGGTGACATGCTGTTGTTGCGCCTCCTGCAGTTTTGCTCGGGCAGCAAGCGACCGTTAAGAACATGTGAAGCATTACGCTGCGCGCGTTATTTGACGGTCACACATGATTGGGGAAGTGAAAGCGGTTTAAGGGAGAACGGAATGGCGCAGCGTGAGTACGATAGTTTTGCTATTGGAGTGTTTAATTGCGGCAACGCAGCAGCACACGTTGATTTGTCAATTAACGTGTGGGCCGATATTGGGCGTTCTTCTGAAATTGATTTCGGTGTTCAAATCCCATGCAAGGACGAAATTACGGGGCTCTTTATCTTTGTTCCTTTCAGAATAGATGAGAACGATGTTGTTGATCTTTCCCCCTCGTTTCGTGATAACGAGTTCAATCAAGTTTTGTTCAATCGGGATTGCAAAACCACGTGCTGCGGCAGTCAAACAATTGTTATTGATGACTGTGGAAATTCATTATTGGTCCTGCCTTTTGCGTGGGATGAAGGGTTGACTGTTGATTATTTGGAGGGAGGGTCCTTACTTTCGCTTTCCTACGGCGTCTCGGCTCTTTCGCGTAAAACCTCATCTTTGTATTTCAGAATGCGAATTCCTTTCACGTCACTTGGTGACCTGCTATCTGGCCCCGCTGATATGAGAGAGGTTATTACTGGACCTATTGTTCCGTTTCGTACCATGATTTCACTTCCGGTCAATCAGGTTAGGGGTCTTCCGAATTCGGTCGTACGTAGGCTTGTTGATTCTAAAACCGATGTTGGAGAAACGCATATTGCGGTAATCGCTTCGCGACAATGGGAAGTGAATTCCGTTTTTACTCCGTATAGGGTTAGGCTTTTGGAAACTGTTGCTTGGGAACAATATCAGCCTAGAGTAAGGTGCAGTAATGCTGTCCTGTTTCCAAAAGACCGCGACATGTTTGTATATCAGTGGCTTATATCTGACTGCAGCACTTCGTTACAACTAGAATTTTCACGTAAGCGTATTACTGTCCTTACCTTGCTTTTTTATCTCGTCATCCTTTTTTTAATAAACTTGTTGAGCGAAGTTTTGATTCGTTTGGTTTTGTGAACGCCAAAAATGTCGTTCGGGTATTTACTTAGTAGGGCACCATCTTCTGGTTTATAGGACAAAAAGTGTGTCTACTTTAGGGGCGTCGGCGCAGGTCGATTCCTAGCTTGTATTACGAAATCGTACCGTCGCTATTGCGCGTGGGCACTAGGGTCAACTTGGCCCCCAGTGCCTTTTTATGCTAGGAGTTTACCTTGTTTCGTTCTGCGATGTAGTCCGCGAACCATTTGCGCGCGTTGTTCTTGAGGATACGGATGTTGTCTTCGTTTGTGGTGCTGATCTCCTGAAGCGCTCGTTCGGCGATAACGTTCTGATCTTCAAGAGACTCGTCGACGCTTGAACGGTATTTTTCAGCGACCGATGCTATGTACCTGCTTACGAAGGTCTTTTTCTCCTTATCGCTCAGGGCCGCGAAATCTACTTTGAGATTGAGCCTCGAGAGCAGTTCCGGTGGGAACTTGTCCTGCACCTCGGTTCTCGGTGTGTTCGAGGTGAATACTATGGTATAGCCGTTAAGGTCGTGTTCTTCGCCCTGGGAATCCGTGAACTTGCCGTTCTCGAGCAGGTCTAGGAAGAAGCTCCAGACTGCGGAATCTCCCTTTTCGAACTCGTCGATGAGAATGACGCCCGACTTACTGCGTTCTATCTTCATTGTTAGCTCGCCCTCTTCGCTGCCCATGTAGCCACGCGGGCTGCCGATGAGTGAATTGAGCGAGTCCTTGCTGCTGTAGTTGCCGAAGTTGATCTTTGCTAACGATTCTCCCGGCGCGAGAAGGCTACTGAGGATCCTTGCAGTCTCGGTTTTGCCCACGCCGGAGGGGCCGATCAGGAACAGGGAGAGAATCGGCTGTTCTCCGATGCTGTTAAACAGCCTGAAAATTTCGACCTGTTTACGGAAATCATCTTTGAATTTATCCTGCCCGATGAGGTTGTGTACGAACTGGTCGAGTAACTCTTTTGTCTCTGAGTCGTCTAGGTCTATCAGGCGTTTTGGTTTCTCTTCAGTTGGCATGGCTTGATCTTCGGTATCTCCTTCGATATCGCATTGTCGTACGGTGTCAAATATGGTGCGCATTTCGTATGCGTATCTGCCTGCTGTTGTTTCATCGGCGATGAACACCGTGTTTTCAGGCATTTGATAGAGAAGACCTTCAAATGTTGCGGCCATGCTTCCTTTGCCGACAGTGGGATCGAGTAGGGATAAAAGCGATGAAACATCGAGTGCCATTTCACCCTCTCCAGCTTGCAGCGCAATTTGTGCCGTGCTAGAAAGAGATAACGCCGAGGTGTAGGCATAGCCTTCGCTTTCGAGCCAGTTTCTAAGACGGGCGAACTGGTCCTTTCTGTATGTGATTAAGTTCAGCATAGATTATTCACTCTTTTTATTGACTGCCTGGATGACGGCGATGACATCGATGTAGGTTGCTTCGGTCTCATCTTCTTCTATTGCCTGATTGTCAACTTGATCTTCCGTTCGTTCTTTGGATGAGCCATTAATGAAGCCGTCGTCCTCCGGTTCAGTCGTCTTTCCTTTTGTTTGATAGTATTCGTACGAGCTGCGAAGGTCCGATGGTTTAACTTTTCCCTTGCAGATTCCGATGATTCCGACTTTGCCGATGAGAAGGTCATCGACTGAGTAGCCGCTCTCGAAGAGATCCGCTCCATCAATAGGGATCTTCAAGATAATGTTGCTGCTTTCCTCGTCACCAATTCTCCCGATAAGCTTGAACGACGTGCCCGACTTGATGAAGGACTGAAATAGGTGCCCCACATCGAGGCCGCCAGCCTCCGGGATTGTAATCCCATCGAACGTTCCCGACATGACTGTTATGAGGGTACGCACTTCATCCTCGTTGAGTAGCGAGAGGCGTACGTTATCGATGTAAACAAGGTCGCCCTCCGATCTCTCTTCTTTGCCAAAATCGAGGCAGTTTCTTTTGATATCGGCTAGCATGCGGCTCACTGTGTTTATGTACTCGAACGTATCGATCATCTTTGTTCGCTTCTCATGTCCGAGGTTTCCGTTTGCCTGCGCGGTAAATTTTGGAAATATCGGAACCTTGGTTTCGCCTTTTGCGTGGATTTCAGCGTTTCCAGAGGTAGCCTTGTCTTTTTCATTCGAGCTATCTTTCCAAAGTGTGTTGTCTAGCAACATGCGCATCTCATAAACCTTGGAATGGTTCATGTAGTACACCGTGAAGAGGTCTGTGGCCTTGGTTTTATTCGACATAGCGTTCCAATCTATTTGATTCGTACATCTGTTCTGTCAATTATACCTAAGGGTACGGTGTCTTGAAGATGCGCGGCGACTTGAAGCTGGGAAAGACCCGGCCACCTTCGATTGCTGCATGTCCCGAAAGGGGTTAATCGGCGTGGTGCGTACTGCGAACTGTACATATCAATCGATTTCATTTTGGCTGCAATTAAATAGTGAATCATGTGACATAGTTTGATGGACTTAAATTGCCTTAGCCCCTCCGTCATGCGAGTTAAATGACTACGGTGGAGTAGAATTGTTTTAATTAGTGACTTTATGGCGGTGTGATATGGATCTATCAGGAATACTCTCGCAAGCAGGTTTTGCTTTCCAGATGAAAGTGTTTCTGAAGCAGGTGACAGAGTTAAACCCTAATACAGTTGCCAGCTATGAATATCTTGATGACATCTCAGCTTCTACCAGCCTTGACGAATTAAGCGGGCGGATTGGACTTTGTGAATCTCGGCTTATTCAGGTAAAAAACACCAATGTTGCTAAACGAGATGTTGTCCAAATTTATACGAACTGGATTCTTGCCGTTAGCAAGCACGAGTCGATTTCTTCCCTCTGGCTCCTTTATTCGGATGATAAAAGCCTTTCCGCACATTTTGATGCCATTACCGCCAATCAATTCATTGAGAGTCTTGCTGAAAGGGCTAAGAAGTTCAGTAGGTCAAATGCCGCGAAGCTAAAGGCCTCTTTAAATGATGACGACATTGTCAGACTCTTTTCTTGTGTCAAAGAGAAGGCGAGTGCTTACGCCATTAACGAGAATGCAATTAATGCTGAGATTAGGGATAATCTTTCAAGTATTTTTCACCTTACTTCGAACGTTGATTTATTTGATGAGCGAGTTGCTGAGTTGAGGAGAAGAATTCAGTTTAATGTGTCCGAAGCGATGCTAAAAGCAATTCCTTATAAAATCGACTATGAGTCATTTATGCAACTTTGCGAGCAGATATGCGCAAAAATTTCTTCAAAACGATTTGAGCCAGATTACTCAGCATGGATGGCTGCTGCTGATGGCGATTTGCTTGACGTCAGGGAGTCGTCGCGTGAATATCGACAACTGCACTCCTGTCGGGAAGATGCTTTATTTATTACGCAACATCTGTATTTCTGTGAATACTATCGCTCTATAAATTATGAGAGACTTGCAAAGTGTCAGGCTGACACTGTTGCTAGTTTGGAAAACGCTACATTTAATAACTTTTGCGATTCGTGTAACCTGCTAAAGCTTGATGGCAAAGACGAACCAATCCGACGGCTAATAGAAACTAAGCGCTGCCAAAATAGCTATGCGTATAACGATCATGAAAAATGGGGGTCATGCATTTGGCTTACGAGGGAAGAAACACCTACTGAGAAAAGAATTTCATGGAAAGACGAAACCAATGATTAGCTATTCAAATGATCTTTTTCTCCGCCAAAGAGCAATAGTAGACAGCATTTATGTTGACTATTTGCTTGCCATTCTTTCTTGCGCTGACAGCATGAGCGTTACTAAATTATTGGTTTTAACATTCTTGTCGAAATCAATCGAATCTCATGGAAACGAGCTGTTGAACGGTAGGTGCTCAAAAAATCTAATCGAGAGAGCTGCCTGCGCGGTTTCTGGTTCTTATAGCTCTTTCTTATATGAGCTTCAATATTCAGTTGAAGCCATCGAGATAGCCAATGTGGGCGGTCTCATTGCTATTGAAGATGCTTTTGTCCGCCTCACTAACGAGGGACGAACTCAGGGCTGCAGGGTGAATAATTCGTTTATCTCAAAATTGATAAGAGAAGTCGCTTCTCTAGACGATAAATATGTTCTGTCGGAGATGATTCGTAATGTTTAGCATTGAGTGCTTGGAACTAATCTCTTGTTCTGGGGAGTCGTTTAGATACTCCTTTTCGAGCGGAGTTAATTACATTCAGGGTCCTAATAGCTCTGGAAAAACCGAATTTTACAATTTTCTTGACTATATGCTCGGGGCTGAGAAGAAGAAACTATCCGAGTCGCCTTGGTTCAAGGGGTCGTTACAGGCGGCCAAGATGCAGATCTCTTTTAATGGTCATGGTTTTTCCTTGTATCGCGATTTGGCTGGCGATGAGTTTGGACTAGTAATAGATGGAATACCTTATAAGGTATCTGATCTCGCGGAATATAGAAATTACCTCAATACGCTGTTTCTGGAATCGGCGGATGACCCTACCAACCTCTCTGAATATGTCGGCCAAGAGCTGACATATAGGACGTTCACCTTATTTTCTTTTCTAAGCGAAGCTACGGTCGGCCGAATTAGTGGCTTTTTCAGCAAACTTCTTGAAACAAAATATCGAGTAAAACAGAGACCCTTATTTGATTATTTGTTTAGCATCAATCCGGATCGAATCGCGTTCCTTCAGCGCAAGATAACCGAACTTGGCAAGCGAGCTCGCGAGCTAGAATCTCAACGTGACTTTTTCAATCATTATTTAGACGCAGTTAATCAAGAGCTTGCAAAGCTCGGAATCGTCGAGCGTTTCGATGGCAGCAATGCTGCTGTCATATCTGAATTGATTGAGACGGCTGCTATCTCCATTAATCTTGATTCTTCTTCGAGCTTGATGGCAAACGATGTTGTTGAGGCGGATCAGCTAAGAAACGATATCAAGGCGCAGAAGCAAATGATTCGCGAGCTTAGGGGGACAAAGGCTCAGGACGAGAAACGGTATCGCCTTCTGGATAGGTTGAACTCATTGATTGCTGACGATGATTCTAGGGCTGATCTTTTGGGCCAAACTTGCAATCTGCTTGGTGAAATTGAAGCGTCGATACCCAGAAAAGACCTTGATTTTCAAAAGGAATTACTTGCTCGCAAAGTGAGCAGATTAACTCAACTTGAAGCTAAGTTAACGGCTGCAAACGTGGTGTTTAATCCATTAGACTTTAATGAAAAAAGCAAGGCTGTTTTGGTGTCAAATGAGTATTTATCCCAGTATTTGGCGCTCTACAAGCCCGATGATCTTGATGATATAAAAAAGGAGATTTCTCGTCTAAAAAAGGAGCTTCTAAACCTTAAGCATTCTGATGATGATATTTCTATCTATTCAATTTCTGATACCGTAACCGATCTGTACCACTCGGCTTCTCAGGTGTCCTCCTTTGTTGAATCTGATTTTAAGCAACTTGATTTTCATATCAAGTTTCAAAAGGAAGGAGTGGGGCTTCAACCCACCTTTTCCGAAGGGGACGATAGCGTTGACGTGTTTACTGGAAGTCGCGCTCGTCATACTTTGATGCAGATCTGCGGTTATCTCGCCTTCATGCGTTACTTACTTCAAAAGCGTAACGTTCCGTTTGTTCCCCTCCTTGCATTCGATCATGTCTCGTCGCCATTTGATGACGGAAGCTGTAGGGCGATAGGAGCGATAATCTCGAAGTTTTATTCGCTTGTGGATAAAAAAGAAGTACAGCTATTTTTGTTTGAGACTGAAGAGCCGGATGCTTTGGGCGTTGATGTAGATAAGTATATTTCTCTTGTTTCAAACGGAAGAACTGGTTTCAACCCATTCTACAAAGCTGACTAAAGTAATCTGTTTTCCGGTGGGGGTGTGAACGTGCCCGGAGTTAAGAATCAGCATTATGTGCCGCGTTTTTATCTCAAGTTGTTTACCAATGAATTGGGCTACCTCAGCGTTGTAAGGCGCGATAATATTGTATTGAAGCCCATCTTCCGATCGAAACCCTGGGCATTTGCCCACATGAGCACCGCTGCTCGAAAAGCTTCGGGTATAGTTTATTGTTTATACCTGCACCAAATAGATGGCTGCTAAAATATGAAACATAGCCGGTTCGAATTAGCGTTTGCGTATCGCAAACGGAAGTGCATTGTCTGCGCATTATATTCTGCTACGTGCCTATCAGGTGCGACTCTACGGAGGAACCGGCTAACAGCTTTAAGGATCTCCGATGCTCAATGGATTTCAGTCGAAAGCGGATCTGGCTGGGTTTCTTGACCTGTCCTTGGAAAAACTTGACCTCTTTGTAAATCCAACTTCCATGTATCAGCTATATAGAAGTAGATTGGTGCCAAAAAGATGCGGTGGCTATCGAGAGCTATTGATTCCAAGGTCTGATCTAAAAAAGGCTCAAAGAATTATCGCCTGTGAGCTTGAAAAAAGCTACAGCCCATTGCCTTGTGTGCACGGTTTCGTTAAAGGTCGGTCAATTAAAACAAATGCCGAAACTCATGTTGGCTCACAAGTAATTGTCGGCTTGGATATTAAGGATTTCTTTCCTTCAATTTCGTCAAAACGAGTATACGGCCTTCTTATTTCCAAGAGGCTGGGTCTAACCCCTGAGGTTGCATTCTGTATTTCGAGACTTGTTGCGACGCCGAAAGGGCTTCCCCAGGGCGCCCCCTCATCTCCTGTTATTTCGAACATGATTTGCCTCGGTATGGACAAGCAGCTCATGCATCTATTCCATGAGTATCATTACCAATATTCACGATATGCGGATGATCTTACGTTCTCATTTAGAAGTTCCTTCTTCTTTTACCGACACTTTTATTCAGGCGGAAAGCTCAGATTGCCTAATAAGCTACGAAACGCAATTACTAACTTCCATGGGATTGCGTCATTCGAGCTCAACGAAGATAAATCTTTTTATAGTTTCAGTTTTTCAAGACAGCTAGTCACGGGCGTTGTCTGCAATAAAAAGACGAATATAAAACGTGAACAATATCGTCGTCTTCGCTCAACGCTGCATCGACTAAGTGTCGGTGATTGTAATGGCGCAATGGGTTGCTATTACGGAAAATCCGTTGGCGAGATAACCGACGCAGAGATTAGAATGTTCGAACCATCTCTCCGGGGAAGTCTAGATTATTACAAGTCCCTTATTAAGGACCCATGGACATCGGGGCCACTCATGCGTTTGGGCAGTTTGTACAACAATTCAAAACCAGAAGACGCACCCGTTTTCCCAGTCGCACTTCATCAAGACTCGATTCTGTATCTTGAAGGAGTAGATTGCGAACAAAACCCATTTGAGGGACTGGGGTTTTACTTAACCGGCTACGGTCTTGTAACGGCATGGCATGTGATATGCGATGCCGTTTCCCGCGATATGGAAAGCGGGGAAATAAGAATTTTTAGCTCAAACAAGACACCGCTTGCTAGGTTTATATATAGCAACGACCTACTTCAGGAGAATAAACGCGATGCTGCGATACTAAAAGATGTACCCTCTGAAATGATAAAGAACACTCCTCAGCTTTCGCCAAATATTGATTTACCTACAAAGGGGGAGAAGATTACTGCCTACCAGCATCATTTTTCCGAATCTGGATTCAGCTTTGAACTTCACGGTGGGGAACTGCTCAGATTGGGAGACCCAAATGAAGAGGGTACGCTCTGTTATACGAATTGTTCATTTATGCACGGAATGAGTGGCGGGCCAGTGTTTAATGGTATCGGGCAGGTAATCGGCATAGTACATAGCGCGACCGAGCAGGGAAAACTGGGATCATTTCTTCCTTTAAGGGATTGCTTTCGTTCAACTGACGTTTATGGAAAGTGGATTATCTTCTAAAGAGATCATGTGCGGCTCTCTTAATCAGGCTGGCTCTCGTCCTTCTGCAGAACTCCGCGAGGTTGCATGCCTGCGGGTCGAACCCGCCGCCCTCCTCCGTGGCTGTGTTTCGTCAAGAGGAATTGAGCAAAAAGAGCATCGGAAATTGAGCAGCCTGAGCATCGGGAAGCGGGTAGTGTCGAGAAAGTTTGTGTAAGGGCCCTTGCGGCCCCTGTGTCCGATATCCGGAATCAGTTGATATCCTAGGCCGCCTCCACGCTGTCGGTAAGTTCCAGGCTGGATTCGATCATCTTCCTGGCCGTCTTCTCTAGCTCCGCCCAGTCGTGCTCGCCCGCGGCACCCATCCTGAACGCGGCGTCATGCATCTCGGCCATCTTCATCTCCGAGAAGCACCTCGATGTCGACCACGTCTCCGCCTGGTCGCACATGACGGCGCCCACGAGCCTGAGCAGCGAGCTCTCCGACGGGAAGACCTGCACCACGCGCGATTGGCGCTTTATCTCCCTCTTGGCGCGCTCCTGCACGTTGTTGGTGCGCAGGCGCTTCCAGTGCGACGGCGGGAAGTCCAGGTACGCGAGTGCGTCGGGCTCCGCCTCCTCGAGCATCCTCGCCGCCCTCGGGCAGCACCCCTCCAGCATCTCGCACGCCGCGTGGTACATAGCCACGGCGGTGGCGGCGTCCCCGGCGCGGAAGACCGACGAGACGATGCGGCCCACGCGGCGCCTCAGCTGCCAGGAGCCGGCCTCGCGCATGCAGTCGCGCATCAGGTGCACGGCGCATCGCTGCCAGGCCGCCCCCTGGAAGACCTCGCCTATGGTCCTGACCAGGCCCCCGTGGGCATCGGAGACGACGAGTTCGGTGCCGATCGCGCCGCGGTCGCGCAGCTTCCGCAGGAAACCGAGCCACGATTCTTAGGACTCCGTGTCCACCACGGATGAGGCGTATTTGTCCTGGCGTTATGTTCCGCGCTTATTGGGCTATGCGCAATACGGCGGCTTCAGTATGAGGCCGGCTTGCGCTTCTTCGGGATCCCACACTGACACCTTCCAAGTCCGATTTATGTCCGCGCCGGTATTTATGCTTTAAGCAAAGCGGCACGAGTGAACTTGCTACAAGCCTCATGCTGCAAGCACGTTAACCAATCGGTCGTGAAGGCGAGGTGAGTATGAAAGGTAGAAACCAGCACGTTACGAAGCGGGCGGATGGCAAATGGCAGGTTAAGGGTGAGGGGGCGCGTCGCGCTTCCTTTGTTACGACGACCCAGGGCGAAGCTATAAAGCGCGGTCGTCAAATTAGTTCTAATCAGCACTCTGAGCTAATCACCCATCGTCCCGATGGCAGAATCCGCGCAAAGGATTCCCATGGGCACGATCCCTTCCCGCCGAGAGGATAGGGGCTTGACGCCATTGTGGCTGCGGGCATGGATTGGCGTGTCCGCAGCCGCAAGCGCCTTCCGGAAGTATGCGGCAAATTCTGGAATCCCCGAGCACAACGGCTTTTCCACATATAGGATCCGCAGGTAGAAGCATTGCGGCATTCCGGAGCGCTCGGCACGCCAGGGATTTGCCGCATACTTCCGAGTTTTTGGCCTTGTGCCCTTTGTTCTAGATGCTGCAAACACTTGATTGATGCTATTTAAGGTCTATAATCAAATAAAAACTCTGAAATATCTTTTCAAAACAATGAAAGGAATTTTGAGGACGATGCTTTGCCAGTTTACCTTCAGGAACTATAGATCCTATCGCGACGAAACTGAGCTTTCCATGCAGGCAACATCGATGAGGGAGTTCGAGCGCTCCCTTATAGAGTGCCCTGACGGGCAGAGCTTCCTTCCGGTGGCTGCGGTTTACGGGCCTAACGCTGGCGGCAAGTCTAACCTGCTCGAGGCTCTTGACTATATTCGTTCGGCGGTGGCAAGGCCGATCAGATTGTTGTCTGCCAGCACTGATGCGCCAGAAGGTAACCGATCTTCAATACCCCGTTGCTCTGCGTTTGAGTTCGATGACGTGTCGGCTGCTAAGCCCACCGAGTTCGAGCTCTACTATCGCGCGGGTGAGCATGAGTACCGCTATGCCCTGTCCGTGCATGCGGACGAGATCGTGTCCGAAGGCCTTTGGCGACGAAAATTGGGAGCATCACGCACGGCGATGCTGTTCGAGCGTGAGGGCGCAGAGGTTGAACTCGGTCCCACGCTGAGTAAGCTCGTGACGGCTGCGAGATTCAACCCGAGGCTGCCGTACCTGTCGTTTCTCTGCATCAACTTTGACGTGCCGGTGGTCAAGGAGGCTGCCAGCTGGTTTCTTGACGGGGTGTTCCTGAACTATAACAGCTCCTATCTGGAGCAGATGCTCGAACAATTGCTCGATGAGGATGACTCACCCGAGGTCACGCGTTTTTTGCGCGCCGTTGATGTACGTATTGATGGCTTCAGAGTGGAGAGGGCGCCGGAGTGGCGCGGCCAGCGCGTCTTCGTGAGGCACGAGGTGGGCGGCAAGGCGTACGAGCTGCGTTTATCCGAGGAATCTGCCGGAACCCAGAAGCTCATGGGGTTGGCTGCGTATCTGATGACAGCGCTTGAGCGTGGTGGCACCGTTGTGGTAGACGAGCTCGACGCCAAACTGCACCCGAAGCTTCTTCGCTATGTGATTCTGCTGTTTAAGGATCCTGGGGTCAACAAGAGTGGCGCGCAGCTCATCTTCTCGTCCCAGGATGTGTCAACCATGCGAAACGATGTGTTCCGCCGTGACGAGATATGGTTCGCTGCGCGCGGCGAGGGGGAGGCGAGCCAACTGTGGTCTCTCGCCGACATCCACGAGGCAAACGGTAATCTGGTAAGCAAGAACGCGGCTTTCGACAAGCAATACCTTTCCGGTCGCTACGGCGCCGATCCGTATCTCACCCGCATCGAGGAGTGGGATTAGCATGGTGGCGAAGAAGTCGAAGGGCTGGCGTAGCGGCAAACGAGAGGGCCGCTCGCGCATGGTTCAGATGACGCGTCATCTTGTAGTGAGCGAGGGCAAGGAGACCGAGCCTCGCTACTTTGAGGGTGTGCGTGCGGCGTTGGGTGCGGCGAACGAGCGTAAGGTTGCCATTGTCGTTAAGGGGACCGGCAAACACACACTTGACCTACTTGACTTTGCCGTCGAACATTGCCGCTATGCGCCCGAGACATTCGACCATGTGTGGCTCGTGTATGACAAGGATGACTTTCCTGCGTCCGACTTTGACGCGATGGAGCGCAAATGCGACGAGCTCTCCGATGGTTCGAGGACCTTCCATGCGTTGTGGTCGAACCCCTGCTTCGAGCTGTGGCTGCTTCTGCACTTTCGCTACACGACCGCGCATATGTCCGCGTCCGACTGCCAGCATGCCCTCGCGCAGGAGATGTCGAAGAACTTGGGCATCGAGTACCGCAAGAACCTTGACGGGATGTTTTGGGCAGTGGATGATAGGCGAGGCGAAGCATTGCAGCGTGCTGGGCGCCTCGCCGCGTACCATAGGGAACTGGGTAACATTAAGCCATCTGCGCAAAACCCTTCAACTAAGATTGGCGAGATATTCGATGTGATTGGGCCGTATCTGGTTGGATAGTCGAGTTCGATCAGGCTTGCTAGAGCATGGGTCCACGAAAGAGGCTGCATGCAGGGTTGCTTTCTGCCTTGGATTGGATTGGCCTTTTGGGGCACGAATAGGATACTAGCGTGAATTAGCGGTATTGACGCAGCCAACCTACGGGCTTGCGTCCTGCGGAGAGGCGGCTGTTCTCTGGACGGCCGTCTCTCTCTTTGCGTCCATGATGAGAAGAATATTTCGCCAAGTTTGGCGGTCTCGATCGTGTGGTTTCGACTTGTGGTCGAGTTTGTAGGCAAACGGAGGATATCGACAAAAAAGAGTCAATTGCGGTGGGAGCCTTCGGGCGATACCTGAAGAGGGTGGATGTGTCGGCCCTCTTTTTTGGATGTAAGATTCGACCTGTCAAAACTTACATCTCAATTGGGTAAAGACGAAATTACGGGTGTTTTTCTGCCCGCATGTAATTTTACTGACGCGTGGTCGCTTGGCCTTAATTCGCGGCGGGTTTTCATGGCTCGCATGGACTTTGGTCACATTACTTTTCTCGTAATGGAGTATTTGATTAGACTCTCCTATCTCTTGCCGTAATATAATTACGGCAAGAGATAGGAGAGTCTAATGCTTAAGTGTTTTACTGTTGATGGCTATAGGAATTTTCCGAATCCGGTTACATTTAATTTTGCGGCTTCTCGTGATTACCAGTTTGCAGAAAATAACGTTAAAAACGGAACCGTGAAAACCGCGCTTTTGATCGGCAGAAATGCGTCTGGTAAATCAAATTTTGGTTCAGCTTTATTCGACATTACGCTCGGCTTTCCAAAGGCATTCGATTATCCTGACCAGGATGATCGTCTATTTTTGAATGCTGATTGCGGGCGAGGCACAGCACGGTTCACCTATGTCTTTGAATTTGACGGTCGCGAAATCAATTACAGCTATGAAAAGACTTCTCCCACTACTTGGTTTCACGAGAGCCTATCGATTGATGAGAGCCTCATTTTCGATTTCAATAACGCGCGCGGCGTTTTCGTAGAGAACCACCTTGAACGAATCGGTGCAGCTGGGATCAATTTTGAATTCTCCGATACTTCGCTGAGCCTTCTTTCTTATATAACGAGTAGCCTTCCAACCAATGTTTTAGGCATCTTGGCTGAATTACGCCGATTTGTCTCGCACATGAGGCTGATTCGCATGGAAGGATTTCGATTAAAGGGGTTTGAAACAAGAAAGGTGGTCGACAAAATCATACGCGAGAACAAAGTTGCGGAATTCGAGTCATTTATTCGCAATTTTGGAGTCGATGAGTCTCTGATCGTTATTAAAGAGTCCGACGGCTCGCCTGTTTTGTATTTCAATCATCCCATGCGATGCATCCCGTTTGTCGAGGCATGTTCTAGCGGTACAAGAACTCTGGTTAAGTTATTCTCTGAGCTTGAGCTTAACGAGTCTGCCAGCTTTTTGTTCATAGATGAGTTTGACGCTTTTTGTCACTTTGAGATGGCGGAGAGCCTTTTGAAGCTCTTTGCTTCCAAGGCATCTTGTCAGATACTGTGTTCCACTCACAACACTTCGCTTGTTAAGAATGGCGTTATGCGGCCTGACTGCGTATATCAAATCTCTGCAAAAAATGGCATTCGAACCTTGGCCGATTCCACCGATCGTGAGTTGAGGCTCGGCAACAACATTGAAAAGCTCCTCCGTGCCGGAGAGTTTGAGTAGTCATGAATAGAGCGTCTGAAAAGAACGTCCTGCTTATTGTTGAAGGGGCTAAGCGCGAGCCTCAGTTGATGGAGCGATTGTTTGAATCATTTGACCTTTCAGACAATTTTCAAATTGTTCCAGTCAAGATCAACGTTCACGATTTTCTAAATAAGCTCTTTCAAGAATACGGTTGCGATTTTGAGGCCGTTGATCTTAAGCCCTTTGTTGCTGAGCTTCTTTCGGACAAAGATGATGCGGCTCAGCTTCTCGAATCAAGCTTCACGGACACTCTGCTCATATTTGACTTAGATCCTCAGGACAATCGGCTCGATTTTAAACGGCTTGAGCTAATGCAAGACTATTACTGCGATAGCACTGATATGGGCCAGCTATATCTAAGCTATCCATCGGTTGAAGCGTATCGTGATTTCGATACCTTTGGATATTCGTCGCTAGATGACGCCCTCGTTCCTTCAGATGTGATTTTTGGTCAACGTTCGTACAAGGAGTGGGTTGCCAGAAGGGGAGATTCGCTTGCGGATATCGATCGCATTGATGGCTATACATTTGCCTGCATTGTTGCCGTTCATGCCCTGAGATCGCTTTGGTTAACTAATGAGCAGGTGACGCAAAATGCAAAAGAGTCTTTGGTCGATTTAGCCGGGACTGTGATGAACATTAATCATTCGGAGCTATTGCTCAATGAGATTGACCGTCTGAACAATGATTCATTTTGCGCCTGCTGCACCTGCTTATTCTTCATTGCAAATTGGCCTAAGCGGCTTTACGACATTTTGAACAAGGCGATTAAGAGGGGGTTGGGTATTCGTTTGTTCTAAAGAGTCTCCTTCGCCCTTTATTTTCGGAAGTGCGGGGAAAAATTGAAAACCGCCGAGCACAACCTGATTTTTTGCAACAAAACCGCAGGTCGCGGAAGCACAAAGCAGGGGTCTGGCCGGCTGATCTCGGCTTTACCCCGCACTTCCGAAATCGCCCGTCGGAAGTATGCGGCAAATTCTGGAACCACCGAGCACGCCGCCATTTTTGCGCAAAGAAACCGCAGGTAGACGCGTTGGCGCTACTCGGCATGGTCGGCCAGCTCTGATTTTGCCGCATACTTCCGGATTTGATGCCTTTTATCCTATTTTGGCGCGTTCGCACACTCTAAAGATGTTCTTAAATCGCCCTTAAAGATTTTGGACATATGCACAGGCAGCGTACAATACGCATGTTTGGCATGATTGAGATCTAAAGGGAGGGGAGCACGCGGTGGAAGTGCTGGTTGTTGGCAATACTTCGTATGTCGATGATGACTTTTGTGCCAAGGCGTTCCCTGGGGACCATGTTCAGGTTGTAGCTGCGAGCGATGCGCAGCGCGATGGGGCGTCGGCTCCCTCGTCTTGGAACGAGCTGCTGCAGCATCTGGACCAGGCCTACGAGTTCGATCGCGTGGTCTACCTTTCCACCTACCTTACGCCGCATACCGAGACCTTTGGCGACATCGAGCTGCTACGCTCGGTCTTTCGCGCCTGCATGGACCGCCAGATCCAGCTGCTGTTTGTGACGGGGCCGGCGGGCGCCGATGGCGACGTCGATGCCGCCGGCCAAACCGGCAAGGGCATCATTGCCCACGCGGCCAACGACCTGTGCCGCTACTATGCTGGCCGCGACGGCATCCAAGCCAAGATCTTGCGCGTGCCCTATCTGTACACCGCTTCGCCGGCCCTCGACGACCCGTTTTTGGTGCCGTTGTTCCAAGCTTGCTCGCACGGCTCGCTCGTGCTCAAGAACAGCGCGGATGCTTCACTCCAGGCCCTGTGCGCCGAGGAACTCGCCGTCTTGGTGAGCCGCATCTTCGATAGCTGGGACCCCGTGTTTGAGGAGCTCGGCGTTGCGGATAGCTTTGCGCACACAATGGGCAATCTGGGCGAGGCCCTAAAGCGGCTGTTCCCGGGGCTCCAGGTAACCTATGGCGACGACTCGGAAACCCCCGTGGTGCCGAGTGATACCGTTCGCATGCGCTACGGCTGGTTCCAGCGCTACGACGTTCTCACTGACCTTTCGACCATTCATGCCCGCTGGGAGCAGTCCCGCGCGGGCAGGCGCCATCCGCTGCGCCGTGCCATCGACCGCATGCGCGAGCACACGTTGCCCGTCATATGCGCGGAGACCGCGCTCGCCTGGGTGCTCTTTGAGTGCCTAGAGCGGGTGTTTTCCCAATCGGCGCAGCTTAACGTACTCGACTATCGCCTGCTGTATGTGGTGCTGATTGGCACGCTCTACGGGCTCGATTTTGGTCTGGTCGCGGCGCTGCTGGCCTCGATTGGCCTGGCTGCGAGCTACTTTACCCAGTATGGCTATACCTTCCAGGGCCTGTTCTACGAGCCCTCTAACTGGCTGCCGTTTATCGCCTACTTTGTGGTGGGCGCCGTGTGCGGCTATGTGCAGCTGCGCAACCGCGAGGCGCTCAAGGCCGAGCGCGCCGAGAACGAGCTCGTGCGTAACCGCAACGACTTTTTGGGCCGGCTCTACCACGACGCCATCGAGGATAAACAGGCATACAAGCGCCAGATCGTGGGTCGCCACGACAGCTTTGGCAAGATCTTTGCCGTGACGCAGGAGCTCGACGTGCTCAACCCGCGCGATATCTACCGCAAGTGCTGCGAGCTGCTCGGCGAGATTTTGGAAAACGACTCGGTGACGATCTACCACGTTTCGGGCGGGGCGTTTACCCGTTTGGTCGCCGCGAGCCCGGCAATTTCGGCCGATGCGCTGCGTTCGTTGGCGCTCGACGATCTTAAGGCCATGATGGAGGGCGTGGACCATTCGGGCCTGTGGGTGAACCGCAAGCTGGTGCCGGGTCTGCCCATGTTCGCCTACGTGATGGAGCGCGACGGGGTACCGGCAATCTTTGTCTTTGTGCGACGCGTGGCCGAGAGCCAAATGACTCTCTATTACCAAAACCTGTTCCGCATTTTGTGCGGTCTGGTGGAAAGCGCGTTGGGTCGCGCCTTCGATTACGAGGCCGTGGCGCAGGACAAACGCTGCATTGCGGGCTCGCGTGTGCTTAAACAGGATGCCTTCGGTCGCGAGCTTGCCGCCGAGCAGGCGCTTGCAGACAGCAAGATGGGAAGCTATTTGCTCTTGCGCGTGGTGCCGGGGATGGAGCCCGTCGGCGAGCTGGTCGGGGCGATTGGGTCGGCGATCCGCGAGAGCGACGCCGCGGGCCTGGTCGACGACACGCTTTATCTGCTCATGCGTCAGGCCACCGAGGCCGACCTGCCCGTCATTTGCAAGCGCATGGCCTCTAAGCAGATTATCATTGAGCATGTCGACGGCGAGGGCGTTGTGGCGCTGCTGCGGCAGATTGCTTCCGCCAGCACCGACGACGAGGGGGATGCCGCTTGATCTCGCTTGTTGTTGCCGTGCTCTTATTGATAATCCACGCGCTGGTGTGCCTGGTGCTCTGGACGCTCATGAAGTTGGGCCTGCTCCCGGTCCGCGGGCACATGCTTGCCGTAATAGTGCTCGTTCCGCTGTGGGGTCCCTTGCTGGTGCTGCTGCTCTGCGCGCGTAGCCGGACTTTTGGCGATGCGTCTTGTGCTGGCACGTTGGAATCGCTGCGCTTAAAGGACGACATGCGTCGCGGCGTGCAGGTTCAGCGCCGCGAGGCCGATGCCGGCGTGGTGCCGCTCGAGGAGGCGCTCATCGTCAATGACGCGGGCGACCGCCGGCGCCTTATGCTCTCCATGCTCACCGAGGACCCGGGTGCCTATCTGGCGCAGCTCCAGGCCGCTAAACTCAACGATGACGTTGAGGTCGCACACTATGCCGCGACGGCTGTGGCGCAGATCTCCAAGGAGTCCGACCTTAAGCTGCAGCAGCTGGAGCGGGCGTTTAAGGCCGATCCGAGCGCGCAAAACCTGGATGATTACTGCGACTACCTTGGCGACTATTTGGCCTCTGGCCTGGCTGAGGGCCGTGTGGCGCAGATCCAGCGTCAGCAGTATGCTCGCCTGCTCGCGCGTCGTTGCGAGCGCGAAGACGGGACGGCGCTGCGTGTTCGCTTCGCCACGGCGCTGGCCGATGCCGGCGAGTTGGACGAGGCCGAGGCCGTGACCACGCAGCTTGTGGCGAATGCGCCGGACGAACAGGAGGCCTGGATGCTCTGCCTGCGCCTTGCTGTGACGCGCCACGATGGCGAGGGCGTGCAGCAGGTGATTGACGCGATTGACAACCAGCATGTGTATTTGAGCGCCGACAACCGCGAGAAGTTGGCATTTTGGCGCGATGGGGAGGAGGCCCGATGAGCGTGGTGCAGCATGTCCGCGACCGTGCGGGCCATTTTCGCTGGATGGGGCTGCTCGTGGTGTGGGCGGTCTTTATCGCCATGGCCGCCGTGCTGCTGATCGAGCGCGCCGGCGTGCAGTATAGCGCCGGGCAGCACAAGCTGGGCATGCTTGCCGCTACCGATGCCATGCCCGCAAGCTCGGCGATCTTTGGCCAAAAGCCTACGTGTCTGGTCATTAGCGACTCGGACCAGGATGGCGTCGAGGACGTCAAGGACCAGTTTGACCAGATTCTGCTCGACATGAAGATCGCGCACCGTGATATCGATATTGCCACCGATGGCGCGGATGCGATTCCCTCGCTCGCGTCTTTTGACCGCGTGATCGTGCTGATGCCCTCGCTCGATGCGCTGGGCACGCACCTCACCGACCTTATGAGCTGGGTGAGCGCCGGCGGTTCGCTGATGCTGGGCATGACCCCGGAGAGCTCTGGTTACTTGCAGGCGATTGCGCCCAAGCTGGGTATCGATACCGTGGGGTATGAGTACACCACGGCCGAGAGCATCGTCCCAAGCAAGGACTTTATGATTGGCGGGGGCCAACGCTACGAGTTCTCGGATCCCTTTAAATCGTCGCTGCTGGTTTCGTTGCGCGAGACGGCGCATGTGTGGGCCAAAACCGGCGATACGGAGGCCCCGCTCATTTGGTCGAGCGATTGCGGCAGCGGTCGCACCGTAGTGTGCAACATTGGCATTTACAGCAAGGTCATGCGTGGCTTTTACGCTGCGGCGATTAGCTTGCTGGGCGGTGCTACGGCCTATCCGGTTATCAACAGCGCCGTGTTCTACTTGGACGACTTTCCGAGTCCCGTGCCCTCGGGCGACGGCACCTACATCAAGCGCGACTACGGCCTTTCCATTGCCGATTTTTACACCAGGGTGTGGTGGCCCGATCTGCAAAAGCTCGCGCAGAAGTACGACATTCGCTACACGGGCGTGATGATCGAGAACTACGAGGACGTTGTCAATCAGGTCGAGCCGGTGCGTCAGGCGGATACCACGCAGTTTCGCTACTTTGGCGGCATGTTGCTGCAAATGGGCGGTGAGTTGGGTTTCCATGGTTACAACCATCAGCCGCTTGCCCTCTCGGACACCGACTACGGCACGATGTACGACTATAAAACCTGGAAGAACAGGGAGACGCTCGTCGCAGCGCTCAACGAGCTCATCGCGTTCCAAGACGAGGTCCTGCCCAATGCACATGGCACGGTGTATGTGCCACCGTCGAATATCCTTTCGGCCCGCGCGCGCAAGATCATCGGCAAAGACGAGCCACGCATCAAAACCATCGCCAGCACGTATTTTGAGGATGGCACCGACCTGCCCTACGTGCAGGAGTTTGGCGTTGCCAGCGATGGCATCGTGGAGCAACCGCGCATTGTCTCGGGCGGCATGGTCGACGATACCTACATGCGTCTGGCTGCGGTGTCCGAGCTTAACATGCACTACGTGAGTACGCACTTTTTGCACCCCGACGACCTGCTGGATCCCGACCGCGGTGCCAAGGAGGGCTGGGAGGTCTACAAAGGAGGCCTGACCGACTACCTGGATTGGCTGACCACGTCGGCGCCCGACCTGCGTCATCAGACGGGCTCGGAGTGCTCGGGCGCCATCCAACGTTTTTCGTCCGTGACGGTGAGCGTGGATACGAGCGACGATGCCTGGACGCTCAGCCTGGGCAACTTCCACGACGAGGCATGGCTCATGTTCCGTGCCAATAACGGCGAGCCGGGCGCGGTGTCCGGTGGCGAGATAACGCATCTGACGGGCAACCTGTACCTGGTCAAAGCGACGGACAAAACGGTGACGATCGAGCGCAAGGAAGGTGGCGACCGATGAGAATCTGCTTGGTGCTCGAGGGTTGCTACCCCTATGTGCACGGCGGCGTATCTACCTGGATGCACGGCTACATCCAATCCATGCCCGAGCACGAGTTTGTGCTGTGGGTGATTGGCGCGCATGCTGGCGACCGCGGCAAGTTTGTCTACGAGCTGCCCGACAACGTCGTCGAGGTACACGAGGTATTTCTGGACGATGCCTTGCGTCTTACGGGCGAACAGCACGAAGCCGGCTTTAACGACCGCGAGCGCGAGGCGTTGCGCCGCCTGGTGTCGCTCTCCAACCCGGATTGGGATGTGCTGTTCGACATCTTTCATCACCGTCGCGTGCATCCGCTCTCGTTTTTGCAGAGCCGTACGTTTATGGACATCTTCCGCGACGTGTGCCTGGCCGAGTACCCCTACGTTCCGTTTGCCGACGCCTTCCACACCATGCGCTCCATGCTGCTGCCGGTGCTGTACCTGCTGGGCAGCGAGGTTCCCGTGGCCGATGTGTATCACGCGATCTCGACCGGCTACGGCGGCTTGCTTGCCTGTCTGGGAGCGAGCGTCCACAACGCTCCGGTGCTGCTGACCGAGCACGGCATCTACACGCGCGAGCGCGAGGAGGAGATCATTCGCGCCGACTGGGTGGTGCCGTCGTTTAAGGACCGCTGGATTCGCTTTTTCTACCTGCTTTCGGAGGAGATCTACCGCCGCGCCTTTCGCGTGACGAGCTTGTTTCATAACGCCCGCAAGACGCAGATCGATATGGGCTGCGATGCGGACAAATGCCTGGTCATCCCCAACGGCATTCAGTTCGACCGCTTTAAGGACATTCCCTTAAAGCCCGATGACGGCTGGGTGGACATTGGCGCGGTGGTGCGCCTGGCGCCCATCAAGGACGTCAAGACCATGATCTATGCCTTCTTTGAGCTGCACGAGCGCCTGCCCAAGGTGCGCCTGCACATTATGGGCGGCGTGGACGACGAGGAGTACGGCGCTGAGTGCCACGCGCTGGTCGATACCCTGGGCGTGCGCGACCTGATCTTTACCGGCCGCGTCAACGTGGTCGAGTACATGGAAAAGCTCGACTTTACCATTTTGACGAGCATCTCCGAGGGCCAGCCGCTCAGCGTGCTGGAGTCGCTTGCAGCGCGCCGTCCCTGCGTGACGACCGAGGTGGGCTGCTGTCGCGAGCTGCTCGAAGGCGCCCCGGGCGACGACTTTGGCGTGGCAGGTTTTGTGACGCCGCCCATGTATCGCAAGGGCTTGGCCGATGCCATGGAGCGCATGTGCACAAGCCGCACCCGCCGCATTGAGATGGGGGAGCGCGGCCAGCGTCGCGTTGCCACGTACTTTTTGCACGAGCAGATGCTCGCCAACTATCGCGAGCTGTACGACGAGACAGCGCGTGCGTTTGACCTGCCCAGAGAGGGGGAGTAGCCGGTGGCCGGAATCGGTTTTGAGCTCAAACGCCTGTTTAGGCGCAAGGGTCTGTTTGCCACGATGCGCGCCTATGGCTACGCCGGCATTGTGTGCACGGGCCCCATGCTGCTGGGCGTGCTACTCCAGGTGGGTATCTTGGTGCTGTGCGGTTTGTGGGGTGTGGGGCGCGCCAACCAGGATCTGCTGGTGTGCATGGTGACCTATACGCTGCTGGCATCACTTACGCTCACGAGTTTTTTCTCCATGCCGGTCACGCGCTTTTTGGCCGACATGCTCTTTGCCGAGCGCGAGGATGAGATCCTGCCTTCGTTTTGGGGATCTAATGCCATCATGCTCGTTGCGGGCATGGTGCTCTACGGCGTCTTTTTGCTGTTCTCGGGCGCCACGCTGCTGCAGGGGCTGCTGTGCCTGTGGCTGTTCAACATTATGATTGTCAACTGGAACGGCATGAGCTATCTCACGGCCATCAAGGATTATCGTGGCATTCTGTGCAGCTTTGCGGCCGCCATTGGCGTGGCGTGCCTGTGCGCCCTGGCAGCGCTGGCGCTGGGACTGCCGCCGGTCGAGGGCCTGTTGGCGTCAATCGGCCTAGGCTACGGCGTCATGCTCGCCTGGGATGTGGTACTGCTGTACCGGTATTTTCCACGGAGTGACCGGAGTCCCTGGCGTTTTTTGCGCTGGCTCGACCAATTTATGCCGCTTGCGCTTACGGGGCTGTTTACCAACTTGGGGCTTTTCGCACACCTGGTTATTATCTGGGCGGGCCCTATTGGCGTGCAGATCAAAGGCCTGTTTTACGGGGCTCCTTACCATGACGTTCCGGCACTCATTGCGTTTTTGACCACACTCGTCACGACCGTCAACTTTGTGGTGTCGGTCGAGGTCAATTTCTATCCGCGCTACCGTGACTACTACAGCCTGTTTAACGACGGCGGTGTGGTGGGCGATATTGTGGTGGCTGAGGAGGAGATGCTCTCCACGCTCAACAGCGAACTGCGCTTTTGCGCGCTCAAGCAGCTGTTTGTGACCGCGGCGGTCATTTCGCTCGAGACCACAGTGCTCTCGGCCCTGCCGCTGGGCTTTAACAACCTTATGCACGGGTATTTTCGCACGTTATGCGTAGGCTACGGCCTGTATGCCGTGGGCAACACGATTCTGCTTATCTTGCTGTACTTTACCGACTACAAGGGAGCCGTTCTGGCCTCGGGCCTGTTTGCCGGTGTGGCAGAGCTGGCGACCGCCGTGTCGTTGCTTTTGCCGCAGCAGTTTTACGGCTTTGGCTTTTTGTTGGGTGCGGTGGTGTTTTTTATCGTGGCCCTGCTGCGGCTCGATACCTATACCGCCAACTTGCCGTATCGTATCCTGAGCCAGCAGCCCATTGTGGCGACCGACAAAACGGGTCGCTTTACACAGCTGGGCCGCTTGCTCGACCGTGCCGAGCAGCGCTATGAGGAGTGCCGCCGCAAGGGCGTGCCGCACGGCGCGTTTCAGCGCGCAGTAGTTCGCGTGTATCGCAACCATTGGGGAGGTTCTGATGATCGATAAGTTGATGTCTCGCCGCTGTCTGATCGAGGCGGCTACCGGCGCGCTGCTGCTTTCGGGCTGCTCATCTCAGGACGAATCCTCGACAAATAAGGTAAAAAAGCAGGACAAGATTAAAAAGGCCGAGGCCTCCGACCAGTCCAAGCATCTGCGCGATAAGGACGAGCTGTACGAGGTCTACGACGACTCGGACATTGTGACCATGTACCTGACGGTCTCGCGCGGCAACAGCTCCGAGAACACCGACCACAGCTGGGCCGAGATCAACACGTACTCGGTGTATGACTATGCCGACATGGGCGTGACGCGCTATCAGGTTATGGGCCTGCTGCAGCCGGGCGACGAAGACGGCCCGGTGGCCGGCGAGGTTGGCTATGGCGAGGAAGCGCCCAATGCCACCGTGCAGGTGCGCGGCCAGACGTCGAGCTCCTACACGCAAAAGAATTACAAGGTGGAGCTCAAAAAAGGCAAGGGCACCTGGCGCCAACAGCGCGCGATTGCGCTCAACAAGCACATGGGCGAGGGTATGCGTTTTCGCAACAAGATGGCCTACGACCTTATCCGCGGGATTCCCCAGATGATGGGCCTGCGCACGCAGTTTGTGCATCTGTGGGTGTGCGACCAGACCGAAAAGTCCAACGATACCTTTGAGGACTACGGCCTGTATACGCAGGTGGAGCAGCTCAACAAGACGGCGCTTAAGGCACATGGCCTGGATAAGAGCGGGCACCTGTACAAGGTGAACAGCTTTGATTTCCATCGCTACGAGGACACCATTAAGCTTGCCGACGATCCCGACTACAACCAGGCAAGCTTTGAGGGCATGCTCGAGATTAAGGGCGATTCAGACCACACCAAGCTCATCGAGATGCTCGATGCGCTCAACGACGAATCGCACAAGATCGATGACGTGCTCGACACCTACTTTGATACCGAGAACCTGGTCTATTGGCTGGCGTTTCAGATTCTGACGGGCAACTGCGATACTCAGAACCGTAACTGCTATCTGTATAGCCCGCTCAACTCCAATACGTGGTACATCCTCGATTGGGATAACGACGGCATGCTGCGTAAGCTTGAGCTGAGCCTGAAGGGGTTCTCGGACTATGCGAGCTGGGAGCGCGGCGTAAGCAACTACTGGGGCAACGTGCTATTCAATCGTGCGCTGCGCAGTAAGGCGTTTCGCGGTGAGCTCGACCGCGCCGTCAAGGATCTGCGCTCGTATTTGACCGAGGCGCGCCTGGCCAAGATGATTAGACATTATCGCGAGGTTACCGAATCGCTGGTCTTTGCTTCGCCCGATATCGACCATCTGCCTGTCACCAAGGAACAATACGAGCAAATCGCCGCGGCGATTCCCTCCGAGATCGAGGAGAACTACAAGAGCTTTCGCGAGAGCTATAATAAGCCCATGCCGTTCTACATTGGCGTGCCACAGATCGATAACGGTAAGCTGCGCATTAACTGGGATGCGTCTTACGACTTTAAGGCGCGTGACATTCGCTATACCGTGGAGCTGGCGCGCGACTATGCCATAAGCGATGTGCTTTTTAAGGCCGAGGACGTGCTACTTCCCGAGGTGACCTGTGATGCGCCCGATGCCGGCCAGTATTTTGTGCGCGTGCGCGCCACCAACTCCGACGGCTATACGCAAGATGCGTTTGACTACTATGTGACCGACGACGGCAAGCACTACGGCATGAAGTGTTTTTACGTGCAGGACGGCGGTAAGGTCGTGGAGGATGCGTATGAGGAGGGCTAGCGCGCTGCTTGAGCGCTTGGCAGCTCCGCCTGTGCGTGCCACGCAGGAGCGTTACCGCCACGAGCTCAAATATCTCATTAACGAGGGCGAGCACGCCGCGCTTGCCTGTCGCATGGCGCCGGTGTTTAAACTGGACAAGCATGCGCGGGCGGGTGGTTACACCATTCGCAGCCTGTACTTTGACGACTACTGCAACTCGGCCTACGAGGAAAAAGACGCTGGTATTCTCATGCGCAAAAAGTATCGCGTGCGCATCTATAACGGCAGCGACAAGGTGATTAAGCTCGAGCGCAAAAAGAAGTACGGTAGCTGGATCTACAAGGAGGACGCGCCGCTCACGCGCGGCGAGTTTGAGCAGATCCTTGCTGGCGACTACGACTTTTTGCTGAGGAGCCCCTATCCGCTCTGTCGCGAGTTCTACATCGAGTGCATCTGCAATATGATGCGCCCGCGGACCATCGTGGACTACGAGCGCGAGCCGTGGGTGATGGACGAGGGTACCGTGCGCATTACCTTTGATAGCAACGTGTGTGCGGCGGTGGGGAGCTTTGACATCTTTGACGCGACGTTGCCCGCGTTGCCCGTGCTGGAGCCCGGCAAGCTGGTGATGGAGGTCAAGTTTACCGAGTTTTGTCCGCAGCTGGTGCGCGATATGGTGCCGCCAGGTGCGGCCGAACTCACGGCGGTCTCTAAGTACTGCCTGTGTTATGACAAGACCGCCTACCTGCGCGGTTTTAACTACTGGGAATCGGATTTTGGGAACCGAGGGGATATTTAGACCATGAGCACTAGGGACTTTTTTAAGAACTCCGTCTTGGAGGCGTTTGGTCAGGTCGACCCCGCCAAGATTGGCCTGTCGCTGCTCGTGGCGCTCGCCATGGGCATCCTGATCTACTACGTGTACAAGCGCTTTTTTACCGGCGTGGTCTATTCGCGCAGTTTTGCCGTGACGCTCGTGGGCATGTGCGTGCTCACCTGCATGGTCACGCTCGCGATCTCGACAAACGTGGTCATCTCGCTTGGTATGGTCGGTGCTCTGTCTATCGTCCGCTACCGTACGGCGG
This sequence comes from Collinsella aerofaciens, assembly GCF_015557435.1. Lineage (GTDB taxonomy): Bacteria > Actinomycetota > Coriobacteriia > Coriobacteriales > Coriobacteriaceae > Collinsella > Collinsella aerofaciens_Z. The sequence continues at coordinate 42,662 of NZ_JADNOH010000001.1, forward strand.
TCAAGGACCCGCTCGACCTGCTGTATCTGTTTTGGTCCATTACCACGGGCATTACGGCGGGAGCCGGTATGTATGCGCTCGTGGGGCTCACGGCTGTGGTGATCGTGGTGATGATCGCCAGTTTTGCGAGCCACCAGGACAAGGCGCGCATGTACATGATGGTCATCCACTACACGGGTCAGACCACCGGCGACGATATCGTGCGCGCGTTTGGGCGCACCAAGTTTTCCGTCAAGTCCAAGACCATGCGCGGTGACAAGGTCGAGATGGCCGTCGAGGTTTTCTCGGACGGTGTGGATATGCCCTATGCCGACGCCATCCGCGCACTCGATGGCGTGGAAGATCTAACGCTCATCCAGTACAACGGTGAATACCACGGCTAATTTTGTTCCGGCGTTCTAACGAACGCCGGACCGCTCGACGCTGCTTGCGCTGACGTTTTCTCGACCTGGGTGGGCTGGTCTTGGTTTGGTTTTATGTAAAGGATGGTGCCGCGTGGACGTGCAACAGCTAGAAGAGTCCTGGGCTGCAAGGGCCGGCGCGCGTGAGGCGCGTCTTGTTGCGGCCTCGCACGTGCCGGTGGCGCTGTCGCTGCTGGGGATTGTGCGTCCCAGCGATCGCCTGGTCGTGTTTGCCGATGACTTTGCCGATGCGTTTGCGCGCGGCTTTGATGCCTGCGACGTTGTGCTCGTGGGGGAGCCGTCGGTTGCGGCGTTTACCGCCGCGTCCGAGGGTTTTGCCACCGCGTTTGATGCCGAGGTGCCGCACCTGTGGTGGTTTGTGAATTCAATCGGCGGCTTTGGCCTGCGTGTTCCCGATTTGCGCGCGCTGGGTCGGGCGGCGCGTGAGGCTCATGCGCTGCTGGTTGTGGACAACACCGTGGCGTCGGCTTTTGGCTGCGATTCGCTGCGGCTGGGTGCCGCGCTGTCGCTCGAGGCACTCGACCGTGTGTGTGCCGGCGAAGCTCCGCGCAAGCTCGTCGCCGTCTCGGTGGCGCGCTCGCAGCTCAAGCGCCATCGTGTGGATGCAGCTGCCGAGTGCACGCATGCCCTGCTTGAGGGCTGCGGCTTGGCCAAGCTTGATTTGACTGCTGACGAGGCCGACGTGCTGGAGCGCGGTCTGGACTCGCTCGATGCTCGCATGCAGGCTCACTTCGACCGCGCACGTGCACTGGCCGAGTATCTGGCTGCCAACGAGATGGTGCGCAACGTGCGCTATCCAGGGCTGGGTTCGCATCCCGATCATGCGGTTGCAACGGGAATCCTCGAGCACGGCTTTGGCCCGGCAGTTGAGTTTGACCTTATCGAGCGAAGTGCGGGTGAGCTGTTCGACACATTGCCGGGGGAGTTCCGCACGTCGCCCGCCGGCGGCGCAACGACACGCCTTTCGGCCCCACGCGGCAAGCAGGGGGGAGCCATCCGCCTCTTCGCCGGCACCGACGACCCCCTAACCGTAGCCGGCGCCCTAGACAACGCCCTCCGCAACTAGCTATTTTGGGGCTTGTCTCGGGGTAGTCTTTTTGGGACGGGCTTTTTAGCTACTTTGGGACTGGGCCGTGGGGGACTGTGCCACGAAAGCGGCCTATCTACTACGTTTAACCCTTAGGGGGCGACCTTACCTGCCTTTTTTGAAAACTGGCAAGCTGTCTACCAGCGGTTTTGTTTTCAAGAAATCTGGGGTGGTCGAGGGTGTTCAACTAAACGTAGTAGATAGGCCCATTTTATGGCGCGCGTCTTAATTAGTTCGTGCGGCGGATCAATAATCAGACCAAATAGACTACTTTGCGTTGATGCTGGCTATGAGGGCGTCGGCTTTGGTGGCGATGACGATGTTGATGTCGGCCTGCAGCTCCTCGTAGACCACTATGGCTCGCTCGCCGGCGGGGGTGAGCGTGGATCCGCGGGCGCCGTCGCGCTCGATGAGCTTACAGCCTAGCTGGCCTTCCGCTTCGTTTACAATACGCCACGCTTTGGAATAGGCCATGCCCATGCTCTTGGCGGCGCGGTTGAGCGAGTGCTCGCGGGCAATACCCTGCAGCAGTAAGACGCAGCCGTGGCCGAACACGCCCGGCAGATCCTTGTCGCACGCTTGAATGACCAACTTTGCCGTCGTCTTGTACTCCATGTGCTCCACGTCTCCCCGCTAAAGTGTTTGCTGGGCAAACGCAAAGCCTGCGTCAAACCCTCGTGTGCTCTTCTTAAATCATGCATTGTAGCAGTCAAAGTGCGTTAAGATACTTCCCCAGTATTGGGCGCCCAAGGTTGGGCTGGGTCCTACGAGGCCTGCAGCCGACCGGTCGCATGGATAAAGGAGAAACATGGCTACGTTCTTTCCCGGTGAGTCCCACACGTTTTCGGAGTATCTGCTGGTCCCTGGTTACTCGTCCTCGCAGTGCATCCCCAACAACGTCTCTCTTAAGACGCCGCTAACCCGCTTCAAGCGCGGTGAGAAGCCGGCAATCACCCTGAACATCCCCATGGTTTCCGCCATCATGCAGTCCGTCTCGGGCGTCGACATGGGTGTCGCGCTCGCTACCGAGGGTGGCCTGTCCTTCATTTACGGTTCCCAGACCCCCGAGTCCGAGGCCGCTATGGTCAAGGCCGTCAAGGATCACAAGGCCGGCTTTGTTCAGTCCGATTCCACGCTGACCCCCGACATGACCATGGAGCAGGTCATCGAGCTCAAGGAGAAGACCGGTCACTCCACCATGCCGGTCACCGACGACGGCACTCCCAAGGGCAAGCTCCTGGGTATCGTCACCAGCCGTGACTATCGCCCCAGCCGCGATGACCACCAGAAGAAGGTCTCCGAGTTCATGACCCCGCGTGAGCAGCTCATCGTGGGCGACAAGAACATCAGCCTTAAGGTTGCCAACGACGTCATCTGGGACAACAAGCTCAACGCTCTGCCCATCGTCGACGACAACGATCACCTCATGGGCATCGTCTTCCGCAAGGACTACGACAGCCACAAGACCAACCCCAACGAGCTGCTCGATAACGACAAGCGCTACATGGTCGGCGCCGGTATCAATACCCGCGATTATGCCGAGCGCGTGCCGCTGCTCATCGAGGCTGGTGCCGATGTCCTGTGCATCGACTCTTCCGAGGGCTTCAGCGAATGGCAGAAGCGCACCATCGAGTGGATCCGCGCCAACTACGGCGAGGACGTCAAGGTCGGTGCCGGCAACGTCGTCGACGCTGAGGGCTTCCGCTTCCTGGCCGACTGCGGTGCCGACTTCATCAAGGTCGGTATCGGCGGCGGTTCCATCTGCATTACCCGTGAGACCAAGGGTATCGGCCGTGGCCAGGCCACCGCGCTGATTGACGTCTGCCGCGCTCGCGACGAGTACTACGAGGAGACCGGCGTCTACGTGCCCGTGTGCTCCGACGGCGGTATCGTCTACGACTACCACATGACGCTCGCCCTTGCCATGGGTGCCGACTTTATGATGCTGGGCCGTTACTTCGCCCGCTTTGACGAGAGCCCGACCGAGCGCGTCAACGTCAATGGTCAGTACATGAAGGAGTACTGGGGCGAGGGTTCTGCGCGTGCCCGCAACTGGCAGCGCTACGACCTGGGCGGCGCCGCGAAGCTCAGCTTCGTCGAGGGCGTCGACTCCTACGTTCCCTACGCCGGCTCCCTCAAGGACGGTGTGGGCGGCACGCTCTACAAGGTCAAGTCCACGATGTGCAACTGCGGCGCCCTCTCGATCCCCGAGCTCCAGGAAAAGGCACGCCTGACCCTGGTCAGCTCCACCTCCATCGTCGAAGGCGGAGCCCACGACGTTGTCGTAAAGGATTCTCAGCAGTCCGTGTCTTATCGATAGGCCTGCACTCATAATCGATCTTTCGCCGATTGGTGCCGCCCACTTGGTTGATTTCCGATCCCAGCCGAACACATTGAGCGAATAGGCCGTTCCCGCAGCTAGCCGAACGCCCCCGAGGCCCAATTCAGGTCCCGGGGGCGTCGTTTTCCCAGTTGAAGGAACGGTGGAGATGTGTTTCGATAGGTCCGGTGGCCATGCTCCGCCCGCCGCCCGGCACCTCTTCCCAGACTCAGCCGG
>NZ_JADNOH010000066.1 GCF_015557435.1 Collinsella aerofaciens
CTCGCACGGAGAGCACATTAAGTGCTCTCCGGCTCGTGCGGAACTCGCGATCGACTTCGTATGCCGCCGGGCAGCCGGGGCCGACGCGAGGTTCAAGATTGTCAAAAAAGCGGTCGGCGCGCAGTGCGCCGACCGCCGATGTAAGGGGTCTGATGATTTTTACCAGCTAGGGCCTCTTACTCGTCTAGGAGATCCTCTGGCATGTCGTTGCCGTCGCCTAGGTCGACTGGGGCCTCTTCGGCGTCGGTTGCGGCCTCGGCGCCTTCGCCTTCGGGCTTCTCCTTGGCGGCCGTCATGCGGGCTACGGCGCAGATGCGGTCGTTGTCGTCGACGGTCATCATCTTGACGCCCTGGGTAGCGCGGCCAGTCTGGCTGATCTCGTCGGTCTTGACGCGAATGACCGTCGCGCCCTCCGTCACGATGAACAGCTCGTGCTGCGGGCCCACCGTCTTCATGGCCGCGAGGTTACCCTTACGCTCGGTCATTTGGATGGTGTAGACGCCCTGGCCGCCGCGATTCTGCTCCGGGTAGTCCGCGACCGGCGTGCGCTTGCCGTAGCCGCGCTCGGTGATGACGAATAGATCGCCGTTGCCGTTAGTGACTTCCATGCCCAGAACGCTCACGCCGTCCTTCATACCGATACCGCGAACGCCGCTGGTATCGCGGCCGGTGGCGCGCACCTGCTCCTCGGAGAACATGATCGCCTTGCCCGCGGTGGTGGCCAGGATAATCTTGTCGCCCTCGCGCACGCGGCGCACGTTCAGCAGCGCGTCGTCGTCACGCAGGTTGATAGCGATCAGGCCGTCGCGACGGCTGCGGTCATATGCGCTCATCACGGTCTTCTTGACCATGCCGCTCTTGGTGGCAAACATCAGGTACTCGTCGGCAGGGAACTCGCGGCAGCTGATGACGCTCGCGATCTTCTCGCCCTCCTCGAAGGGCAGCAGGTTGACGATTGCGGTACCGCGCGCCTGGCGCGTACCCACCGGCAGCTCGTGCACCTTCAGGCGATAGACCTTACCCTTGCTCGAGAAGAACAGCACGTACTCGTGCGTGGACGCGATGAACATCTCGTCGATGACGTCGTCCTCTTTGAGGTTGACGCCCGACACGCCCTTGCCGCCGCGCTTCTGGGCGCGGTAGGCGGCCACCGGGATGCGCTTGACATAGCCGGTGTGGGTGATGGTCACGACCATGTCCTCATCGGCAATGAGGTCCTCGACGTCCAGGTCCTTCTCGACATGGCTGATCTCGGTGCGGCGCTTATCGCCGAACTTCTTGGAGATCTCGCGCATCTCTTCCTTAATGACGCCCAGGATCTTCTCCTCGTGCGCCAGCAGGTCCTCGTAGTAGGCGATGGCGCGGCGCAGGCCGTCCAGCTCTTCCTGGATCTTGTCGCGCTCCAGGCCGGTCAGGCGGCGCAGCTTCATCTCGAGGATGGCCGTGGTCTGCTCGGGCGTAAAGCCAAAGCGCTCGATCAGGCGGCTGCTGGCCTCGGAGTCGGTCTGCGAGGAGCGGATGATGCTGATGACCTCGTCGATATGGTCAAGGGCCATCAGGTAGCCCTCAAGGATATGCGCGCGGGCCTGGGCCTTCTTAAGGTCGAAGCGGGTGCGGCGGGTGACGACGTCGACCTGGTGGTCGATGTAGTGCTGCAGCATCTCGCGCAGGCTCAGGCATTTGGGAACGCCGTTGACAAGCGCCAGGTTGTTGGCGCCAAAGGTCGTCTGCAGCGAGGTGTACTTGTACAGGTTGTTGAGCACGACCTGCGGGATGACGCCCTTCTTGAGTTCGATGACCAGACGGATACCCTTCTGGTTGGACTCATCGCGCATATCCGAGATACCCTCGATGCGCTTGTCGTTGACGAGCTGGGCGATCTTCTCCTGCAGGGTGCCCTTGTTGACCATGTAGGGAATCTCGGTAAAGACCAGGCGGCTGCGGCCGGTCTTGGTGGACTCCACGTGAGCCTTGGCGCGCACGGTAATGGAGCCACGGCCGGTCTCGTAGCTCTGCTTAATACCGGCACTGCCCATGATGATGGCGCCGGTGGGGAAGTCCGGACCGGGCATGATCTGCATGAGCTCGTCGACAGTGGCGTCGGGATTATCGATCAGGTAGCAGGTTGCCTCGATCGCCTCGGTGAGGTTATGCGGGGCGATATTGGTGGCCATGCCGACGGCGATGCCCTGGCTGCCGTTGACCAGCAGGTTGGGGAAGCGCGCAGGCAGCGCCTGAGGCTCGGCGAGCGATTCGTCGTAGTTGGGCTGCCAGTCGACGGTATCCTTCTGCAAGTCACGCAGCAATTCCATGGCGGGCTTTGCCAGGCGGCTCTCGGTGTAACGCATGGCCGCCGCGCCGTCGCCGTCGATGTTGCCGAAGTTGCCGTGACCGTCGATGAGCGGCGTGCGCATGGAGAACCACTGCGCCAGGCGGACCATGGCCTCATAGACCGCGTAGTCGCCATGCGGGTGGTACTTACCGATAACTTCGCCGACCGTCCAGGCCGACTTCTTGTGCGGGCGGTTGGGGTAGATGCCGCTCTCGTTCATCGCGTACAGGATGCGGCGGTGCACCGGCTTTAAGCCGTCGCGCACGTCCGGCAGGGCGCGCGCCGTAATGACCGACATCGAATACTCGATAAATGACTGCTTCATCTCGCGGCCAAACTCCGAAATCTGGAGCTGGCCGCCGTTGATATCCTCGCCGGCCGAGGCGCCACGGTCGACTTCGCCAAAGCTCTCCTCGAGCTCACCGTCGTCATCCTCATCATCTTCATCCTCGGCGTCGGGGTTATAGGAATCCGGATCGCCGTCCTCGCCCTGCTCGGCGCGGGCGAGTAGGCGCTTCAGATCATCGGGCATGCCGGCGTCGCCGGCCTCGTCCATACCCTCATTGTTGTTGATATCGTCTGCCACGTTACCTCCTCATGGTTTGCGTGGTCCATTAGTTCCCCACCACGGAGACGGATTACCGGGAACACCGGATAACCCTCCTAGGTTTTCCAGGTGCCCCAGGTTGCCCTGAAGGATGAGGGCGCACGCCTTGCGTGCGGCGCCCGAAATCCTGAAGGGCAAGATGGGGTGCCTGGGAAAGCTAGGCGTCTAAGAATCGTGCGTCATGTGCGTGCTTCTCGATGTACTCGCGGCGATAGCCGACCTCGGAACCCATGAGCTCGCGCACGGCACGGTCCGCCACCACGGCGTCCTCGATCGACACGCGCTGCAAGATGCGGGTCTTGGGATCCATCGTCGTCGAGGCAAGCTGCTTGGGGTCCATCTCGCCCAGGCCCTTGTAGCGCTGGACGGTATAGCCCTTGCGCTTCTTGGTGATCTTGCCGTCCTTGGCCTTGCCGTCCTCGTCGTTGTCGTCGGGGTTCAGGCCCAGACTCTGGATGGTGTCGCGCAGGATCTCGTCTTCGGGCTGGCGGCCGTTGGGATACACGTAGTGGATCTTGTTGCGCACCTTAATGCCAAAGATGGGCGGGCAGGCAACATAGACGTAGCCGGCATCGATCAGCGGACGCATGTACTTGTAGAAGAACGTCAGCAGCAGGATGCGGATATGCGCACCGTCGACGTCTGCATCGGTCATGATGATGATCTTGTGGTAGCGCGCCTTGGTGATATCGAAGTCGCCGCCGTCGCCGGCACTCGTCGTGACACCGCAGCCGATCGCGGTAATCAGCGACTGGATGGTGTCACTCGAGAATGCACGATGGTCACCAACGCGTTCGACGTTCAGAATCTTGCCGCGCAGGGGCAGAATCGCCTGGATGTCTCGGCGACGGCCGTCCTTGGCCGAACCGCCTGCCGAGTCACCCTCTACGATGAAGAGCTCGGTCAGCTCGGCATCGCGCACCGAGCAGTCAGCGAGCTTGCCGGGCAGGGACGCCGTCTCGAGCAGGCTCTTGCGGCGGGTCGCCTCGCGCGCCTTGCGGGCGGCGTTGCGCGCCTTGCAGGCCTGTTGCGCCTTCTTGACAATCTCGCGGGCGGGCTTGGGATGCTCCTCCAAGTAATCGGCGAGGCCGTCGGTCACGATCTTGAGCGTGAGCGCGCGCATATAGGAGCTGCCGAGCTTTGCCTTGGTCTGGCCCTCAAACTGAGGATCGGGCAGCTTGACCGAGATAACGGCCGAAAGGCCCTCGCGCACATCGTCGCCGGTCAGGTTGGCGTCTTTTTCCTTGAGCAGGTTCTGCTTGCGCGCGTAATCGTTGATTACGCGGGTGAGCGCGGTGCGGAAGCCCTCAAGGTGCATGCCGCCCTCGGGGGTGTAGATGTCGTTGGCGAACGACATGACGTTCTCGCCGTAGCCGCTATTCCACTGCAGGGAAACCTCGACCTCGCCCATCTTGGCCACGGGAGCGTCCGGGTCCGATTTGCCCTCGATGTAGATGGGCTCCTTAAAGGCCTCGGGGACGTCCTTGCCCTCGTTGAGGAACTTGACGAAGTCAATGATGCCGCCCTCATAGCAAAACTCCTCCACGTGGGGAGTCGCCTCGCGCTCGTCGGTCAGCACAATCTTAAGGTTCTTATTGAGGAACGCCGTCTCCTGCAGACGGTTGTGCAGCGTATCGAAATCGTAGATGCAGGTCTCGAAGATCTCGTCGTCGGGCCAGAAGGTGACGGTGGTGCCTGTCGAATTCGAGGTGCCCACGACCTCCATCTTCTTGACGGTCTTGCCGCGCGAGAACTCCATCTCGTAGGTGTTGCCATCGCGACGAACCTGAACGACCACGCGCTTGGACAGCGCGTTGACGACGGAGATGCCCACGCCGTGCAGGCCACCCGAGACCTTATAGGCCGAGTTATCGAACTTACCGCCGGCGTGCAGGATCGTCATGACGACCTCGAGCGTCGGGATCTTTTTAACAGGGTGCTCGTCGACGGGGATGCCGCGCCCGTTGTCGACGACCGTGATGGAGTTGTCGGCGTGGACCGTCACCTGGATCTCGGTGCAGAAACCGGCCATGGCCTCGTCGACGGAGTTGTCAACGATCTCCCACACCAGGTGATGCAGACCGCTGGCGCTCGTCGAGCCGATATACATGCCCGGGCGCTTACGAACGGCCTCGAGACCTTCGAGGATCTTAATCTCGCCGCCATCGTAATCGTTTTCGTTTGCCACACGTCCTCCTTCAGTCAAGAAAATGTGTACAGCCTTACTAGTTTATCGTAAAAAAATACCCTCGGGAACGAGGGTATTTGGCTCTACAAGGCCACCAGATGCGATTTAAGGCTCTTTTTTGCTTTGCACGCCCTTGGCCCACTCGGCACTGGCTCTCATGGCATTCTCGAGGGCCTCGCGCAGTTTTTGGTCTTCGATGGGCGCCACTTGGCGCTCGATCTCGGTACGCTCGGCCTCACTTAGGTCGGCGTGCGGGGCCGGCGGTCGCTCGGTCGTCGCCGGGCGCAGGCGCTCCTTGGCGGCGGGCGGCGTGTGACCGGGCGCGGTGGTTTTGAACACCAGGCCGTCCACATGCGCACCGGCGCGCTCCATGCGCGCGCGGATGATCTCGCGCAACAGCGTCATTTCCTGCGTCCACGAGGGCGAGTCGAGATACACCAGCAGCTCATTGGACTCGGGCAGGTAGCGCAGTCCCGTCACATGCCGTCCCTCGCGCGTGCCCGAGCACACCGCGTTCCATGCGCGATAGACCGCGCGCGACTCCTCGGCGGCCTCCATCTGCGCACGGCGCTCGGGGGTCGCGGACGCCAGGATGCGCTGGCGCTCTGCGTTCAAAAACCCGCTGAAGGCGACCGTCTCGCTCTCGCGCTCGTAATTAGCACGTCTCACCCATGCTCACCACCTTGGCTCGATCAAGCAGGTCATCGGTAAAGTACCCCAGGTTGGTCGTAGTTATGACCGTCTGGATATCATCGCCGATCAGCCGCAGGAAAGCGCCGCGACGCTCGCCGTCGAGCTCGCTCATCACGTCGTCCAGAAGCAGCAGCGGGGCAGTGCCCAGGACATCGCGAGCCACGGCGACCTCGGCCACCTTCCAGGACAGCACCAGCGTGCGCTGCTGTCCTTGGCTGGCAAATGAACGGGCGGAGCGACCCGCCACGGTGAACTCAATCTCGTCGCGATGCGGTCCCACCAACGTCACGCCGCGGCGAATTTCCTCGTCGGCATGCTCGTCAAGGGCAGCCAGCATGCGCTCGTACGCCCAACCCTTCAGCTCTTCGCGATCCTCGACCTGGGGCAAATCCCCCAGCGTGGACGCATAGGTCACGTTGGCGGCCTCACCTGACGCCACTTGCCCGTAGGCAGTGTGCACATGGCCCGCCAGCCGGTCGAGCAGGGCCAACCGGTGCACGAGCAGGGCCGAGCCCGCGCGGGCAATCGAATCGTTCCACGCGCCGAGCATCTCGCGGCAGCACCAGGTCTCCTTGAGCAAGGCGTTACGCTGGGTCACGCAGCGCCCATAGGTGCTCGCAAGATCGGCATAGCGTGCGCTCAGCTGCATGCCAAAGTCATCGAGGGCGGCGCGGCGCACACTGGCGCCTCGCTTAACCATGTCCAGATGGTCGGGGCAAAACAGCACACTCGGCAGAACCCCGCGCACACCAGCGGCAGAGCATCTCTTGCCGTTGCGGCTAAACGAGCGCCTACCGTCCTCCGCGCTCAATCCCATATCAAGCACGCGGCCGTCGCCCTCGAGCCTCAGCTCGATCTTGCACGAGCCCACGCCGTCATGGACGAGCTCGGCTGCGGTCGGATGCCTAAACGAGGCGCCGCTCGTCAGCAGCTGCAGCGCCTCTATGAGATTGGTCTTTCCCGCCGCGTTGGGTCCCGCAAGTATCGTCACGCCCTCGTCCAGGGCAAGGCGATAGCTATCGAAGCTGCGGTAGTGCGCGACGGAAAGATCGCGGGCGAACATGGTCATGGCGCAGCGCTAGATGCGGACCGGCATGACCAGGTACAGGTAGTTAATCCTGTCGTAGGACTTAAAGATGCCCGCCTGCGAGTAGCTCTTGAGCTCCAGCGTGATCTCCTTCTCCTTGGACAGGGCATTGAGGCAGCCGAAGATGTAGTGGTAGTTGAAGGCGATGGTGCCCGACTCGCCCTCGGCCTCGACATCGATCGTCTCCTGCGCAAGGTCCTGGTCATTGGAAATGGAGGACAGGCCCATCTGACCGTTCTCGACATCGATCTCGAACTTGACGGCGGGGTTGGCGCTCGCGATAACGGCCACGCGCTTGAGGGCGGCGTTAAAGGCGGCGACGTCGATCTTGACGCTCGTCACGCACGAATCGGGGATGAGCTGCTTGTAGTTGGGGTACACGCCCTCGATACGACGCGACACGTAGGTGGTGTTGCCGGCCTCGAAGACGACCTGGGTGTCGGTAGCCCCGATCATGATGGTCGCCTGGCTGGCCATGATGTTCAGCGCGTCGTTAAAGGCGTCAGCCGGAACGTTGAGTTCAAAGGAGCCCTCGAGGGTCGAGGTCTCGACCTGCGTATCGCACACGGCCAAGCGGAAGGAATCGGTCGCCACCAAGCGTACGGTGTTGTTCTCGACCTTCATGTGCACGCCGCCCAGGATGGGGCGAGCCTTGTCGGTCGAGGTGACGCGCCACACGCGGCCGACCATTTCGGACAAGATATCGGTCGGCAGCTCCACGGCACTCTCGATGGCATAGGCCGGAAACTCGGGGAAGTCATTGGCATCGAGCGTGTTCAGCCTAAAAGAGCTCTTCTCGCAACCAATCAGCACCTGGCGCTCGGACAGCTCAAAGGTGACCGGGGCATCGGGGAGGGTCTTGGTGATATTGGAGAGCATCTTACAGGGGATAACCATCTCGCCCTCTTCTTCGACATGCGCCGCGATGCGATGACGGATCGAGATGGTGTAGTTAGAGGTCTGGAATTCCAAGATGCCGTCTTGGGCCTTAACGAGCACGCCCGACAGGATGGGAAGGGTGGATGCCGAAGCGACACCCTTCATAACGACGCCGATGGCTTGTGTAAGCGAGCTCTGGCTGACGGTGAACTTCATCTTTTAATACCTTTCTATAGATATAAATATCTTAATAATAGTAATAGCACTGACGAAACTGTTGATTACTCCCAAAGACGCAGGTCAGACCCAGAAAGAGAATCGACAGCAACCTGTGTGCAACAGGGGTGGTTTTCCACGTTCAAAACCTGCGCAAAACTTTTCATCGCCGCGGGTTGGGTTTTAGACACCTTATGCCCGTGGTTTCGACAAGTTTTCAACAGGTGTCTCTATTTCCCTACGAGCGCAGTGTAATTTTATCGCGCAGCGACTTGAGGTCTTCGGTGACGGTGCGGTCTTCCTGGATCATCTTCTGGACCTTTTTGTAACTCGTGCTGACGGTCGAGTGGTTGCGGTTGCCAAATTCGGCGCCCACCGCCGTGGTCGTCATCTCGCACATCTCGATGGCCAGATAGATGGCAATATGGCGTGCTTTGGCGATATTGGCGTTGCGACGCGGGCCGATGAGCTCCTCGTGCGTCACGCCGTACTGCTCTTCGATGACGGACTGAACCGTCTGGACGTTGATCTTTTTGGCCGATGTGTCGAAGTACTGGCTGGCGATGGCGTCGATATCGTCAAAGGTGAGCTCCCCGCCCTCGCGCTCGCGGTCGCCCGCCTCGCCGGCGCAGCGCTCGCAGAAGCTCTCGAGTTCGCGGATGTTGGTGCCCGAGACCTCGGCCATGTGTTTAAAGTGCTCGTCGGTCAGGTGCCCGCCGTCGCCCCCATAGGCCGCCAGCAGCGAGTCGTCGCCTGCCTCGGGAGCGGCGACGATGGTGTTCTCGTAATAGCGCTGCAAGATCTTGTATTTCATCTCGTAGCTGGGCTCTGCGACCAAGCAGAGCATGCCGGCGTTGAAGCGGCTGGTCAGACGCTCGTCCATGCTCAGGTCCTTGGGGGCGCGGTCTGCCGCGATGACGACCTTCTTGTTGTTGCGGATGAACTCGTCCATGAGCTGGAAAAAGTAGTCCACGCTCGCGCGCTTGCCGATGATGTTTTGGATGTCATCGATGATGAGCACGTCCACGCCGTGGTATGCCTGCATGATAGGGGCGTTGCTCTTCTTTTGGCGGTCGAACTCGGTCATCAGGTCGTCCAGATATGCCTGGGAGTTGGCATACTTGACCTTGATCTCGGGCGACTTCTCGGCGAGCTCGTTTTTGATGGCAAGCAGCAGGTGCGTCTTGCCCAGGCCCGATTTGCCGTAGATGAACAGTGATGTGCACGTGCCACGCTCGTCCGCGAGGGCGGCAAACTTGAGTGCCGAGCGATAGGCATGGCTGTTCTCGGGGCCGTAGACAAAGTTCTCAAAGGTAAATTTTGAGTTCGCGGCGAGCGGGGCTCCATCCGCATTCTGCTCGGCCGGTACGGTCGGTGCCGGCATGGGTGAAGCGGGGGTCGCAGCTTGCGTGGACTTAGTCGGCGCTCCGCCCTTCATCTGGTTCATCATGCGACGAAAATCATCGGCCGAGAGCGTGTTCTTGATTGCAATGCCCGAATCCGCGCCCGCCGCTGCGTCGTGAGCGATAGGCATGTGCGTGACGGGTGCGTTCGTTGACGTCGCCGCCGCGGTCGGCAACGGTGCCATGGTTTCACGGGAAACATCGCCGTGCTGGTGCTCGATTGTCGGCACGTCGCCTGCGGAGGCCGGCACCGCCGGGGAGGCAGCGGGAGCCGCGGCGGGCGCCGTCGCAGCAGCGGATTCCGCCACGGCTCCTTGCGGTGCCACGATGTCGAGCGCAATCGGTGCAAAGGCGATTTCTTCCAGATAGGCCTCAATAGTCGGCTGATGCTTTTTGAGCTGCGCGATGGCAAAGCGCGAGGGGGCCTCGATCGTGAGCGTATCTTCGGTCAGGCTTATGGCGCGCGATTGCCCCAGCATGTTGATGAGGCGTGCATCTTGGCCGTCGCGCTGGCAAAAGGCGATGGCATCCCCCAGGATGATGCTTGCTTCCTCGTCCACTGTCTCTCCCGTTCTTTAGCTCTGAGCTCGCACGCGAGCGGCGCCGAGTTCGGTCAGATGGTATTTCTGGCCATGCTTGATGACCAAGCCGGCCTGCGCCAAGTCATTGAGCGTGCGTGACCAAGTGGGGGCCGAGTTTCCAAACGCCCTCGCCAGATCGGTAGCACCGCACGCTTGATTTTGCGCCAGATAGCCCAGCGCGGCGTTGCCGCGATCGCTTACGAACACGTCCGGTTGTGGCTGCGCATACTGATTTGCTGCATTAGGATACATCATTTGAGCTGCTGGTTGTTGAGAACTCTGCATCGGCGGCATTTGCTGTTGAAAACTTTGAGGCCACTGTTGGTAAGGCTGCGGAGTCATCTGCTGGGCCCAGGGGTTGTACTGCTGCTGCGGCATCTGCTGGTACGGCTGCTGATATCCCTGCTGGTACTGCTGCGGGAACTGCTGGCCATACCCCAGTGGCGGCATCTGCTGATATGGATATCCCTGTTGGTACGGCTGATAGCCCATTTGCTGGCCACCCGGTGCCCCCGTCGCCTGCTGCATTGCTGTTGCATCCTGATCCGCCAGCGGCATGGCCTCTGGCGCGTTTGGCGGCATCGACATCGATGCCGCCTGGGGCTCTTGTGTAGGAAGCATTCCGGGCTGCTGCATCTGTCCCACGGGGGGCTGCATCTGTTGCGTTGCCATGGGCTGCTGCGCAAAAGCTCCCGGCAGGGGATATGTGGGCTGCTCCGTCTCGGGCCGCACGGCAGCACCGCGTCCGCCGGCACGCTCTATTTCCTGCACGCGTTTAGGGTCCAGGCTTACCGTAACCACGGTGCCGTTGCCCATGTTGTCCTCGATGGACACGGCCCCGCCGGCGTTTTCCAAATACTCCTGCACCATGGGAAACCCTGCTCCGGTTCCACGGATGTAGCGCTTCATCTTGCTGTTTGCGCTGGTAACGCCAAAGTCGAAAGCACGCTCCTTGTCGTCGATGCCGGGTCCTTGATCAGCGAAGCGGATGGTGTCTCCGCCGTCCAGAATCGAGATGATGGGCTCGGCAAAGTGCGCGTGGATAAAGTTTTCGACAATCTCGCGGATGACCATGAGCGAGATATGGCCACCTTGTTCTTTCATGCACTGGTAGACGGTGTTGGTCGTCTCTTCCAAATACGTGCGGACATCTTGCGGATCAATGACGATCACACGCGGTGTCGACAGCATATCGTCATAGACGGCGATGCGCGCGGCGTACATGGCTTTTGGCGCCTGCGTGGTCGTCTGCTCGCCTTCCTCACGCTCTTCGCGCACGCCGGTGATGTGCTCGTTGTCGGGTGCCGGGTCTCCGGAATCGACCATGGTGTAAAAGTCGTCAGACATGCCGCTCGCAATCTTTCAAAAGGTTTCGAACAAATAGTAGCTCACCGTGCAATGTTTCTCATCTTTCGACAACTTTTCAAAACCTGTTGAAAACTTTGGAAAACGGACGAAAAGTTCTCAACATTGCCAACATGACCTGTTGAAAACTCGATGAAATATCGTGAAAAGTTGCCATGCACCGCTAAATCGAGCTCGGCTTATGGGGGAACCGTGTGAACTGCGCAACCTTTTACCTTTGATTTCTTGACATTTGAACATTGATTTCCCTACAATCTTCAAGCTCACGTGTCTATATCTGCGTCCGCGCCCCCGCGGACACTCGAAATGCAGCAGGAGGAACTTAAGATGAAGCGTACGTATCAGCCTAATAAGCGTAAGCGTGCCAAGACCCATGGCTTCCGTGCCCGTATGGCCACTAAGGGTGGTCGTGCCGTGCTCGCCCGTCGTCGCGCCAAGGGCCGCAAGCGTCTCACTGTCTAGCAGCGATACACACATCTCGCATGAAGACTATTAAGTCTCGGCAAGATTTCGAGCATGTGTTCAGTCAGGGGCGTCGTTTCAATCACCCTCTGATTCGAATGACCATATGTGAATCGGTTGGCGAAGGCGACTCCGGAAGGGTCGCCTTCGTTGGTGCTAAACGGCTCGGTTGTGCTGTCGTGCGCAACCGTTCTAAGCGTGTGATGCGCGAGGCCGCCCGCAGCTGTGGATTTCCCGTTGCGGGTTATGACATCATCTTGTTCGCAACTCCCAAGACGAGGGTTTCTTCGCCTCAGGAGATGGACAATGCATTGCGTTCGCTTATGAAACGCGCCGGCGTTGCCGGGGAGGAGCGATGAGCAATCACGTTTTGCGACGTGTTGCCATCGCTCCTATTCGCATATATCAACAGGTTATTTCGCCCTTATTGCCTGACGCCTGCATTTATTACCCAACGTGCTCGCAATACGCCGTCCAGGCGATTGAGAAGTACGGTGTTTTGAGAGGCTGCTGGCTTGCCGTGAGGCGCATCGCTCGCTGCAATCCCCTGCACGTCGGCGGTTATGACCCTGTGCCCTAGCGGGCACTCGCTATCGGAGGAAAACTTACATGTGGGATTGGATCGTTAACATCCTTTTCGAGCTGCTCAAGCTCATCCAGACCTTTGCGGTCGACTGGGGCCTGTCCATCATCATCCTGGTGGTCATCATCCGTCTGCTACTGACGCCGCTTATGCTCAAGTCGACTAAGTCGACGGCACGCATGCAGGTGCTGCAGCCCAAGATGCTCGAGATCCAGGAGCGCTATGCCGACGATCCCCAGCGTCAGGCCGAGGAAATGCAGAAGTTCTACAGCGAGAACAAGTTCAACCCGATGGCTGGTTGTCTGCCGCTGTTGATTCAGATGCCTGTCCTGTTCGCCCTATTTACGCTGCTGCGTAACCTGCCGGACTACTTTAACGACGGCGCGTTCTCGTTCTTTAATATTCTGCCCGACCTGACCACCACGCCGAGTGCCTCCTTTGCCGATGGCTTTATGGTCGCGCTGCCTGCGCTGGTCTGCCTGATCCTGTTCGCTGTCCTGACCCTGATTCCGCAGCTCTATATGTCGCGCAACCAGACCGGCCAGCAGGCTCAGAGCATGCGTATGATGGCCGTTGTCATGACGGTCATGATGCTTTGGATGGGCTGGAGCCTTCCCGTTGGTGTTCTGCTGTACTACGACGTCTCGTCTGCTTGGCAGGTTATCCAGCAGATTTTTGTGACGCAGAAGGTCATCGACAAGGCGAAGGCCGATGAGGAGGAGCGCCTTAAGAACGCGCCGCTGCAGGTTGAGGTCACTCGTCGCGAGAAGAAGCCGCGCCCGCACAAGAAGAAGTAGCGGGATATCAATCTTATTTAGGTACCTAACTTTTGGAGTACGTTATGTCTGAAGAGATCATCGAGGATATGCTTGAGGAGGTTGCCCCGCAGGTCGCGGGCGATTATCCCGAGATTGCACAGCGCTACAAGGCCGGTGAAGAGCTGACCGACGAGGAGCTCGACACCATTGCCGATGTCGCGATTTCCATCCTGCGTTCCATCCTTTCGCACTTCGATGCCGCCAACTCTCCTATCGATGAGTATGAGGGCGACGAGGGTGAGCTGATTCTGGATGTAACGGCTCCCGACCTTGCTGTTCTCATTGGCCGTCATGGTCGCACCCTTGATGCCCTTCAGGTTATGTTCTCGCTTCTGGTGAGCCGTAAGCTTGGCTTTAGGTACCCGGTTGTGGTGGACATTGAGGGGTACAAGAGCCGCCGCCAGGATAAGGTTGCCTCCATGGCTCAGTCGGCTGCCGAGCGTGCTATCCGCACTCACAAGAGTATTTCGCTTCCGCCCATGAATGCCTATGAGCGCCGACTGGTTCATATCGCACTTCGTGGCAATGATGCAGTCGATACCCATTCCGAGGGTTCTGACCCAGATCGTCACGTAGTGATTGTTGCTCGATAATCTACTCGAGCTTATGCTAAGGGGACGTGGTTTCCACGTCCCCTTTTTTTGTCAAAAGTTCTCGATACACTGATTTTTGTCAGAAAGGAGCTTCTGTTGTTTGTGCTTACTGATCAGCAGGCTGACCAGATGTTGAGCCGACTTAGTTCATATTGCAAGGAGTATTCCTTGAAAGTCACAGATCGTGATTTAAAGGAATGTATCAAGCATCTAGATTTGGTTCTTGAAACTAATAAGACTACTAACCTGACGCGCATTTTAAATGTTGATGATGCAGCCGTCCTCCATATCCTAGACTCGCTTGTCTTACTCCCTTATATCAATAAGGCTCCAGAGGGAGCTTTGCTTGATATGGGAACGGGAGCTGGTTTTCCTGGCATCCCGCTGACTATTGCGAGTCATCGCAAGGCAACATATATTGACTCGGTTGGAAAGAAAGTTGATGCCGTTAATTCGTTCATTACTGCTCTGGGGCTTAAACATACTCATGCAGTTCATGATCGACTTGAGGAGTACGCTCGTTCTCACAAGAAACAGTATTCTGTTGTTACCGCTCGTGCTCTCGCTCCTCTGCCCGTTCTAGTCGAATATGCTGCCCCTTTTCTCAAAGATGGAGGACTCTTTGTCATCACAAAGGGAAGTCCTTCTGATGAGGAATTGAATTCCGGAATGTCAGCTGCAAAGATTTGCGGCTTCTCTACGCTACTGACTGATGCAATTGACTTGCCTGATGGTCTTGGACATCGCGAATTTATCGTTCTTAAGAAGACTCATACGGCTTCAATTGCTTTACCTCGTGCAAATGGCATGGCAAAGAAGAATCCGCTTGCCTAGATGTTTCACGTGAAACATAATGGTTAGTATCGACTCGAGATGTTTCACGTGAAACATCTCGAGTTTGATATCGAATCGGAATGTTTCACGTGAAACATCCTCCGTTTAACAGCATTAATACACACCAGGAGGGACCGTGGGATTTCGCGACGTTAAGCGTTCTAAGAGCGCAAAAGACACGCGTATCATTGCAATCATCAACCAAAAAGGCGGCGTTGGTAAGTCGACGACGGCTGTAAATCTCGCTGCAGCACTTGGTGAGCAAGGTCGAAAGACACTCATTGTCGATTTTGACCCACAAGGTAACAGCACCAGTGGTTTTGGAATCGAAAAAGAGGATCTTGATCACTGTATTTATGATGCATTGTTGAATGATGTACCTGCAGAATCGCTCGTTCTTGATACGAACTGCAAAAAGGTATTCGTAATTCCCGCAACAATTCAGCTTGCAGGTGCAGAAATTGAGCTTGTGAGTGCGATTGCGCGCGAAACACGTCTAAAAGATCTACTTGAGCCGATTCAGGATGAGTTTGACTTCATCTTCATTGACTGCCCGCCTTCGCTTGGACTTCTAACTATCAACGCTTTGACGGCTGCAGATAGCGTTTTGATTCCAATTCAGTGTGAGTACTACGCGCTTGAGGGTGTTACGAAGCTACTTGAGTCGATGAAGATGGTTAAATCGCGCTTGAATAAGGGCCTTGATACGTATGGCGTGCTTATGACGATGTACGACTCGCGTACTTCTCTGTCAAATCAGGTAGTTGAAGAGGTTCAGTCATACTTTGGTGACAAAGCGTTTAAGACTTTGATTCCGCGTACGGTAAAAATCTCCGAAGCACCTTCTTTCGGTGAGCCCGTAATTACCTATGCACCTCAAAATAAGGGTGCAAAAGCATATATGAACCTTGCAAAAGAGGTGATTAAGCGTGCCTAGTGCAAAAAAACGTGGTGGATTGGGCCGTGGACTCAACGCACTTGTGTCTGAGGCTGAGTATGAGACTGGTGGTTCTGCGACTTCCGCTTCAAATTCAGCAGCAGAAACCAAACTTGCGATTGAGGATATCGTTCCAAACCCGAATCAGCCTCGTATCCACTTCAATGAAACTGAACTCCGTGAGTTAAGTGAATCAATTCAGGAGCACGGTGTTCTGCAGCCGCTTTTGGTTCGCAAGCATGGTAACGGTTATGAGATCATAGCCGGTGAACGCCGTTATCAGGCATCGAAACTCGCGGGCCTCGAAGAACTGCCTGTCATCATTAAGGATGTTAATGATGAAGAGATGCTTGCCCTGGCGCTAATCGAGAATCTTCAACGTTCCGATTTGAATCCTGTCGAAGAGGCAAAGGGCTATCGACAACTTATCGATGCAAGTGGCATGACACAGGAGGCCTTGTCTAAGGCTGTCAGTAAATCGCGCTCAGCGATCACTAATTCCCTCCGTCTTCTAGACCTTCCTGATGTTGTTCAGCGGATGATTTTTGAAGGAAAACTTACTGCTGGGCATGCAAGGGCGATTTTGGCTGTTCCCTACGAAGATGCTCGAATCAGGCTTGCTGAGAAGGTAGTCGCTGAAGGACTTTCGGTGCGTGCGACAGAAAATCTTGCTCCATTGTTTTCTGCCGGAGAGACGCCGAAGACACCCAGACCCGCAACACCTCAGTCGTTTAAGAAGGCTGCTCGCGTTCTTCGTCAGGTATTCAATACCAACGTGCGAGTGAAGAGCTCTCGCGGTAAGAATAAGATTGAAATTGAGTTCAAGGACGAAGAAGAGCTCTCCCGTATTCTTGGCGAAATGATTCAATTTGGTCAGGGGGATCAGGATGAGGAATAAGTTTCTCACAGCCATTGCTTTGGTAACTACCGTCGCCGCTGGTGCCTTTGCCGGATATAAGATCGCGACAGACGATGAATTGCGAGGTCGACTGCTTCGCGGAGCTCGGGATATTGTCGACACATCAAGGAAGAAAATGGATGTGATGACAGAAGATGTCGCAATGCGCACTGCTCAGGTAACTAAGAATCCCAAGATTAACCAAGATTGGGTTAATCACCAGTGGGAGAATGCTGGCTTTTAGGTACCTAACAATTATCAGCCTTTTCTAAAGGGGTCCTTGTCTGGCATATGAGACAAGGACCCTTTATTTTGGTTGAAAAACCGTTATCGAAAGTTGTTTTCAATATAATGACAAATAAATGAAACAGCCCCGGTTGCATTATCGCAACCGGGGCTGTTCTATGTTTCACATGAAACGTTATAGGGTGAGACTCCCCTATGCATTCTTCTGAACCTTGAAGCGTTGCTTCAACTGACCGCAGGCAGCGTCAATGTCGTTGCCACGAGAATTACGAATCGTGGTCTCAATGCCACGGGACTCAAGGCGACGCTGAAGATCTTCGACCTTGTGGATCGGAGACGGCTTGAGCGGGCTGCCCTCAATGTCGTTGAGCTGAATCAGATTGACATGGCACAGCGTTCCCTCGCAGAAGTCGCAAAGCGCCTGCATCTCGGGGTTCGTGTCATTGACGCCTTCAATCATGGCGTACTCATAAGTCGGGCGGCGTCCGGTCTTCTCGGTATAAAGCTGCAGTGCCTCGTGGAGGCGCAGCAGCGTGTACTTTTTAACGCCGGGCATAAGCTTGTTGCGCGTAGATTGGATGGCGGAGTGCAGCGACACGGCGAGCGTAAACTGCTCGGGGATATCGGCGAACTTGCGGATGCCGGGGATAACGCCGCTGGTAGAGACGGTAAGGTGACGTGCACCAATACCGATACCGTCGGGATCATTGAGGATGCGCAGGGCCTTGAGCACCTCATCGTAGTTGGCGAAGGGCTCGCCCTGGCCCATGAAGACGACGCTCGTCGCACGCTCGCCAAAATCGTTAGAAACGTGAAGCACCTGGTCAACGATTTCCTGTGCGGTCAGCGAACGCTTAAGGCCGTTGAGTCCGGTAGCGCAAAAAGCGCAGCCCATGCCGCAGCCGGCCTGGGTGGAAACACAGACAGAAAGCTTGTTACGGCGCGGCATGCCAACGGTCTCGACGGAAACGCCGTCGTGATACTCAAGCAGATACTTGCGCGAGCCGTCCTTGGAAACCTGTTTGGTGAGCTCTGTCGGCGTATCGAAGGCAAAGGCCTCTTTAAGCTGCTCGCGGAAAGCCTTGGGAAGGTTGGTCATGTCATCAAACGAACAAACGTTCTTCTCAAAGACCCATTCGATGAGCTGCTTCGCGCGGAAGGCGGGCTGGCCAAGTTCGGCAACGAGCTCGCGGATATCGTTTTGGCTCAAGTCGCGAATGTCCTGAGATTTAGTCCTGGGATTCATGGAAGCCTTTCGATTTTGGGGAAACGTAGAGGGTATCGCTACAATATGGTATCAGCTGCAGAAATTATAGAGGAGGAGTCTGCCCATGCCGGGTAAAAGCCTAGAGAACATGCACGTAGCGGTCTTGGCGGGCGGTCATTCCGCTGAGCGCGAGATCTCGCTCAATTCGGGAAAGAACGTTGTGGCGGCCCTGAGGGAGGCCGGCTACACCTCGGTTGAACTGCTGGACACGGCTGCCGATAACTTTATGGTGACCATGGCAACCGGCGGCTTTGACGTTGCGTTTATCGCTATGCACGGAGCCGGCGGCGAGGATGGCGCCATGCAGGGCGCCATGGAGACCTTGGGTATCCCCTACACGGCCTCGGGCGTGCTCGCGAGCGCCTGTGGTGCCGATAAGGAGGTCTCGAAGCTCCTGTACGCCAAGGCAGGCATCCCCATTGCCCCTGGTCTGGCGCTCGAGACGGGCGACGAAGTCGATATCGATCACATCGTCGAGGTTTGTGGCGAGCGCTGCTTTGTAAAGCCCGCCGTCAACGGTTCGAGCTATGGCATCTCCCTGGTGCACGAGCCTTCCGAGTTGCCCGCTGCCATCGCCAAGGCCTTTGAGTACGGCGATAAGGTGCTGGTCGAGAAGTGCATCGAGGGAACCGAGATCACGGTGGGCGTGTATGGCGAGGATGAAGTTCGCGCCCTGCCGATCGTCGAGATTCGCAAGCCCGAGGACTGCGAGTTCTACGATCTGGACGTAAAGTACGTTGACCCCACGGATATCCATCGCATTCCGGCGCAGATTTCGCCTGAGAACTACGCCCGTGCCCAGGAACTTGCCTGTGCTGCCCACAAGGCCCTCGGTTGCCTGGGTATCTCGCGCAGCGACTTTATCGTGAGCGAGGACGGCCCCGTTATCCTCGAGACCAATACGATTCCGGGTATGACCGATACGTCGCTGTATCCGGATGAGATTCGCCATACGGACGATATGACGTTCCCGCAGGTCTGTGACAGCCTGATTCGCATGGGCCTTCGCCGAGCGGGCATTGCATGCTAATCAAGGACGCCGTATCCCCTGGAACACCGCAGTTTGTCATCGATTCCTACGCCACGCTTGCCGAGCGTGCCAAGACGCAGACGTTCGGGCTTATCGAGGAGGATGTCATCGTCCTCGACACCGAGACCACAGGTCTTTCGGTGCAAGACAATGAGTTGATTGAGATTTCCGCGGCCCGCCTTTCGGGCCGCGAGGTCGTTGACCGCTTTGATACCTTTGTGCATCCCAAGCAGCTGATTCCTGCCGAGATTACCGAGCTCACGAGCATTACGAACGCCGATGTGGCTGATGCTCCGTCGGCCGTTGACGCCGTGGCCGCTCTCGCCGATTTTGTCGGCGGCTGCCCGGTCATCGCGCATAACGCTACCTTCGACCGTTCGTTTATCGAGTCGGTCAAGGGCGGTGTCAACGTCAGCGATATTTGGATCGATTCATTGGCGCTGTCGCGCATTGCGCTTCCGCGCCTGGCGTCTCACAAGCTGTCCTTTATGGCCGACCTGTTCGGCTGTGACTCGGTGTCGCACCGTGCGAATGCCGATGTCGACGCCCTGTGTGGGGTATGGCGCGTGCTGCTCGTGGCGCTCACCGACCTGCCTCAGGGCCTTATGACGCGCCTGGCCGATATGCACCCCGATGTGCCTTGGTCTTATCGTCCCATCTTCTCGTTTTTGGCGGGTCAGAACCCGGGCTCCATCTTCTCACTCAGCGCCGCACGCGCCGACGTTCTCAAGGCCGACCGTGCCGACGATCGCGTGGATGCCGACGAACTGCCGGTCCTCAAGATGCCGAGCCGCGAAGAAATCGAGGCGGATTATGCTCCGGGTGGCCTGGTCAATCGCATGTATCCCACCTACGAGCCGCGTGATGAGCAGATTGCGATGGCACTCGAGGTCCGCGATGCGCTCGTCACGGGTACGCACCGTGTAATCGAGGCGGGTACGGGCGTCGGTAAGTCGATGGCCTATCTGGTGCCTTTTGCCGAGGCTGCACGCCGTAACAACATTACCGTTGGCATTGCGACCAAATCGAATAATCTCGCCGACCAGCTCATGTACCATGAGCTGCCAAAACTTGCCGAACAACTGGACGCCGGCCTGTCATTTTGCGCCCTCAAGGGCTATGACCACTATCCGTGCCTGCGCAAGCTCGAGCGCATGAGTCGCGGCCAGGTCGAGATCACCACCAAGCGCGATCCGGCTGACACGCTCACGGCAGTTGCGGTCATCATGGCGTACGTGTGCCAGTCGGCAGACGGCGACCTCGATTCGCTTGGCATTCGCTGGCGCAGCGTCAATCGTCCCGACTTTACGACGGCCTCGCGCGAGTGTGCCCGTCGACTATGCCCGTTCTTCCCCGACAAATGTCTGGTTCACGGCGCGCGTCGCCGTGCGGCGCATGCCGACGTGGTGGTCACCAACCACTCGCTGTTGTTCCGCAATGTCGCTGCCGAGGGTAGGATTTTGCCCCCGATTCGCCATTGGGTAGTCGACGAGGCCCATTCCATCGAGCGCGAGGCTCGCCGCCAGTGGGCGCGCGTGGTCTCGGCCGATGAGTCACGCGTTCTGTTTGAGCGCCTGGGCGGTTCGAGCTCCGGTGCGCTGAGCCAGGTTTCCCGTGATTTGGCGACTTCTGAGGGCTCCACGCTCTATCTTGGCCTAACCGCCAAGGCGACATCCACCGTCGCCCTTGCGAGCATGGCAATCGCCGACGTGTTCGATGGCGTTCGTGAGCTCGGCCGCCGTGCCCGTGGGGGTTATGACAATGCCAATCTATGGATTGGCCCCGAGCTGCGCGAATCGGACGACTGGCATGATTTTATGCAGTCGGCGCATGCCGCCATCGACGCACTGGAGCAAGCGGACAAGAGTGTCGATGCGCTGGTGCAAGCCGTCGCCGGCGATAAGCCCGAGATCGTTGTCGACCTGAGTGATATCTCGCATCGTCTGCACGAACTAACGGAGAACCTCAAACTCATCATCGATGGTACCGATGAGCACTACGTGTACTCGCTGCAGGTTAACCGCAGACTGCGTGCCGGCGGCGAGTCAATGACCGCAGAGCGCATCGACATTGGCGAGGCCTTGGCAACCGAGTGGCTGCCTGAGGTCCACACGGCTATCTTTGCCTCGGCGACCATGACGGTGTCTAAGAGCTTTGAGCACTTTAACCACGCTGTCGGACTCGACCGTATCGGTGCTTCGACGTCCTCGTCGCTGCATCTGGATTCGAGCTATGACTTCGACTCAAATATGGCCGTGGTCGTTGCCGGGGATATTCCCGACCCGCGCGATCGCGAGGGCTATCTGTCGGCACTCGAGCGCGTACTGGTCGACGCCCATCTTGCCATGGGTGGATCGGTGCTCACGCTGTTCACCAACAGACGTGACATGGAGGATCTGTTCGCCCGTGTGGAGCCCAAACTGGCCCGTGCAGGCCTGGAGCTTAACTGCCAGCAGCGAAATTCGTCCCCGCGCCGTCTGCGGGACCGTTTTATCAACGAGCCGACCTCGTCGCTCTTTGCGCTCAAGGCCTTCTGGGAGGGGTTTGATGCCAGCGGCGAGACGCTGCGCTGCGTCATCATCCCCAAGTTGCCGTTCTCGAGCCCCACGGACCCGCTCTCGTGCGAGCGTAATCTGCGTGAAGATCGCGCCTGGGCACGCTATTCGCTGCCCGAGGCTGTGCTCGAGGTCAAACAAGCCGCCGGCCGCCTCATTCGCTCGTCGACCGATTGTGGCGTGCTCATCTTGGCCGACCCACGCCTAGTGACGAAGGGCTATGGCAAGAAGTTTTTAACTTCGCTGCCCACGAGTTCCTATCAGCGCATTGAATCGGCGCAGATCGGTCACTATCTGCAGTTGTGGCGTGCACGCCACGAGCGGCGCCGCTAGAGCGGGCAGACTAAGGTCTTCGCCATATCGCATAGACGCTTTGACAGAGCGGGGTCATCCAGAATGTGGATGGCTCCGCCCGCTGCTATTACCTGGCTGAGCAGCCAACGCTCGGAGCCGTAACGCACGATCACTGTTGCCGCACCTGCCCCGTTTGGCTCGATCGACATAATACCTGCCCAGTCTAGACGCTCTGCCATGTCGAGCGGCATGAGGAGCTTTGCGCTCTGCTCCGCTTGGGAGAGGGAGTCGTGAAGGGATGCGGTCGAAGGCGCGTGGCGCTCGACAGAATCCTCGGTGAGGGAAAGACCTTCGATTTTGTCCATGCGGTAGGAACGTTGCCCATCAACCTCGATGTCCCAGGCAATCAGGTAGGTCTGATCGCCATGCGTCGCGATGCGCAAAGGGTCGATGAGGCGCTCGCGCGGCTGTGCATCGTCCATCGAACGATAAGTAATGCGGCAACGAACGCCGTCCTGAATAGCGCTGCTGAGCTGCTGCCAGTGCGATCCGCGGACAACAGTGTCGACGACGCGCTGATTGTAGCCGAGCTCTTCGGGAAGGAGAGCATGTCGAATCCGAGCCGCCGCCTGGGGCTCGATCCCCAGTGATTCAAGTTCATGATTGAGCACGGCGCCTTCGGCGGCACTCAGGCGCAGCGGCAGCACGCGTCCAGCATCGCCGGTAAGGGATATGTGTTCGCCGTTACGCTCGCAGATAATGCGGGCGCCCGACTCGCGATCAGCGAGGGTCGAGACGATATCGAGGATCTCGTCCAGCGAAGCTCCGGAAATGTCGAAGCGGCTGCAAATCTCATTTCTCGTCAGCCCCGCGCTTCCGGCTGCGTAGAGGGCTTCCATGATGTCGATGGCACGCGAGAGTCTCTGCTCGCTGGTGAGTTTACGAGCGGGCATGCTCATGCACCGTCCTTTCGATGAGGTGGTTCCACGCCAGGTTGAGTGCATCGGGGGCAACGGGCCTCATGCCGTCCATGGCATGGGCCATGCAGAATGAGGCGGCGGCGTCAAAGTCGCGCACGTCAACGGTCCAGGTCCATCCTTCTTCGCTGCGTGCAAGATCGCCTCGCCCGCGCGTGAGACCGCTGACCATATCGGCTTGCGACTCGCGCGCGAACGAGAACGTTGCCGCAACGGGCGGTCGGTCGGCAAAATCGAACTCAAAGAACAGGTAATCGTTGAGATTGAAGTCTGCGGGAATGGAGTATGCCTTTGAGGGGCGCCAAGCACGGACGATGCGGTCGCAGCGGAACGTTCTGATGTTGTCGGTGGCATTGTCCAGACCGCAGAAATACGCCGTGCCATCGTGTTCGAACATACCGTAGACGCAGACGGTGCGCTCTTTCTGCTCGCCGCGACCGTTCTGATACAAAAAGCGCAGTGCACAGCGCTCGGCAAAGGCGCTCCAAACTGCATCGACGGTGGGAGAACGGTGAATCGGCGCCTCGTCTGCGGCAGATATGCCGGTGAGATAGGCAATCTTGGACCGGATGTCGGCAAGCGGCGCGGCAAAGGCGGAGGAGCCGGCCGCAAGCGTCTGGTCGATGGCGTCTAGCAAGATGTCGGCATCGTCTGCGGTGATGAGCCCACCTGCCGCAAACGTGTGCTCGCGGTCGATCGTCCACGAGCTTTCCTCGGTCTCTTGCGCGCCGGCGAGGCGAACCTCTTTGATTACGATGCCGCGTTCGAGTAGTTTGTCGCGATCGCGGCGGAACTTGCGCTTATCCGAGTCGATGTTGCCCGAGCCATACCCCAAATCGGAATCCAAGACGATTTGTTCGGTCGTCAACGGCTCGGGAGAACTGTTGAGTACAAAGAAAAGATTGAGGATGCGCTGGGCCGTTTTATCGAAACTGGGTTCCGGCGTTCCCTTTTTGTTAATAGCGGTCGTGTCGCTTGCCGTCATAGAGTCCTCGCATGGGAAGGTGGTTTGCTGCCATGATTTTAGTCCGATATGGAGATTAGGCTATATCCTTGTCCGCTCGGGGCGTTAAGATGGCCCGAATTCGGTCGTTTGCGCTCGCTCGGGGTATACTTTCGACTATATACGGTTCTAATGTGCATGCATTGGGCCTATTTGTCGGATTATGGATGTGGAGCGCACATGGCGAACACCCAGAACTATATCAACCACCTGCTGCAGAACGCCGGCATCACGCCGGCATGCAGCGAAGAAGAGCGCTTGGCTGCCGAGGATATCGCTCAGATTTTCCGCAACCATGGCTTTGATCCCGAGGTGCAGGAGTTTAATGCTCCCGCGCCGAGCAGGCTGGCATTTGCTATTACCGGCATCCTTGCGTTTGTCGGCGCCCTGCTTATGGGTATCGGTGGCGGCATCGGCTTGGTCGGTACCCTGCTGGCCATCATCGGTGCCGTGCTCTATGTGCTCGAGCGTACCGGGCATCCCGTGATTTCGGGGCTGGGAAAGACGGGCGTGAGCCAAAATGTCATCGCCTATCACAAGGCTTCTGGCCCGCTCGCGTCCCCGCGCAATCGCCCGGTGGTCGTTGTCGCACATTACGACTCCCCTCGCGCCGAGCTGCTTGCCCGCGAGCCCTATGCTTCGTACCGCGCGCTCATCGCTAAGTTGCTGCCCGTCGCCACGGTTGCCCCCGCTGCCGTCGCCGTCCTGCGTATCCTGCCGCTTCCCGGCGCGCTCAAGGTTCTGCTGTGGATCGTCGCGATTCTCGCCTCTCTCGTTGCGCTCGCCAACGCGGCAAACATCATCTCCAATCGCTACATCCTTCCCTATACGTCCGGCGCGGTGTGCAACAAATCTTCTGTCGCCGCTTTGCTTGGCGTTATGGACAATGTCGCCCCCTTCCAGGGCGAGAATGAGTTCCCCGACGATGTTCCGTTCGACACCTATTTTAGTGAGCAAAAACGTCGCGCCGAGGAGATGGCACGTGCGGCGGCGGAATATGCCGCGGCCCAGCAGCAAAACGACTATGGCAACACCATTGAGTACGAAGAGCCTACCTACGAGGAGGACGAGTTTGGCCAGCCGATCGCTTCCGATGATCAGCTCGAGTCCAAACAAGGCGAGGCTTTCGACGAGCAGATCGATGGCTTTGAGGGTGCATCTGCCGACGAGACGCTGATCGGCTCCATTGTGCCCGAGGCACAGGGCCAGGCTGTCCAAGTCGAAGAGCCTGCTGCCGAGGTTCCCGCTGCCGAGTCGGCGGAGGAGTCTGTTGTGGTCGAGCCCAGCGAGCCTGAGCCTAAGCTCTATCGCAATGCCGCCGGCAACATCCGCTTTGGTTCGGATGCCATCCGCGCACTCGGCATGCTTCCCGAGTCCTGTACGCTCGATTACGAGGAGGGCGAGGAGCCGACATTCGAGCCCGAGCCTGCCCCCGTCGCGGATGCACCTGCACCCGCCGCTGTTGCGGACGACGGGTCCGCTGCGGCTTCTCCTGCCGTTGCGGAGTCCGAGGCTATGCCTGCAATCGATCCCGCAGCGGGACTGGACATTCTGGCACCCGCCGCGCCGGCGCAGGACGTCGCGGACGAGTCTGACGATGATTATGCCGAGCAACCGCGACGCGTGTCTTACGAGAGTGATACCGATTTCTCGGCCGAGATTCCCGCGGCGACGCCCCATGCCGATATTGCATCCGCCTTCTCTTCGATTGGGGCCAGTGCTTCCAGCTTCTTTAAGGGTGCATTTGCAAAGGGCAAGAAATTCATCGACGACTTTGAGGAAAAGCGCGCCATCGCACGCGAGGCTGCCGAGCAGGAGGCTATCGCTCAGCAGCAGGCAGCCGAGGCGGAGCGTGAGCGTGCGGCGCAGGAGTTCGAACAGAACGAGGCTCAGCAGCCCGTGGCCGTCGACGCTGCCGAAGCTACGACGTCTTTTGAGTCCCAGCAACCGGCATCCGCTGATGTTGTTGAGGCGACGACGTCTTTCGAGCCCCAGCAGCCCGTTGATGGCACCATGTCGTTCGACGCCGCGCAGTTCGATGCCACGATAACGTTTGAAAAACAGGGCACCGCGATTGCTGAGCCCCTTGAGGCTTCCGATGATCAGGCCGCTGTGGCAAACGATGCCGAGACCGCCGATGCGGTTGAAGTCCCGGATGCTGCCGAAGACCAGGTCGTTGAGGTCAGTGCTGAGGAAGAGCAGCACGTAGCGGTTGAGCAGAACGATTCGGCCGAGGTCGAGCAGGATGAGGCAGCTGTGGTCTCCGAGGTTTCCGAGGCGCCCGAGACGGACGAGTCGAGACCTTACTCCACGCAGATTTTCACCATGCCGACTCCGGGTGGTTCTGGCTCCACGGTTGCCAACGTCGCCCCCACTCAGGACGAAACGGTCGATTCCCTCATGGCGCAGATTTCGTCTCAGGCCACGCCGCGCCCGCAGATGAATGTTCCCGATCCGGCGTCAGTTCCGGTGCCTACGCCCTCCTCGTCGCCGTTGGCTTCGGTTCCCGATCCGTCGCTGCCGTCGATGAAGCAGGCTAACGTTGCGTCTCGCACGTCACTGTTCGACCTTCCCGACCCCTCGGCTCAGGTCGATGACCCCTTCGCGACGGCGCAGGGTCCCGAGCCCACGTCGGCGCCCGTTGCACCTTCCATGCCCGTCGCGTCGGGCTCGCAGCCGCTCGAGACCATCTCGGCTCCCGCTTCGGCCGCGCCCAAGCCCCGCAAGCGCGGTCTGGGCGGTCTGTTTGGTCGTAAAAAGAAAAACGATCAGGACAGCATGAGTGACTGGCTGGGTGTCGAAGACGATTACGATGCTAAGAAGTCTGGCCGCGGTATCGGCTCGTGGGATAACTTCGAGGACGATAACGACGGCTGGAAGGGCGGCGCCACGTCTTCCGATGGTGCATCTGACGAGGACATGCTCTCGGCTGTCGCTTCTATGGGCGATGACGAACTGCTTGGTCACGATATCTGGTTTGTGGCGACGGGTGCCTCGGATTGTGATGGCGCCGGCATGAAGGCGTTCTTGGCCTCGCATCGCGATAAGCTCCGCGGCGTATTCTTCATCAATCTTGAATCCGTCGGCGCCGGTAGGCTTTCGGTAGTGACGGTCGAGGGCGAGCAGCAGCTGCTTAAGGGCGACCGCCGCATCATGAATCTGGTCAGCAAGGTCTGCAAGTCGTTCCATGTCGATTGTGGTGCGCTCGAGATGCCCTATGCCAAGACCGATGCCTATGCCGCACTCGAGGCGAGCCGTCGTGCCCTCACCATCGCCGGTGTGGACGGCACGCGCCTGGCTTGTGCTCGCACCGAGGACGACCTGCCCCACAACGTTAACCCGACGAACATTGCCACGGTATCCGAGGTCGTGACCGAGGTTATCCGCCGTTCGTAGGCGGAGCTCTAAGGAGTCAACGTGTTTTCGTTCATTAAACGTCATTGGCCTGTTTATTTGATTCTGACCCTTATTGCCGTCGCTTTGGGATTTGGGGCTGCCTATATCGTGGGTGTAAAGGGGTCGACCCCCGCATCCGCAATCAGCGAAGAGGTGGAGCAAGAGCAAAGTACGGGTGCCGATGGAATCCCCGAGTCCGAGCAGGCGCTCGTCGACAGCGGATCTTCATCTGCAGAATAGCCGCGGCACTTTACATGGCTAAAAGCGGGCGAACCGGGAGACTGGTTCGCCCGCTTTTTATGCATTAGCGCTTCTTTGGGATCGACCTAAGGCGAGCGAACCATAGGGCTGCCGCACCCGAGGTCAGGAGCGCGGTGATGCAGGCAGCGATGGGAACTGATCCTGTTGCCGGTAGGTCCTGCGGTAGGGTGCAGCGCTGAATGACGCGGTCCTCGTCATGTGACTCAAGTTTATCGCCGCCGCCGTTGCGGCAAAGATCGACGCGTGCGCTGTTGATGAGCGCAGTTTGGGGTGTATAAGCCGATGTCGTCTGCATGTGCACAACTGCGCCCCGGGCGTCTGTGCCAAGGGTTGCCTTGGCGTCATCGAGATCGTCATGTTCGTTTTTAAGGTCTTCGCGCTTCCAAGAATCTTCGTCGCACCTGGTTGCAAAGTCGGCGTCTACCGCACCGTACTCAAGGCGAATGCCCGTTACGATGGTATCGACGGGAAGGTCGAGCTCATTTACCTCAAGCGTGATTGATTTTGTGGTCGGGACATCGGTTTTCCAGAGTTGCCAGCCTTCGTAATCAACGAGACGGCGGTCCTCGCCCAGGCTCTCTTTAACTTCGTCGGACTCAAGCCAGGGGTTTTCATGTCCATCGTTAAGCGTCGCGTTTGCCTGCTCGTCGATGTCTGACGAGCCCAGCGGCGTTGTGCGGTACCACACGTTGCACAGACCGTTGAGGTCGCCGATGGCAATAGGGGTTTCGATTGAGACGAGTCTTGCCGTGCCGTCCTTGGCGCACTCAAGATCATCGGTAATCGTGAACTCATCAACCCAGGTGGTCGACTCGTTTCGCGCATCGACGGTGTAGGAGAAAAACCCTTCCGCATCGGCTTGTGTCGCGGCGCGGTTTTTGCCATCGCCGTTAGCCAAGAGGCCATCCCCGGTGGGCTGGGCAATTTCTTGACGTTTGTCGACCTGCCCCTTGATCTCGATCGGCGCGTCCTTCATTGCGAAAGATTGGACTTCTCCCGTAGCCTTCACTTCAAACGTTATCTCCTCAGCAAGGTCGTAGGTCCGCGGGGACATCATTTCGCGCAATGTGTAGGTGCCGGGCGCAAGATGTCCGATGCGGTGCGGCTTATCGGATGAGGTCCAGGAGTCTATTCCGGTTTCGTCTTGTCCATATAGGGTGAGCTGAGCGCCCTCCACCTCTTGTTTTCCGGTTAGGTCGACTTTTGAGATATCGATCTTGGTGAAATCGTCGGATACTCCGAGATGGGCTTCGATGACGGACGTTGTCTGGTCGGCATATGACAGCTCGACCGTATGGGGACTTTGGTCTAGGAGATATCCTTCGGGCGCTTGGGTCTCAACGACTTCGTAGCATGCGGTTCCACATCCCAGCGAAAGATGGCTCGCACGGGCGGACCCTTGCTCGTCAGTAGTTACGGTGGCGACGGTTTCACCATCCAGGGCAACGATACTGCCGTCAGGGCGAATAATATCGCCTGCAGCTCGGATGTCAAACACGGCCCCCATGAGCTTGCGCTCGTCGGTAGCGTCGGACTTTACGATTTCGATGCTTCCGGTTGCCGCATCGTCGAAGTATGAGGCAATCGCAACGGGCGTTAGATACCTGTCGGCGGGGATTGTTATCTCGAGATCCTCTCCGACAAGATAAGGTTTCTTTGCCGAGACTTCTCGCACGTAGTAGGTACCCGGGTTAAGAGACTCGGGCAGCGTGACGGTACCAGTTGCGTCGGTCGTAAAGGTGTTCAGGACATTGTGGGTCGGATACCAGCACGTTTGTGAGATGGGCTCGTGGTTGCTGTCGAGCAACTGGAAGCTAAAGCCGGCAAGGGGAACTGCGGCACCGGTCTGAGCGTCGCGCTTAACAATCTGGAGATGCGTCGACAGGGCATGGTTGTCCACGATGTACTGAAGCTCGGCACCGTCGGCAATCTGTTCAGCCGAGACGGCCCATTCTCCTGCCTGTTTAAAGCCTTCGGGGACGGATTCTGGGACCTCCCGAAGTGTATAGCCGGCACGGTCGTAGGGGATGGCTCCGTGGGCGCCATCGGGTCGCTTGCCGGCGCCGAACCATGCTTCGGGCTGGTCTTTGGTAGAGGCAAAACCATAGATATTTGTGGTCAACGTGCCAACAACCTGTTGTGAGCTATTGCTGATGACTTCAAAGACAACGCCTTCAGCGGGCTGTTCCAAGCCAGACTGATCGCTGTTGCCATGATCTTTAAATTTGGAAATCTCAAGGTCAAATGCAATCGGAATATCTGAAATGCGCGATTCGAGCTCGACGACGCCCGAATCGCCCAACTGGTCGGCTCCAACGGTGTAGGTCCAGCTGTCGCTGGGTAGCAGGTAGCCCTCGGGGGCCTTCGACTCATAGATGGTGAAGGTTCCAAGGGGAACGTTATCAAGGGTTGCTCGACCGGTTTCGTCGGTCGTGAGGGTTTGCGTCCATCCGGGGGTGGATTGAGAGACGCAGGTAAACTCGGCGCCGGCGAGCGAGGCCCCCGCTTGGGCTCCGGCACCCGTTGCGGCGTCAAGCTTTATGATGCGTAGCGTGATGGTGCCTGGCTGCTCATCGATTGTGACATGGCCACCACCGCCCTCCGTGGTAAAGGGGATGCGGTCGCGTCGAGGGATATAGCCTGCCGGTGCCTTTGTCTCTACCAGGTAGTATGCCGTGTTGGGTAAAAGTGTTGCCTGCGCTTGACCGTTGCTGTTCATTTTGATGGTGCCGACGCGCACGTCGCCGGCGCTCTCAAAAACATCGAATGTTGCCCCGTCAAGCTGATAAGTATTGTTTCCGTTGGTAATGGCAGCGTTTGCAGACTGCTTTTGGAAAGAAACAGAGACCGCTGGCAGCACGTAGAGCATGTCTTGACGTTTGCTGCCGCCCGATATGGGTCCCAAATAGCGCCGTGCGCGGTGCGGAGCGGCTTTGATGCCTCCCGATTTTGCATTGTCGTGAAGCCACCGTGCGGCAGCCACAACCTCATTGTCGGCGGTAAAATGCCCGCTCTTTGTTTTGCCTTGAGCTGTTGTATAGGAGTAAGTGCCGTCGATATGGGTGGTGCCGTTAAGCATCCATACGGCAAGTTGAGTGGCGGCACGGGCGCGATCGGGCGACAGGCTGTAACCGCCAAACGACGTTGCGGAAGGATATCCGTGACAAACGATCGCCGCGAACTCGTCGTCGAGCCATACCCAGCCCTGATCAAAGTTGAGCCATGGGCCACCCGGCTTGGTGGGACCGGGACGTTCCTGGTTCATACAGTACGCGATTGAGGCGTCTTGAGCCTCGTACTTACCGATGAAGAAGGGCCCACAATCGTCGCTAATGGTGCGAAAGCCGAGCTGATCGTACCCGTCGATGGCAAGTGCGGGTCTCGGAGCCAAGCAACTGATGAGTAGGAAGAGGAGTAGGAGCAGCGGGCCTGTTGCGATTGCGCTGTGGACAGAGTGCGTGGGTGCGTTGGACATGGCTGCTCCTTATCCCTCGTGCGCCGCACGGGGAGGCTGCGGCGCTTGGGACGAGGCTACCCCCGAGGTTCATGCGGGTAAGTACCGGAAGCTGACCAAAAGCTTGCCCGATTTCCGACAAATTGGGTTCATATGGAACAATCAAATAAAACCGCAGGTAAAAGATGGTGAAATAAGGACACCAGAGGTCCCTGTCTCCACAATTGGACTGTTTTTCAGACGATTCTCCACAGCTAAAACAAGCATCGACACCCTTGTATCGAACAAGACAACCGCGTTATACTAGCCAACACACAAGCGGGCATCGCCAAGTGGCAAGGCATCAGCTTCCCAAGCTGACACTCGCGGGTTCGAGTCCCGTTGCCCGCTCCAAAAAAGTTAAAGCACGATACCGTTCCGGTGCCGTGCTTTTTTCAATAAAGTGCCGGGACTCGAACCCGACAGGGTGCGAGCGTTAAATAAACGCGAAGCGTTTATAGCGAGCAGGCGAAGGCGCCGCAAGGTGCCTGAAGCCGGTGCGCGTCCGCGACGCGGACGCGCGGACGTCCCGTTGCCCGCTCCACCGAGCATGGCAGATTTCGGGAGTGCGGATTCAGCCCGCCTTGCCCTCGCATGTTCCCGAGCCCGGATTCGCCGACCGCAGCCGGTGCGGATTTGCGAAGCAAATACGCGGACGTCCCGTTGCCCGCTCCAATCTCAAAATGTTAGGTTGATGCCCGTAGCTCATACGGGCACCTGCGCACGGTACAATAGTCGAGTTACGACCAACGTGCCAATAACCAAAAAGGAGCCGCTATGATCGATCGCTATACCCGCCCGGAGATGGGACACATCTTCTCCCTCGAGAACAAGTACGCCATTTGGCAGGAGATCGAGGTCCTGGCCTGCGAGGCCCAGGCGGAGCTCGGCAAGATCGGTATTTCCAAAGACGAAGCCCAGTGGATTCGCGACCACGCCAACTTCGAGAAGGCAAAGGTCGACGAGATCGAGGAAGTCACGCGCCACGACGTCATCGCCTTCCTGACCAACATGAAGGAGTATATCGATGCCGACGTTCCCGAGGGCGAGCCCAAGCCCAGCCGCTGGGTTCACTACGGCATGACCAGCTCCGACCTGGGTGATACGGCTCTGTGCTATCAGCTCACTCAGGCTTGCGACCTTATCATCGAGGACGTCAAGAAGCTCGGCGAGATCTGCAAGCGTCGCGCCTTCGAGGAGCGCAACACGCTCTGCGCCGGCCGTACTCATGGCATCCATGCCGAGCCGATGACCTTCGGTATGAAGTTTGGCTCTTGGGCCTGGGAGCTCAAGCGCGATCTGGACCGTCTTGAGGACGCCCGTAAGAACGTTGCTTTCGGTGCCATCTCGGGCGCTGTCGGCACGTACAGCTCCATCGAGCCGTTTGTCGAGGAGTATGTCTGCGAGCACTTAGGTCTGGTTCATGATCCGCTGTCCACGCAGGTCATCAGCCGCGACCACCACGCCTACCTCGCCGGTGTGCTCGCTACCACGGCAGCTACCTGCGAGCGCATTGCGACCGAGGTTCGCAACCTGCAGAAGACCGATACGCTCGAGGCCGAGGAGCCGTTCCGCAAGGGTCAAAAGGGCAGCTCCGCCATGCCGCACAAGCGCAACCCCATCACCATGGAGAAGGTCTGCGGCCTGTCGCGCGTCGTGAAGTCCAACGCCCAGGTTGCCTTCGACAACGTTGCCCTGTGGCACGAGCGTGACATTTCGCACTCCTCTGCCGAGCGCGTCGCCCAGGCCGACAGCTTTATCGCCCTTGACCACATGTTCCAGTGCCTCATCCGCGTCATCGATGGCCTGCAGCTGTACCCTGCCCGCATGGTGGCCAACCTCAACAAGACCCGCGGCCTTATCTTCTCTTCCAAGGTGCTGCTGGCTCTCGTCGACACGGGCATCACCCGCGAGGACGCCTACGCCATCGTTCAGGAGAACGCTATGGCAACCTGGCATGAGGTGCAGGATTGTGTCTCCGGCCCCACCTTTAAGGAGCGCCTCGAGGCGGATCCGCGCTGCACCGTCAGCCAGGAGAAGCTCGACGAGATCTTCGATCCGTGGGACTTCCTCACTCGTATCGATACGGTCTTCGACCGTCTGGAGCAGCTGAGCTTCGAGTAGGCTCTGCCGCGACATTAACTTGTTTGGGCGCTTTGCTGGTAATGTGTGTTGCCGGCAAAGCGCCTTGTTGTATCCGAGAATAGACAGCGATAATAAGTGACTTACTGTGTATTTGAGAGGGGATCGCAATGATTAGTTTTGACTACAAGCCGCAGGGCGTGTGCGCTCGCAATATTCACCTCAATCTCTCTGACGACGGCAGCAAGGTGCTGGGCGTCGAGTTTACCGGCGGTTGCGATGGTAATCTCAAGGCCATCTCTAAGCTGGTCGAGGGTGCTCCTTCCGATCGCGTGATTGAGGTTCTCGCCGGAAACACGTGCGGCATGAAGAAGACTTCCTGCGCCGATCAGCTTACGCGCGCCATCGAGGCCGCCCGCGCCGAGATCGCCTAATGGGCATTACCGACTACATTAAGAACGGAATATCGCGTCGCGGTTTCGTGCTTGGTGGGACTGCCGCCGGCGCTGCCACGCTGCTCGCTGGATGCTCGAAAAAAACGGGCACCAGCGATGATGCCGCCGGTGAGCCTCAGGTCATCAAGGACGATTCCAAGATCGTCTCGATTACAGATGAATACGAGGCCGTCGACATTGACCTTGAGCCCGCAGCCTCGTGGACGCTGCCGCTGGGCACGCTGCTGTATTACTGCGATGGCGACTACGCTGCCGCGATGATGGCGCCTGCTTCTGCCCTGCATGCCAATACACTCGGCGTGCTCAACCTGGGCGATGGCTCGCTCACCACGCTTATCGAGGATCCCATTGAGGGGACCGGGTACGCGTTTTACGATGTCCGTGCCGGCGATGGCGTGTTTACGTGGGTTGAGATGAACTTTGCCAATTCATCGTGGAAGCTCTACGCTCAAAATCTGTCAGGAGCTTCGCTTGCCGGTGATGTGGTTGAACTCGACCGGGGCGGCAAGGACTACGATCCGCCGTTGTTCACGGCGTTCGGGTCATCGGTCGTCTGGTATAAGATGCCTTCGTCGAGTGGCAATAAAACGAGCAACGATTCGTTCTGCTATCGCCGCTCAGTCGATGAGTCCAAGGCCGAGACAATTTGGAAATCGACGGGTCGCTTTGCATCCGCCCCGCGCGTGAGTGACGGCATCTTGACCATCTCTCCGCGCGTCCACAACGACGAGGGCGTCTACTACGGTATGACGGCAATCGATCTGACCGACGGCAACAACACCAAGCGTGCCCAGCTGGTTCTCCCCTCGTCGGTCTCGCCTTTCGAGGCCGTGTATATGGGCGATACCTTTGTGTTTTCCATCGAGGCGACCTATAGCGGCGTGGGCAGCCTGGGCAATATGGGCACGTATATCGGCAACGAGGGCGGGCCGTACCTTTTCCTGTCGCGCGAGCCGCTTGCGTGTGCTGCCGGCAAGAAGAATAAATACCTCGTTAAGGTCCAGGCATCGCATTTCCTAATCGATACCTCTGCCAAAACCTACGGCTCGCTGTTGTCGCCCGATCGTGCTTTGGAATATGGCGATTATCCTGCTACGGCGGGAAAATCGGACTCATTCCTTACCTATGCGACGGTGCGAAACAGCCAGGGTATACCCGAGACGGTTACCGCACGTCTATTCTCTCTTTGACCTTAGAGGGGTTAAAAAGGCGTCAACAGGGGAATAAGCGCGTTGTAATTGTGAGTACCGCCCGCCGAGCTGCCGTACCATAGCGGCGCTCGGTGGGCTCAGGTGCGTTAAAATGGGCTTGTTCTTAGCTAATTGAGACAGGGGGGCCGTGTTATGGCTTCAGATGCAAAAAAGATTCTGTTGGTCGAGGATGAGAAGGCAATCCGTGACGCTGTCGCTGCCTATCTCGAGCGCGAGGGCTACTGGGTTGTGGGCGTCGGTGACGGTCAGTCCGCGATCGAGGAGTTCGAGAAGCATCAGTTCGACCTGGTTGTGCTCGACCTTATGCTCCCCAAGATTCCCGGCGAGCGCGTTTGCCGCACCATTCGCGATACCTCGGATGTCCCCATTATCATGCTGACGGCCAAGGGCGAGATCGAGGACCGTATTATCGGTCTCGAGCTCGGTGCCGACGATTATCTGATCAAACCGTTCTCGCCGCGCGAGCTTGTCGCCCGCGTCCGCGCTCTGTTCCGTCGTGCCCATCAGGCCGATGAGCCCGCCGTCGAGGTGCTCGACTTCGGTGATCTGGTCATCGACATCTCCGGCCACAAGATTCTGGTCGAGGGCAAGGAAGTCGATCTGACGGCTTCTGAGTTCAAGCTGCTCACCACGCTTGCCCGTCACCCCGGTCGCGTCTATAACCGCATGGAGCTGGTCGAGAAGGTGCTCGGGTACGACTTTGAGGGTTACGAGCGTACCATCGACAGCCACGTGAAGAACCTCCGCGCCAAGCTGGGCGACGATCCCAAGAAGCCCAAGTGGCTCTACACCGTCCACGGCGTTGGCTATCGTTTTGAGGCTCCGGCCAAGACCGATAAGTCGGACGAGAAATAAGGTAATCGCATATGACACCTGCGCGCTTTGAAATCGGACAAAAGCACAAGCAGGAGAGCGAGGCGGGTTCCAAGGCAAGTTGGAACACGCCTCGTTCCGATTCACGGCCGACGATGAGCTATCCCTCGCGTATGGCCCTGGCTTTTGCTTTGACATCGCTCATGACGGTACTGGTACTGGTGGGCGTTGTCTCCGTTGTATGGGGTACGGTTTTTACGGACTACACGCGCTCCAATATCGTCGAGATCGCCAATTCCGCTGCCGAAAAGCTTGCGACATCGTACGAGGAAAACGGCAACTGGACCGCGGGCGAGCTTCGCACGGTCGCGACATCGAGCCTGGTGTCCGACGATCTTGGCATGCAAGTCGTCAATAAAAAGGGCGTTATCGTCTACGACGACTCGTGGCCTTCGGCTAGCGCTACCGCCGATGTGCGCGAAAATCAGGCAACGACCGACGACACGAGTGGCAAGAGGGCATCGCACAGCCCGGTCTCCTCCGCCCCCACCGACTCCGACAGCGTGGCCAACGTCGAGATCGTAACGTCCTCCGGCGAGCATGTGGGCCAGGTCAAATTGTGGGCAATCGGCTCCGACGCCCTGCTTACCAAGGCGGATTCTGCGTTTAGGGAGAAGACCTTTAACGCCATGGCGCTCGCCGCGGTTGTGGCCATCTGCATTTCGGTCGTTATCGGATCGCTCGTGTCGCGCATGCTCACCAAGCCGATTCATCGTATTACGAGCACGGCCAAGCAAATTCGCGATGGCGATCTGTCCGCTCGTACTGGTTTGCGCGGTGATGACGAGATTGATCAGCTGGGTGAGACCTTCGATGAGATGGCCACTTCGCTCGAGAAGGATATGAAACACGAGAAGCGCCTGACCTCAGATGTTGCACACGAGCTTCGCACGCCGCTTATGGCCATGCTCGCAACGGTCGAGGCCATGCAGGATGGCGTGTATCCCACCGACGATGAGCATTTGGAGACCGTTGCCTCCGAGACGCGCCGCCTGGCCCGTCTGGTGCAGCAGATGCTCGACCTGTCGCGTATGGAAAACAGCACCGCGCCGCTCAATCTTGAACCGGTGGACATGGTGCCGTTCGTGCGTTCGATCGTGAATGGTCAGGAGCGTCTATTTGCCGACCGCGATCTGCGTCTGCGCTTTGCGGATGAAACCCAGGGCCATGACGATGTCGTCGAGGCCGATCCCGATATGATCACCCAGTGCGTCATCAACCTCCTGAGCAACGCCATGCGCTATACCCCCGAGGGCGGCTGGGTCGTGGTGTCGGTGCTCAGCGACCGCAAGCATGTCAACATCGCGGTTTCGGATACCGGTATCGGTATTG
This sequence comes from Collinsella aerofaciens, assembly GCF_015557435.1. GTDB lineage: Bacteria > Actinomycetota > Coriobacteriia > Coriobacteriales > Coriobacteriaceae > Collinsella > Collinsella aerofaciens_Z. The sequence goes on from NZ_JADNOH010000066.1 coordinate 36,952, forward strand.
CCAAAGACGACCTGTCGCGCATCTTCGGTCGTTTTTGGCGCGCCGACGCCAGTCGTGCCCGCGAGGCGGGCGGCCTGGGCGTGGGCCTTGCCGTGACCAAGCAGATCGTCGAGCGCCATCATGGCTACATATCCGTGGAGTCGGAGCTTGGAAAGGGTACGACTTTTACGATTCATCTGCCTCGCGAGCACACGGCGGACGCGGCATCTACTACAATGGAGCACTAGCTTTTCGCTATTCGGTGAAGGAGGGGGTTTCGTCCCTGCCGCTCCGGGTTTGCGAAAACGTGCGGGAAAGAGCCCGCATTACTGTCGTATTTTGGTAAGGAGTGACTCACGTGACAACGATGGAGCGTCGTCCGGATTCCCGTGGCAAGGTTCGTGATATCTACGATGCCGGTGAAAACCTGCTGATGGTCGCCACCGACCGCATTTCTGCGTTCGACTTCATTCTTCCCGACGAGATTCCGTTTAAGGGAGAGGTGCTCAACCGCATCTCGGCATTCTGGTTCGATAAATTTGCCGACATTGTTCCCAACCACCTCGTCTCCATCGACCCGGCGGATTTCCCCGAGGAGTTTGCCGAGTATCGTGACTATCTCGCCGGTCGCGCCATGCTGGTCAAGAAGGCCCAGACGATTCCTATCGAGTGCATCGTCCGCGGCTATCTGACAGGTTCGGGTAAGAAGACCTATGACGAGAACGGCACCGTCTGCGGCATTCAGCTGCCCGAGGGCCTGACCGAGGCCTCTAAGCTTCCCGAGCCGCTGTTCACGCCGTCCACGAAGGCCGAGATCGGCGACCACGACGAGAACATCTCGTTCGAGCGTTGCTGCGAAATCGTGGGCGAGGATATTGCCGAGCAGATCCGCGACCTGTCCCTCAAGATTTACAAGGCTGCTGCCGAGTATGCAGCGACCCGTGGCATCATCATTGCCGACACCAAGTTCGAGTTTGGTGTCATCGATGGCAAGGTCACGCTGATCGACGAGTGCCTCACGCCTGACTCCAGCCGTTTCTGGCCTGCCGCCAGCTACGAGGAGGGCAAGATTCAGCCCAGCTACGACAAGCAATTCGTCCGCAATTGGCTCAAAGCCAACTGGGATATGACGGGGGAGACCCCGCACCTGCCCGCCGAGGTCATCGATGGCACGTCCGAGCGCTATCGCGAGGCCTTCCAGATCATCACGGGCTCCCAGTTCACAAGCATGAAGGAGAACGCATAAGTGAGTACCCGTAGCGCCACGAACAAGCGCACGCAATCCCACGAGGTTACCGGGGTTGCGCGCAAGTCCGCCGCATCCGCCAAGCCCGTCCGTCAGGCAGCGAGCTCTGTCCGCGTCGTGCCGGCTTCGTCTAAGGCACGCCGCAAAGAGCTCGAGAAGGGCGAGAACCTCGAGGGCCTCTCTAAAGAGGAGAAGCGCGCCCGCAAGGCTAAGCAGCGCGCCAAGGAGGATCGCATCTACACGGTGTCGAATATCCTTCTCAAGCAGGATGAGGACTACACCAAGCGCCGCCGCATCTGGTGGGCCGTGCTCGCTATCGGCATGGTGCTCGTCGTGGCCATTTGGGCTTCGCTGTACTTCGCTCCCGCTGGCATGGTGTCCAGCCCCGTCCAGATGGTCGGCATCGTTTTGTCCTATGTCATCATCCTGGGTGACTTTATCTACGACTTCGTTCGTATCCGTCCCCTGCGCAACATGTACCGCACGCAGGCCGAGGGCATGTCCGAGAACAAGCTCAACGCTCTTATTGAGCGCGCGGCTGCCGAGGAGGACAAGAAGGACTCCAAGAAGAAGTAGCGTTTGTATTCATACATATCGCTAAGATATAAGGCGCGTCGTTTTAGCGGCGCGCCTTTTTACTGTTCTATAGATAGATGGAGTGGCACATGATTCGAGCTGCCCTGACGGTCGAAGAAGCCCTGGAGGGCATGAAGGCCCTGGAGCCCAAGATTAAAAACTATGCGCGCCTGGTTGTCCGCAAGGGCGTAAACGTCAAGCCCGGCCAGGAGGTTGTCGTTCAGTCTCCGGTCGAGTGCGCGCCCTTTGCCCGCGTGGTGGTCGCGGAGGCTTATGCCGCCGGCGCTGGTCACGTGACGGTCATTTGGGCCGATGATGCCGTGACGAGGCTCACGTACGAGCATGTCGATAAAAGCTATTTTGAGCAGACGCCCGAGTGGAAGCGCCTGCAGCTGGATTCCCTGGCCCAGGACGGCGCCTGCTTTATCTTTATCGAGGGTGCGGACCCTGCCGCCCTTAAGGGCATCGATCCCGCCAAGCCTGCTGCAGCTTCTAAGGCAAGGAATACGCAGTGCAAGGTCTTCCGCCGTGGACTGGACTACAACATCAACCCGTGGTGCATCGCTGGCGCTCCGGTCGTGGCATGGGCGCGCGAGGTGTTCCCGGGAGACGCCGATGAGGTTGCAATCTATAAGCTGTGGAATGCGATTCTGCACACCGCTCGTGCCGATGGCCAGGACCCGGAGAGCGACTGGGAGCTTCATGACGCGGCATTCGAAAAGAACCTGCGTTTCCTGAACGACAATCGTTTTGACCGCCTACATTACACCGCGGCAAATGGAACCGATCTGACGATTGGCATGACGAAGGGTCACGAGTGGGCCGGCGGCAAGGGTAAGACGCCCGATGGACACCCCTTCTTCCCCAACATCCCCACCGAGGAGGTCTTCACCTCGCCTGATCGTATGCGTGCCGACGGTATCGTGTATTCGGCTATGCCGCTCATTCACCACGGTAACAAGGTTGACGATTTTTGGATTAAGTTCGAGGCCGGCCGCGTAGTGGACTACGATGCCCGTGTGGGCAAGGCGACGCTTGCGAGCATTATTGACACCGATGAAGGTGCCGCTCATCTGGGCGAGGTCGCGCTCATTTCCAAGAACACTCCGATCCGCGAAAGCGGCGTTCTGTTCTATGACACGCTCTATGACGAGAATGCCAGCTGCCACCTTGCGTTGGGCGTCGGTTTCCCCGAGTGCATCGAAGGCGGATACGACATGTCCAAAGAGGAACTTCTGGAGCATGGCGTCAACGTTTCGAGCACGCATGTCGACTTTATGATCGGCACAGACGACATCGATATCACGGGCATTACGCCTGATGGACGTGAAGTTGTGATTTTCCAGAACGGCCAATGGAGTTGGGAATAGTCCCAGACCGTGGTACAATGCCACCCGCGGGCCGTTAGCTCAGCTGGCAGAGCAGGGGACTTTTAATCCCAAGGTCCAGGGTTCGAACCCCTGACGGCCCACCATAGAAAAGAAAGCGATCGACTCCGGTTGGTCGCTTTTTTGTTGCCGGTGCATGGGTTCGAACCCGAAAGGGCGCGGAGCTGAGGAAACGCGTGAGCGTTTGCCAGCGCAGCGCGCAAGGCGCGAAGCGCCGCGGCGGCCGCCTGCGAAGCAGGCCGAACCCCTGACGGCCCACCATAGAAAAGAAGGCGATCGACTCCGGTTGGTCGCTTTTTTGTTACCGCCGCATGGGTTCGAACCCGGTTTTCTCTATATATAAGAACGCTTGGCGAACAAAACCTGCCTTTTACCGACAGGAAACAAATAGCTGATGCTTTTGGAGTAAAGTGGCGCACCAGAGATGACCGATGCCTTAACACCTATAAAACAGCTGGTCATCGCCAATATCAGAAGCCGATGCTTCAGTTTTAACCTCAGTGATGCGGCTGAGGGATCTATTCATTTGTGAACAAAATATGGAGTGCGCGATTCCCGCCCACGGGTGCCCTCCGGTCTGGCAATATATCTCCTTGCCGCGCGGCCCGGTCGGACCGGATGAG
>NZ_JADNOH010000010.1 GCF_015557435.1 Collinsella aerofaciens
AAAGAAGCTGCGCCGCGGGGGAGGCGGCCCCAATGGCTTTCTCATATCGTCTTTTGTTATTAGAACTTTTCGCGGCAAGTTGGGATTCTTCTACGCATGCGAAGGTCGTGAAACGCTATCTATAAAAAAGTCATGGGGTTGGGGGCTACATTTTCCAGCCGCGTGAAAACGTTGTGTATGCAGCACTAATTCGTTTTAAAGCCATGAGCGTGACGAGTAGAAAGTTAAGAAGAAAGAAGGCGGCAAGACAGAATAACAACCTGGAAAAAAACTCATTGATGTTCTTGGTCAATGGGGCAATGCATAAAAAACCAACAACTAAAAGTCCATCCAAAACAACCCACATAGATATATGGAAAGATTCGTCAACCAACGTAAACTCGCGATCGAGTGGCTTTGGATCTTTTTGAGAGCCCATTTGCAAGCGCAATTGAAAGAGAAGTACGGCAACACCACACATAAGACCAGAAATTATAGAAATGCAGCTAATAAGATTCGTTATTAAATCTTCGCAGATAACCCAGCCATCAGACCATTTAAAAAATAGTGCCACAGATAGCAAGGCAGGAATAACAAGTTGCACAGTAACATCACCGGGCGATATCTTATTAGTTCGGTAATCGCGGAGTGTATCAATATATTTTATTAGAATTGCCCAGAAGTTTATTTTGCCCATACTATCGACCTTCCGGAGTAACGTAATAGACTATTTGTCTCTATTGAAGACGTCCTCTGCTCTAGCGAAGCTATCAAGACAAACGGCGACAAACTCATCATCAGAAAGTGGCGGCTGTCCAGATTCATTTAACACTTCAGTTATGGGAACTGCAAATTCTTTATCAAGCATAAACGTCTTAGTTTTTCCGTCACGTTGCTTTAGCGTGGCTAAAACTTCTTCTCTGCCAGAATAGTTGCTTGTAACACCAAAGTACTCCGCGACGGCATTCTTGTCTTTAATCATATCAATTGTCGATAGAGGGATGCGAAGGCCTCTTTTATGCTTAGCTACGAATGATATAGTTCCTACGTTTGCCACTGTACTGTCTTCAATGTTTTTGGAGGGGCGATAACGCCTAAGTTCGAATTGTTCTACACCTGTAAATGCGTCTAATGCAGACCTTTCCTGCACTCGCTCTGATTTTAAGGATATTCCAGTAGAATGACTGGCAATATAATTCTTTAGTGCTGTAACGGGCACTGAGGCTCCTCCGCCATTTGGAACTGATTCGATCCCAATCAGCGCATAGCCAAATCCAGGGGTACATTTAATAAGAAGTCTAGAAGGAACCATGCCGGCCATTTCTTCTGTGTAGGAAATGCCGCTATCGGCCTTTGTTCTTGTATCAACGACATCAACCCGAAGTCCTGCTCGACCAGATTTCAGATTGATCAAAACACTGTCATTAATTTGTCTATAAGAATCAAACTGTATGAAGCGCTCGCCTTCATTCACTTGAAAAGGAACATTGCTGTCGTTTACAAAGCTGAAAATGTAGTCCGCTAGAGGCCTATCACCGAAATTCGAGACATCAAGCCTTTCCTCTTTGTGTCTATAGGTGTTCGCCCAAAGCCTATAGACAACAAGTGAGTGCATCGCGAATAACCCGGGCATTAAAGCATCTCCTAAAGCAATCAAATTAACGTTGGAGTAATTTTATTCCTGTTGATGGTCAATTAAAAATACTAAGATGCATGTTAAGTAAAGAGTTTTCAGCGTAGGAAAATACCATTTCAACCTCCCGGTCTAGTTAAGATATTTTCCAATAGGCCGTCTATGTAACATCAGCGACTTCGGACGCTAAGAAACCCTTCTCATCCAGCGTACGTTCGCGTATGACTACGGACATGCCTTGCCCATCACAAGCTTCATGACATTCTTGAATAAAGCTGAAGTTTATGACTATCGGGTGCACTCTTCATCGTAAAAAGGTGTACCCAGCCCGGTAGAGCATTTTCGAAGCGGGCGCTGTTACATAACAATTTAAATTTACTTTCTGCAACGAGGCCTTTACGGACCACTTGGTCTGACCAATCTCCGTTGTCTGCACGATTGCGACAATCTGCTTTAATTAGCCTCATTCATCAGTCGATTACAAATGTAAACCAGCTTCTCGCTCTTTAGAAGTTGATTGAAAACACGGTCAAGATCTTCATCGTCTTGTATTGTGACGTTGCACGGCTCGGCCTCTTTGAACTTATAACGGTCATGGATCTTTTCAAGATCGTTGCACACGCCTCGGTCGATGGACATGACGACAGGGTACGACGGATCGAATTCAATGGTGAATACCCTGAATCGATATCTATCCGAACGAATCTCGAAGCAATAGGAATTCTTCTTGTACAAGTCGTCTGCATTCATAAGGTCGACTTTTGGAGTTTGATCTAATGCGCTGGCAGACGCTACGTCTTGGAATACCTTGGACATAGCACTAAGCGCCTCCAGCGTTGGGGACAATGTTATGTTGATTTCAGAAGTTTGAGAAAAAAGCCCTTTAACCTTACCGTCAGATGCCTGCGACAACAACTTGGCCTGTTCATTGAAATACGGAACGATATCTCCTGTTGACTTTTGTTGGGGTTGAGAAAGCACCTCTACCCAAGGATTTTCACCGGAAGACATAAATAACTCACCTAACTCAAATCGATATCAACTAACAGCGGCAAATGGTCGCTTATCTTGCTATCAGGGCGTACTTTTGCAATCAGATTCTTCTCCCCTATTTTCTTTAGATAGCTGTAAGAATTAATACGGTCCATCAATTCGGGGCTCACCAGTGCTTGGTCAAAACAGTTCCAAATAGGACTGGTGCAATCTCCAGAGTAGTAAAAGGAACCGTAGTTTTCCGACTCCTCCGACAACCAATGAACTGTTGGGTTATACAGAAAAGGGTATTCGTTTCCACACCACGTTCTTGTAGCCTTATTTCTTACTATTTCCTTGAATAGCATTGCGTTAAACGCGTTAGGGAGAAGCAATTCCTTATCGTATGGATTTGCGTTTAAGTCACCCATAACGATTGTCTTGTTAATTGATGCCTTGAATTCGTATCCGTGAATTACATCCATCATTTTGCGAATATCCAATAATCGTGGTTCCGGATCAGCCGAAGACATACGATCAACAAGATGAGCCGCGGCAACAACAAAATAGGTTTCGCCCATTTTCATTGGTAACACGGTAAACCGAGATTCCTCATAGCACTCAAGTACCTCAATGGACTCTCGAGCAAAAACTATTACTTTGTCACACCCACCGTGGCTAATTGGGCGATATCCAGAACTCATTAACAACTCAGCAGAAAAGTCAGTGCCAGAAAACTCAGCAAAAGCAGCAACACCGATCTCTTCCTCTCGCATAAACGTAAGGGCAAGATCGGCATTGTCTTTCTTATTTATGTTCCAAAAGAGCAGCTTCATAAATCAGCTCGAAGAAATCTGTTGGGCCAACACGTTAATAATTGCATATTAGCATGGCCATTCCATATGTGTTCTGACATGTACGGATGATCCCCGGCTTGGCATGGGCGAGGTCAACATGCACAGCTGAATCCCAGGACCTTTCGACACCGCCTATATTGCGGATCGGCGCCGACGTCCACCCTGCCTAACATTGCCACTCGGCATCGCGATTAAACGCCCCGCCGCGAGCCCCGTTGCGCTCGGGCTACCATGCACTTGAGTGAACGAGGAGGTTCCACATGGCGGGAAGGACCAGGGCCAGGGAGACCCTGAAGCTTAGGACTGTGAACGGTCTGTCGCAGAACGCAATCGCCCGCACAGCCCACGTCTCGGAGAACAGCGTCCAAGACGTGCTGGAGACAGCGAGGAAGCGAGTGGTCGCTCGACAAGCCAGACAGCGAGTTCAGTTCGATGCTGCTGGAGCTGTGGCACGGCAGACCGCCTCCACCGTCTTCTGCACCCAGATAAAGAAGTAGGACTGGCACCCGAGGCTCGGCGTCGGGGACCAATCGAACGCGGTCAAGGATAGGATGGTACACAACATGGTCTGGGTCAACATGCGGCAACGGCGCGATGCCGCATGTTGACAAATAAAAGGCACCAGAGCCCATGACGACCCCGGTGCCCAAACGTAATGACGCCAGTGTTGTTTCGCGACGTTCATCAGTGCTCAAGCGAGCACATACTCATTCGACATAAAATGACAAAATAGCTGCAACGATATAAATACGTACACGCAGACCTAAAGATGCTTGCAGATAATATCGTACGCTTCCTTCTCCTTACGATCGATATTCATTGAATAGGTGCCCTCGTATTCACAAGGCGGGTCAAGTTCAAATAGATTGTAAAAATCATTCGGCTTGCCACAGTAAACCGGAGAGTCATTCTGTAAGGGACGCGGCTTATTGCGAAACTGGTCGCCGGTAATATCAACTACGGTGCCATCAGTAAGTTCAAGCCACGCATGTGACTGCGAATCATTTGTTGAGCAATCACGATACGTTCCAGATACATACTGCGTTGCTATGCCCTTCTCGGCTAGATACCTTTGGAGTAAATCACTTGTGTATCCGCAACAACCGCTTGGAAAGGACCCAATTACAGTACGACATAGTCTGTCGGCCTCTAGAGCTCGTTCAATCGCCTTACGAAAATCGTTCGCAAAGGACCTCACGAGCTTCGTCTGGTTGTCTAAGATGCCGCTCAATATGTGCCTCCTTTAATACGAAAAGGGCTGGTACTAGTTAGCTTACGATTAAGTCTCGCAGATTCTCAGCACTCATGTATTTAATTATGAGTGGAGAGTCTATGCGATTAGAAGTAGTGGACATAGCCCTATCCGATTAATCGCGGACTTTCGACTTAAGCCTGAGGAGTTCTCCTCTTTTCTTTAACGGTGAAAGACCGCCAAGGACCGACGCAAGAAAGGAACCGCGCTAACGGAATCCAAGCAAACGCCGTGACTGCATCACTATGAGAGATTCCGCCCCCGTCCAGCGAAAACAAGAGCAAAATGGTAGACCCGTATTCTAAGGCGCACATTAACAGGTACGATACTAACGACAGAAAGGATATTTCAAAACGTCCGACAAACGCAGGCAAACCAAATGTCAAGACTATCAATAACGGTGAAATCAACCACATTAAGGAGCGAATAAACCGTATAAACAAATAACGAAAACCCCTCAATGACAGCGAATGACCCTTAAGCTCTGTCCTAGCAATTCCTATCACATCAAAGGCAGTTTTGAACCACGTCGAGTGCTGCACGATTTGAGCTTGAAAAGAAGGCGGGCATTCACATCTCTCCAACACTGAGATAGGATGGATATCAATTCCTTGATTGAATAAGCTGAAACTAAGGCAAATATCTTCACACCAGTGTTCGTTCGTGAATTCAAGCTTGTCAAGAACTTTGGAGCTCATAACTAGACCGTGTCCGACAACATATGGAGTTGTCAAAAGGGAGGGAAATAGACTGCCCAGATAACCGACCTTTAGCTCAAAATTGGTCTGATAGAGCGAGAAACCTTTCATGAGCCCACTAAGGTGACCGATGTTCGCGGTCATCGCTGAATACTGCTGTATGACAGGAAATCCAGCCAGCATGGCTTGCTGGAAAGCAAGTGCCGTCCCAGGGGCGGGTTTGCTATCAGCATTGTAAATGAGACAGTAATCCCAATTCCTATCGAGGTAAGCCAAAGCATAATTTAGCTGATCAGCCATGTATCCATCACCGGGATATTCGCAGACGGAAACGTTATGCCCAGTATCATCTGCAAAACGGAAAACAATATCGGCAGTATTCAAGCCGTTAACAGGCTTCTCTCTCTGGCAGGTCACAACGACAACCTTAGCGCCAATCGAAGCGAATTCGCCGCAAACCGAGTTCAATGTAGAATAAATTCGTGCCTGCTCATCAAGACAAGGAATTAGAATGAGTAGCTTCGGCTCCCTTTCAAGAGGATTGAAACTTACGGCTACCGATCGATGTAACACGCTGCAAATAGTCCGTGTGAAGGATCTCAGTCCAAGAGCTATCTCTATAACGCCTACAATAAAGCACAACATGACATCAATGTACGGCACAGAGGCTCACTCCTTGTACGCAACGGCTTCAAGCACATACTTCTTTCGTCCATTGCACCGGAAAGACCCTTTATCAAGCACAACGTTGGAAAAACAAGACAAGCAACCCTTCAAATCATCCGTATCGAAGTAATGCTTCCGCTTGCCATTCGAAGACAGCACGTAGTTCTTACTGAGTTCCTCAACGGTATCGTTCAATTTATTGATTTGATATTCCCTGTCGTCATTCACTCTCAAGAGAAAAATGCCGCCCGGTTTAAGGACGCGATGCACATCGGCGTAGATTTCGGCAGTCTTTTCAGAAGAAAAATAATGAGAACTTAGGTTTGATACCACGGCGTCGAATGACCCAGCGTCATAAGGAAGGTGATTAGACATATCGACACACTCAGTAGCTACGTCTGGCATTGCCGATGCAACCTTTTTAATAGCCACGATAGAAATATCCGTCGCCAGGACATTAAATCCGGCCTTGCTCATAGCGGCGGCGCACCTCCCATCGCCACAGCCAAGTTCTAATATGTCCCTGTAACCTCGCGACTTGAAAACCCCCAGATAGGAGTCAATCCAGTCGGTATCGTAGACGTATTGCTTGCCGCCGCTGAAACGTTTATCCCAAATCGTCTGTTGTTCAATCATGATTACACTCCGTAGAATTCCATAACCTGGTGTTCCAAATCGCTGGCATCGCTGAAAAACACCCTACCATCGACCAGCTTGAGTGACAGTAGCTCCATGAGGAACGAGTGCTGCAACGATGTTATTCCGTCATCGAGCCACACGTCGGCAAGGGCAGTATTTCTCTTTGCACGCCTGCTTCGTCTTGAGTCAAGATCGAGATCCAGCAAGGCAATCTTGACTTCACCAAACGCGGCAATGCCGAACTCATCAATCAAACCGACCATCTTCCGGCGGGCGTAATCAATATCGCCAAACATGCCTTTGGTCTTCCCGAAAGCATAGGCAGAAGCCATAATCGAAAGGGCCGATTTATCGAGAACTACATCCCGACCGCGTTGAGCAGCTGCAAATGCCTCATGCAACTTAATGCTTTCAGCATCGAACAGAAGATCCTGGTTGTGTCTTTCTTCATCAATAGAAGAAGGAACGCGCAATATCTCCTCACGCGATTTACCGAACGACCGCTCAAGATAGCGAACCCCTTCGTCAGCAACAAAAAAGCCGTATCGCTCGGCAAGTAACTTACACAGCGTTGTTTTGCCGGTACAGGAAACACCCTCAATTATCAACATATAAGTCCTCCTTGCCGATTCCGGCGTATAGGGTCAAGCGTCTACACTTCAACTACTTGAAACATTGGGGGTAAACACGAAAGAATTTGTTACAGTTTAGACTCATTCTTAACAGTAGATATTCATCAGCCTCAGCCTGCTGAAATATGAATCCTTTGTTAGCGATTCTCCCTTTCATATTGGCAAATTAGCAATAATATCCTTAAATCTTCCTCCACACCATCTTGTCCACGACGCCGGTGTAGCTCTGGATGATCTTGACCACCTTGGTGGACACGGTCTCGTCGGCGTAGTCGGGCACGGGGGCCTCGGGCAGCGACCCCTCCGCGTCGAGCTCGACGGCGGTGTGGACGGCCTGGAGCAGCCCCCTCTCTGAGATGCCGGCGAGCGTGAAGCATGCCTTGTCCAGGGCCTCGGGGCGCTCGGTGGAGGTGCGGATGCACACCGCCGGGAACGGGCGGCCGACGCTCGCGAAGAAGCTGGACTCCTCGGGCAGGGTGCCGGAGTCGGACACAACGGCGAAGGCGTTCATCTGCAGGCAGTTGTAGTCGTGGAAGCCCATGGGCTCGTGCATGCGCACGCGCGGGTCCAGTTTGAAGCCGGTGGCCTCCAGGCGCTTGCGGGAGCGCGGGTGGCAGGAGTACAGGATCGGCATGTCATATTTCTCCGCGAGCGCGTTGATGGCGGTGAACAGGCTCGTGAAGTTCGCCTCGGTGTCGATGTTCTCCTCGCGGTGGGCCGAGAGCAGCATGTAGCGCTTGGGCTCAAGGCCGAGCTCGGAGAGGATGTTCGAGGCCTCGATCTTATCAAGGTTCGCGCGAAGGACCTCCGCCATGGGCGATCCGGTGACGTAGGTGCGCTCCGGGGCGCAGCCGGTGTCCTTCAGGTAGCGGCGGGCGTGCTCGGAGTAGGCCAGGTTGACGTCGGAGATCACGTCGACGATGCGGCGGTTGGTCTCCTCGGGCAGGCACTCGTCCTTGCAGCGGTTGCCCGCCTCCATGTGGAAGATGGGGATGTGCAGGCGCTTGGCCGCGATGGCGGACAGGCAGCTGTTGGTATCGCCCAGGATCAGCAGCGCGTCGGGCTGGACCTGGACCATCAGCTTGTACGAGGCCGCGATGATGTTGCCGACCGTCTCGCCCAGGTCCGCGCCCACGGCGTCCAGGTAGACGTCGGGGTCGTCCAGCGAAAGGTCGCAGAAGAAGATGCCGTTCAAGGTGTAGTCGTAGTTCTGCCCGGTGTGCGCCAACAGGCAGTCGAAGTGGCGGCGGCACTTCTTGATGACCTCGGACAGGCGGATGACCTCGGGGCGTGTGCCCACGATGATCAGCAGCTTCAGACGGCCGTCGTTAGAAAAATTAACTTTAGAATTATCGTTACTCAACATGAGAGCCCCATTCATTACAATTTGTTATAGCTGATATTTAACGCGAATTCATGCTTTTAGCGGTTTTTTGATATCTTGCGATTACGGATAAGCGGTAGATAAATACCGACACCTCGGCAGCACTTGTCGCGAGGCACATTGTATAGACATTAAAATAATCAGTTACAACAAGAATGATAAGTGCAAGCAGCTGAACGCAGAGACCAATAAAATTTGAAAAATTTGCCCTTGATGAAAGGCCTAGAGGGACAAGCACGGGAAAACAAATAACGTACGACGGGAATATCACCATTATTGCTGGAAGTAGACAGCGCACTATCATGCCGGCCTCTACATAGCTTGGTCCAAAAACAAATTCGCAAATTTGATTCGCATAGATATACAGCACTGCAGCCCCTACAACAATAAAAGGAGTTGTAGTAAGCAATATTTTCTTAACAAGCCTGAAATCTTTGTTTTTAACCATATACGGATATAGGCTATCCGCAATAGGGGAAACGATTGACTTAGAAACGGACAAGAATTTTTCTGAGGCAGAATAGAATCCAACAACTGGCAAGCCTGCGTAGAACATATTGAGAACAATTGGATTTGCTGTTGAGTATACCGTGGAAGAAATGCGTGAAAAGAAAAACGGTAAAGAGTCCTTCGCAAGTAACCGCACCTCGACAACCGTGGGGCGGTGAAGATGTATGCCAAAGACTCTACGATCATACCTAAGACATACCGCTAGCGCCGTAACATTTCCAACTAACAGACAGATCGGAAGCGCTAAAACGTCACTGTCTGAGTGGAGAAATATAAATGTGCACGCAGTTGCAAAAGCGCGTATCGCTACAGTCCTGAACGTTATGACTTTCATGCGCTCAAGCCCTCGGTATAAATAATCAGGCAGCATCGCAGCAGCGACATAAGCTAAATAATAGAGAGCGTAGAGTAGGAAATATCGGCTATGGTATGGAGACGAGCAGCATGCTACCGCCAAACAACATCCACAGATAATAGCTGAAATGCCTTTTAGAGCGAACACATTGCCATAAAGATGTGAAAGAAATACAGTATCTTCAGCATACTGTGCGACTTTTGATGTTGCAGATAAAAGAATTCCAAAATCTAGCACAAGCGACATAAACGTCATAACAGAAATGGCGACGCCAACGACACCATAAGTTTCCGGTGTAAGCACGCGTGTTTGATATGGAATTGTGATCAGAGCGAGAACTTGAGATGAAAACGTTAGAATATACAGAAATAACGTATTTTTAAGAAGTTGCTTCTTGGAATTATCGATCATGAACTATTGCTTTCAATTTAATGAGACGTCCACGTACTACGTTGGGAACTAAATACTTAACGAGTCTTTTGAGTTTCTTTTTAATTGTACGAGAAGGTGTGACATCGGCAGCAACTGACGCGATGCCCGTCTCATGTATCCGCCTGTATACGTTGTCTCTCAAACCAGGTCGAACTACTGGATGTGAAAGCTGAGCATTCAATTGAATTTCCCGTTGATAATCAATAGGAACGAAGGTAAAAAGGCTCTCTACCTCTGACCAGAAATTTCTAGCCTTTTCAGTGTTTAAGGAAATTGAAGAAAGCTGAACCCAGGGATAGAACTTTGGGTAGCAATTCGATGACGCGCAGTCGCCAATGGTCACATCACCAACGCGTTCAGAACTGGCGTATTTACACGTATAGCAGCTTTCCCTATTTGCTGACCCCGTAACAAACAGCGCCATATACGGATCGTCAAATTCATCTCGTCCTTTATATCGCAAACCGGGCGCATTAATATCAACTGAAAAAGTCGTTCTCGCAGAGACGTCTTTCCTTCTGAATGTAATGCTTTGAGCTGGTTTTCCACCAGTAATTGACTCGACATGGTCTTCCCATACCCTCGGAGAGGGTACTCCATGACAAATCAAATCCATCGTAATCAGATTGTCATATGCTTTTCCCAAATATGAAATCAAGCCAGCAACCTGACAAGGACATCCTGAGAATAAGACCCTTCTACCAGATTTAAGACATTTTTCAATTTGACAATATATTCCCTGACAATCGCTTTGAACGTACTTTGATTTCTGAAGAAACGAAATTTCATTTGAGTTAGTTATAAGGCGATGATAAACGTGCCCAGTTGAATCAACCGCTGCTCCGACTACGATTCCTCCATGATCGACAACATAGCGTGCGCACGTGGAAAATACACCGCCCGAACTGCTCTCATTTCTCAGCTGATGGTCATTAGAAAATGCTGCATACATATTTGAAATTGGGCGCAACGTGCAGCGATAGACAGCAGGGCATACTCTGAGGCATTTACCACAAGCAAGACACGATGCACCGTTTATCGAGGGATAAACAAAGCCTTCCGCATCTGGGACCATAGAGATTGAATCGACAGGACACGCATCGGAACATGCAGCACAGCCAGTGCATGCTCTACCCACGCATGAAATATCCTGATTACTAGTCATTTAAGGCACCCTTAATCCACGACATGCATCGAGAGCGCTCCTCGCAAAGGGCTGATTCAGCATAGCTATAGTCTAAATCGATACTAGGAAGCTCACATGCACTTTCAGCCAGCATGCGATTATCCATTCCAACTAAATTAAGCAAATCAACAATTCGGGCACGATTACCTCGAATAGGTTCCATAGCGACGAACGGCTTACCCATATTCACTGAAAACGCCGTTCCGTGAAATGAATCAGTAATCACATATTGAGCGTGATCAATAAGCCAAACGAATTCCTCTGGGGTCATACCCAATAGGAGCCTATCGAAAACCTTATCCTTAAAGGTATTGTTGCTAAGTCGCCAAAGAGGCAGTCCCGAATTTATTGAGAAACGCTTCCAAAGTTCCATTTCTTTATCGGTTCTGCTCGCGAGATTGAAAACCAGAATGTATCGTTCATTCCCTTTAAATCCTTCGGGCTTTTGGGAAAAAGTACGCCAATATTCACGATCAAGAAGTAAAGTTGGATCGAGACACCTAAATACTGGCTTATCCGTCAACGGCGCGATTTGCTCTACTGCATGAGCTTCTCGCACGCTTATCGCATCGAATTTAGTAAGGTACTCTCGAATTTCTTGTTGCTCTATCTCGTTATAGATATGACTACCGAGACTCGAAGCAAGTGAAAGACGGCGAGTTGCTTTGCCGAATTGAAGAAAAAAAGCGGGCTCAATGCCGCCGGTAATAAAAGGATTCCAAACCTGATCGCTGCCGACGATTAGCGCATCAGCTTCAATATCAGCCATTTGAGCACACGAAGTATACACCCGTTCCGTTCGAGGGAGCCTCGAATGGAATTTTTTAAAAGCGCGCGCATGCAGCTTTGCACGCTGGAAAATGGTATTTTTGGCCGCTGCTATAAGGCCAGCTTTAAAATCACCATCCTTGATGAGCTGGAAAGGAGTCTCATTTCCTTTTCGCTCATAAGGATTAATGAAATTGAGAATCTCCGCCTTGCAACCAACATTCTTAAGTGCTTCTAGAGTTGCAAATGCTTGCAAACATGCGCCATAGCTCCACGTCATGTGAAAGGTCAGCAGATAGTTGTTATTCGACATCAGATATCCTTTCTAGGGATTAATTCATGCGAACAGATTGAATAAAGAAGAACAAATGCGTAGACAAGATGTTGATAAGGAAAAAATCCATTTAATAGCAACGGAAATAAAATGAAAACGGTGAGGAGTACGGCTGCACCCTTATTTAAAGAAGCGAACAACGAATGAAATAAAGCACATAAGCATGCAAGATATAGGCAAAGACCAGTTAGGCCAAATCCATACAGCAACATTACCAAGTCGTCATGAGCCCAAATATAAAGACTGAGCGCACGTTTATTGAGCTCATAGATTGTTGAAAAAGCGTTTCCAAAAGCTATGCCCATTGAACCAGAATTAGCCCATGCCAGGATATCTGTGAGCCAAATTTCGTTTCTACCATTAGTAATTGCGGATAGCAGCGAGTCTGCGTATATATTTCCGCTAGCAAACTCAAATTTATTAGCCATTCCAGACTTCAGAAATACGGCCTCTCCAAAAAATAAAACAAGGAGTAGCAAGGCAGCTTTAGTCCATTTGTAAGCAAATAGATTTTGAATGAGTAGCAGCAAACAAATAAGAACTGGCACAAGAAACGTTCGGGCGCCAGTCTCCAGCGTCGCATATATGATGACAAGCGAGCACCCGCAATATACAGCCTTAGATCCATTAGTCCGAACGAGAAAAATAATAAGGACAAGCAAAAGAGTACATATAGACGCAAGAGTGTGTTCTGTATTGCATAGCCCCTTAAAGTAGGGGGCTTCTCCCCATGCGACAACATAACCAGTGCCAGTTGCAAGTAGTAAAAGAAGAAACATGGATGAAAAGATTACGACAACAGATATATAAGTTCGATATTGGAGCAATGCTTCTAAAATAGATGTTCGAAACCTAGGCGAACATATAAGGGAGATCATCAACATTGTGCTTGCGAGATACACCAAGTCGTTTAGCTCCTGAGAAGCGCTTATCATAACAAGAGTTGAATGGAGTGACAGAAGAACGAAGCAGAGCAGGCCCAAATAGGACAGATGTGATCTGCGAGTTGAAACCCATTCAAATATAAGTAGAACTACAAGAGCGAATCCAAGAATCTTATTAATAGGAATAGAGCCAAGAGCACCTTGAAGTAAAGTAGTCACAATATACGTTGCAACAATCAATACAATTGGTCTAGCCGCCATTCCTGTTTCGGAGACGATATTTTGATCGGCGGCATTTAGGGCCTTTGCCATTGAAATCAAGCTATCAACTCCCTATATAGAGCGAATAGTGTTTGAAGATACGCCTGAAATGAGTAGCATTCACGCACCTTGTTATATATACGGCTTCCCGCAACCGATATCGCTTCTGGATTTGACAGCACATTCACGAGCGTGTTCGCAAGCATTTGAGTGTCCTGGGCATTTACTAGCCAACCTGAGTCTCCATTATCGATAATCTCGGAGATTGACCCGACTGATGATGCGATAGAAGGGATCCCATAAGCTGAAGCCTCAAGAAGCGAAAATGGCATTGCCTCGTGATGAGAAGGCAGTACGTTTAGAAGATATTTCGAAAAGAACTTACGATTGGGCTCTACGATGCCGCAATATTTAACACGATGAGAAAGATTTCGTTTTTCAATTTCAACTTGAACCTTGATGTGATCCCTACCGCACAGTTCGAAAATTAGTTCTGGGTCAAGCTTGTCATCGATCAGAACGAGCGCATCCAATAAATCCAAGACGCCCTTGTCCTTAGAGATATTTCCCAGAAATAAAACTCTAGTGCGGCCCGGCGTGTATAAATTCTCATCTGGACAAGAAACGGCATTGGGAAGAATTAATACACGCTCACTTGGATAATCCAATTTTTGGAACAAGGGGTTCAGATATGTTCCTAGGGCAATGATGCGATCTGATTTTAATAGCGACCAATCTATCAGCTTTTTCATATGACTTGAGGACCGAGATCTAATCTTTGCCAAGTCACAGTGAATGTGAAGTACGACAGACTGTCGATATCTTTTAGCTAGGAATATGATAACGCACGACCTGATCACGCTCGCATTATCAGCCATGTGTATATGAACAATTCCTTCGCCGGTTGAAAAGCGTTTTCGGGCCTTTAAGAGCGCGCTTACAAAACAACGGATCTTTTGAAGGGCATTTCCCTGATTGGTCGTTATTAAATAGCAAAAATCAACTTGCTCGCATCTATCTAGCTCAAAAGAAAGCATGCGCGTTAGCGTACTAATGCCTCCTAAACAGCTCGGATCAACACCAAACATACTTAAGGTGCCAAACTCCGTCTTATTCCTAGTCATCAAATCGTCTCCCGATTAGACGTGCGGGAACCCCCCCCCAAATGCAATTTTCTTCATAAGGGCTACGAACGACGAGCGCACCAGCAGCAATTACTGTTCCATCGGGAATATGCACACCTTTTAAAATCGTAACGTTTGCCCCAATCCAAACATCGTTACCAACAACAATGTCTTGGTCATTACTGGGTAATTTTTCAGTTGGCCTTACAGCTCGCATAGGCTTGTCTTTGACATCAGTGCGATGATCACCAGAGATTAGAGTTATATGTGGGCCAAACATAACATCGTTACCGATAATTACTTCTGCGCCCGTTGTCCAAATTCTTGTATCGGGCCCAAATGACACATCATTACCGACTGAAATGTTCTCCAAGCCTTGCAAATCGCAACGCTTTCCAAGCGAGAAACCCTTTCCGCACCGTGCAAAAGACCGTTTAACGAGGGGCTGAACTATAGCTTTACGAGGAAGCGCTTTCACACTGCGGCCAAAACATAGAAGCGACCGCGAAAAAGAGCCCATGCGGCTAGACCTCCTCGTAGTAGGTGTCGGGGTTCTCGGGGTCGAAGGACTCGTTGGCCCACATGACCGTCACGAGGTCCTCGGTGTCGGACAGGTTGGTTATGGAGTGCGTGTAGCCCGGGATCATCTCCACGGCGCGCATGTCAGACCCAGAAACTATGTACTCGTCGACGGGGAACGGGTTCCCCTCGGCATCCTCCCCTACTTTCCTCAGCTTGATCGACGCGGTGCCGGAGACCACCAGGAACCTCTCCCACTTGCTCATGTGCCAGTGGTTGCCCTTGGTGATGCCGGGCTTGGAGACGTTGACGGAGACCTGGCCGCGCTCGGGCGTGCGCAGGAACTCGGTGAACGAGCCGCGCGCGTCCGCGTTGGGCCTGAGGCCGTAGGAGAAGTTTCCCGGCTCGTAGTAGGACAGGAACGTGCTCCAGAGCTTCTTGGAGAAGGAGCCCTCGGTGAGGTCGGGAACCGACAGCGTCTCGCGGCTGTCGCGGAAAGTGCCCAGCAGGTAGACGATCTCGCCCAGGGTCTTCACGTCGGTGTCGGGGACGTAGCAGAACCCGTCGCCGTCGACGCGCTCGATGCCCTCGTAGCCGCAGCGGTGCTCACGCCCCAGCAGGGCGCCCAGCATCTCATCCACGAGGTCATCGATGTAGAGGAGCTCCAGCTCCACGGAGGGGTCGTTCACGGTGTAGGGGCGGCCGTTCGCGACGGCGTCGCAGAAGGTGGCCACGGCGGAGTTGTAGCGCGGGCGGCACCACTTGCCGTAGAGGTTGGGGAAGCGGTAGATGAGCACCGGGGCCCCGGTGCGCTCCGAGTACTCGCGGAACAGGCCCTCCCCCGCGAGCTTGGACTCGCCGTAGACAGAGCCCTCGAACCGGCCCGACAGGCTCGCCTGCGCGGAGCTGGAGAGCATGACGGGGCATCTGTTCCCGTGGCGCTCGAGCGTCTCGAGCAGCGCGGAGGCGAACCCGAAGTTGCCCTCCATGAACTCGGATTGCTCCTTTGGGCGGTTGACGCCGGCCAGGTTGAAGACGAAGTCGGCGCGGGAGCAGAAGTCCTCCAGCTCCCCGGGGGTCGAGTCGACGTCGTACTCCATGACCTCCAGGGGGAGGAGTTGCTGGTATTTGGCGCGGCGGTCCTTGCCGTCCCTTATGTTCTTCAGCGCGCAGCAGAGGTTCCTCCCGACGAAGCCCCTGGCGCCGGTGACGAGGACGCGCACCCTACTGCACCGCCTCGTGCTCGCGGCCCTCCAGGGCAAGCTGCACGTACTCGGCGGTCTTGATCTTGGCGATGGTGCCAGCAACGTCGAGCCTCTCGGTGTTGTGGGAGGTGTAGGACTCGTCGGCCTGGGTCTCCACCTCGCCGTCCACGACGAACTTGTCGTAGTTCAGGTCGCGCGAGTCGCAGGCCACGCGGTAGTAGCCGCCCATGTCCTCGGCCCTCAGGCGCTCCTCGCGGGTCATGAGGGTCTCGAAGAGCTTCTCGCCGTGGCGGGTGCCGATGACCTGCGTGCCCACGCGGCCGAAGACCTCCTGGACGGCCTCGGCGAGGTCGCCGATGGTCGACGCCGGCGCCTTCTGGATGAACAGGTCGCCGGGGTTGGCGTGCTCGAAGGCGAACTGCACCAGGTCGACCGCCTCGTCCAGGTTCATGAGGAAGCGGGTCATGTTGGGGTCGGTGACCGTCAGCGGCTCGCCTTTTCGGATGCGGTCGATGAACAGCGGGATGACGCTGCCGCGCGAGCACATGACGTTGCCGTAGCGGGTGCAGCAGATGGTGGTGCGGCCGGCGCCGTTGCGGGCGTTTGCGTAGATGATGGACTCCATCATGGCCTTGGACTTGCCCATGGCGTTGATGGGGTATGCCGCCTTGTCGGTGGACAGGCACACGACGCGGTCCACGCCCTCGTCGATGGCGGCGTGGAGCACGTTGTCCGTGCCGATGACGTTGGTGCGCACGGCCTCCATGGGGAAGAACTCGCAGGAGGGCACCTGCTTGAGGGCGGCGGCGTGGAAGATGTAGTCCACGCCGTGCACGGCGTCGCGGACGCTCTGGGCGTTGCGGACGTCGCCGATGAAGAAGCGCACCTTGGAGGCGAGCTCCGGCGACCTCTCCTGCAGGCGGTGGCGCATGTCGTCCTGCTTCTTCTCGTCGCGCGAGAAGATGCGGATCTCGGCCAGGTCTGTGTTCATGAAGTGCTTGAGCACGGTGTTGCCGAACGAGCCGGTGCCGCCCGTGATCATCAGGGTCTTGTCTTTAAAGGTGGTCGAATCTTTCATCTATTTGCCTTCCTTACGTTTGGCTTTTGTAAACTGGTAAAAGAGGAATTTCGTATTGGTTACGAGGTATCGTTTGAAAAGCCGTTTTGGCTCTTGAATAAGTCTGTATAGCCACTCGAGACTCAGGTTTTGCATCCATATCGGCGCCTCTGGCACCACGCCAGCGAGAACATTGAACGCGCCTCCAACGCCTATCATCAACGGTTGAGGGCCGCCTTTAAGCTCATGCATGAGAACTTCTTGGCGGGGCGCACCAAGAGCAATCCATGCGAAGTCAGCTCCTGAGTTGACGATGCGATTTGAAAGCTCGTGCTTTTCCTTGTCCGACAAAGGACGGAAAACGGATGGCTCCATTCCAGCAATTTTTAAACCGGGGAAATCCCTGTTGAGCGATTCTCTGAGGGCGTCAAGATTCTTCTGTTCATTTCCGTAGAAATAGTGACTCCACCCGTATTGACTGGAAATCTCAAAAATCTCGCGCATCAAATCCGGACCGGTAACGCGGTCCATCGATTCAAATGACTTACGGCCTACAACTGATAAGGGCTTGCCGTCGGGAACAGACATGACTGATTCCGCCTGGCAATCCCAATAGGAGGGGTCATCATGAGCCAAAACAGACGTGTGGGCATTAGAGACGCAAATGTACTCGCCATGGAGTTCATCGATATGTTCAGTTAGAAAATTAATGCAATCTGACATGTTCGTTCCCGTGATCGGAACATCGATCACGGGAACGCGATTCAACTCAGAGTATTTCGAATAGTCCTCGAGCATTAGCACGCACCCTTACCGGTGATGACCTCAATAACCGTGAGGACGACGATCTTGAGGTCGGTGATAACGCCTCGGTTGGCGATGTACTCCAGGTCTCGGCGGACCATGCCGTCGAATCCGGTCGAGTTGCGCTCCGTCACCTGCCACCAGCCGGTGATCCCGGGCTTCACGGCCAGGCGCTGCAGGTCATACTCGGTGTACTCCGCCACCTCGTTCGGCAGCGGCGGGCGAGGGCCCACGACGGACATCTGGCCCAGGAACACGTTGAGGAACTGCGGGAACTCGTCGATGGAGTGCTTGCGGATGAACTTGCCGATCCTGGTGACGCGCGGGTCCTCTTTTATCTTGAACATGGCGCCGGCGATCTCGTTCTGTCCCTTGAGCTCGGCGAGGCGCTCGTCGGCGTCTTTGTACATGCTGCGGAACTTCCACATGCGGAAGGTGGACAGGCTGCCGTCGCGATGGGTCTGCCCCACGCGGATCTGGCTGTAGAACGGGTTGCCCTCGCTCTCTAGGCGAATGGCCGCGGCCAGCACCAGGCTGGGCACGGCAATGACGGCCAGCACGCATCCGCTGAACACGATGTCGAACGCGCGCTTGACGGCGCGGTAGCCCAGGCGCGTGCGGTCCCAGCCCTTCACGGCCTGCATGGCCTTGTAGCGCATGCTCACGTCGCCGCCGCTCATTGCCTGGGCAACCAGCGCGGCCCCCACCGGCGCTCCTTCTGAACATTCAGTTTTATCTGACAATATTTCCTTCAAACCTACGTCCCCGCCCCCGGGGATCCTCCCTGTCCCGTTTAACAGTCGCCAACAGTTAGGCGATCGTCTTTTTTAGGTTTCGCATTGTGCGCTGCTCGGCTGAAAGCACGGCAAGGCCAACGCGGGTGGTTACGCGTCGGCCGCACAGATCGAGCTCCAAATAAGCAGTGCTCTTGCGTCTGTTAATGGTTTTGATAAGGCCTTCGTGGCCCAGCAACGGACCTGCCGTCACTACGACCTGGTCACCGTCTTTTAGGGCCTCGCTCATGGGCACTACGCGGTTTCCCGCATGAGTAAAACTGCTAATAAGCTGGGTCTCTTCGGTTGCCAGCGGCACAAACTGACCGTCCTGGGAAAGCACCCGAGCAAAGTCGTCCATGCGCAGCAGATACTGTTGCACGGTGCGAGGATCTGCCGTATCGCAGATAAGATATCCGGGAAAGAGCGGCTTTGTCGTATCGACCCATTCGCCGTGTACCTTTATCTCGGTTTGAAATTGGGGATAAAAGAGTTCCTGCATGGCGCCAGCCGGCGCCATACGCTCGATGCGCTCGCGCATTACGTCTTCGCGACCGTTAATGACCTGGATCACATACCACACGAGCACCACCCCCTTGCTGTCTTACGTGTGGCTCACAGGGTTTAGGTATGGCTTCGCCAGGGCGCTTGTGCGCGAAGGCACTCCATATTCAAACCCTGAGCCCAGTTAGACAAGCACGTGGCTC
This sequence comes from Collinsella aerofaciens, assembly GCF_015557435.1. GTDB lineage: Bacteria > Actinomycetota > Coriobacteriia > Coriobacteriales > Coriobacteriaceae > Collinsella > Collinsella aerofaciens_Z. The sequence goes on from NZ_JADNOH010000010.1 coordinate 19,632, forward strand.
TGCCCCACCGTGAACGGTATGTATGCGTGCAGTTGCTAGAGACGCGGACGTGTATCGCAAAAAGACCGCGTCCCCAGCTGGCTGCGTGCGGCCCAGTAAAGCGGGTACAAAACTGGACCGCATGCAAACAGCTGTAGGACTGCTGCGATTAGTCATGAAATATCGATTCAAAGTACAGCTTGAACAAAGTCAAGTACAAACACTTTCGATGCGATACGCATGACGACGCTATTGGAGCTCGTGGTTTTTCTGGCACCGCCGTTACGGCCGGATGCTGATCGACCTTGTGCTTTGCGGCTTGCTGGAGCCGTGAGCACAGTTGAACTCATGTAACGCTAGGTATTCTAGCACAGCAGGTGGCCCGTACGTTTTGGGGTGTGTTGAGCAACATATTGTTTATTTGTCGTGGTTATGGGAGATATTGTGCCGTCTTGCACGCATTGCCGCAGGTTTATGGAGGTGTGTGGGTTGGCGATCACTGCCTGAGTTGTATTGCTGAGGGCGTGAATTGCTCAAACTATTAAGTTTGGCTAACAAACTTTGTACAAAACCGGGAAGGTAATTGCGCAACTTTTTGGGCAGCAGTTGTCGCAAAATTTGCGACAACTGCTGCTGCCGGCAAAATTTTGCAAATAAAAAAGGCCACTCGATTGAGTGGCCTTGCATTCACGATGGTGGAGACGAGGGGGATCGAACCCCTGACCTCTTGACTGCCAGTCAAGCGCTCT
>NZ_JADNOH010000067.1 GCF_015557435.1 Collinsella aerofaciens
ATTACCGTTATCGTCTCCGGCACGTCCGGCGGCGAGGTTACTGCAGCCCGTCTGAGCGATTTCTGCACCGCCCCGGTTAAGGGCTTCGCTGACGCTCTGCCCGTCTGCCTCTTCGTTATGATCCTGGGTGGCTTCCTCGGTATGATGACCGAGACCGGCGCCCTGGACAACGGCATCGCCGTTCTGGTGCAGAAGCTTAAGGGCAATGAGATTATGCTCATTCCTGTCCTTATGCTCATCTTCTCTCTCGGTGGTACCACCTATGGTATGTGCGAGGAGACCGTTCCCTTCTACGCCCTGCTCGCCGCTACCATGATGGCTGCTGGCTTCGACCCCATGGTCGGCGCCGCTACCGTCCTGCTCGGTGCTGGCTGCGGCTGCCTGGGCTCCACGGTTAACCCGTTCGCCGTCGGCGCTGCCGTCGACGCTCTGACCGGCGTTGACATCGCTGTGAACCAGTCCATCATCATCGGCCTCGGCGCCGTCCTGTGGATTGTCACCACCGCTATGTCCATCGTCTTCGTGATGAGCTATGCCAAGAAGGTCAAGGCTGACAAGGGTTCCACCATCCTGTCGATGCAGGAGCTCAAGGACGCCGAAGAGGCTCACGGCAAGGCTGCTTCCGAGGTTAACAAGGAGGTCAAGCTCACCGGTCGTCAGAAGGGCGTTCTGATCGCCTTCGCTTTCACCTTCGTCGTCATGATCGTCGGCTTCATCCCGCTGGCCGACCTCAACGAGGGCGTCGCCAACTTCTTCGACGCTGGCGCTGTCTACGACGCCGACGGTAACGCCGTCGTCCAGGGCTGGTCTGCCCTGATCACCGGCCTGCCCATTGGCCAGTGGTACTTCGACGAGGCTTCCACCTGGTTCTTCCTCATGGCTATCCTGATCGGTATCATCGGTGGCCTGTCCGAGAAGCAGATCGTCAACACCTTCATCACCGGCGCTGCCGACATGATGTCCGTTGTCCTCGTCATCGCTCTCGCCCGTGGTATCTCCGTCCTCATGGCTAGCACCGGCCTCGACGTCTACGTCCTCGACGCTGCCGCCAATGCCCTGGCTGGCCTGTCCGGTGTGATCTTCGCTCCCATGAGCTTCCTGGTCTACTTCGGCCTGTCCTTCCTGATCCCCTCGACCTCCGGTATGGCCACCGTCTCCATGCCCATCATGGGACCGCTGGCTGTTAAGCTCGGCTTCTCGCCCGAGGTCATGGTCATGATCTTCTCCGCCGCCATCGGTGTCGTGAACCTGTTCACCCCGACCTCCGGCGCCATCATGGGCGGTCTCGCCCTGGCCAAGATCGAGTGGACGACCTGGCTCAAGTTTGCCCTTAAGCTCATCGTCGCGCTCTCCGTCGTCTGCGCCGTCATTCTGACCGTCGCCTGCGTGCTGCTCTAAGTACCCAACGGGTACCCCACGGAAACCTTGACGATCCTGTAGAGGATCACCTGGTCATCGTCTGTCCGGTGGGGTAAACCCACCGGTAGACTCCTACCTTTAGCCCCCTCCCGTTCCGTGCGCGGGAGGGGGCGCTCTTGTGTTCCGGCGTTTTACCAAACGCCGGAACCACTCGACGCTGCAAGCCCGCCAGAGCGGCAATCTGACGTTCAATCGTCGGGCATGGCCAAAAGGCCTATGCCCTCCTCTTTCACGTCACCTTGCTCGCTCTGGTGGGCTTTCGCTGACTTATGCTCAACCTGCGGCGCTGCCATTGTTGGCGCAGGGGGCGGCTTGCTCGCTCTGGTGCCTGTTCGCTGTCCGTTCTCTGCCCGCGACGTTTCTGCTGTTGGTGCAAAGGGGTCAGGTTAATTTGCGCCAAAAGGGGAAGTTGCGGTGGAATAGTTCCCGTTTGGCCGTCTTGAGGGGTTAAACAGGAGCTATTTCACCGCAACTTATCGATGGCGTGTTTGGTTGGTGCCTGTTGATGGTCTGGGTATCGGGGAGGGCGGGCTCCGTTATAATCGCCTAGAACATTAATTGGAAACGGGACGGGAGCCATACATGCGCCAGGGTTTCGACAACGCGAAGTATATCGAGCTGCAGGCCGCTCATATTAAGGAGCGCATCTCGCAGTTTGGCGGCAAGCTGTATTTGGAGTTTGGCGGCAAGCTGTTTGACGACTATCACGCGAGCCGCGTGCTGCCCGGATTTGAGCCGGACAGCAAGTTTCGCATGCTCAAGAGCATTGCCGACGACGTCGAGGTCATCATCGCCATTAACGCGAACCACATCGAGAAGAACAAGGCCCGTGGCGACCTCGGCATTACCTATGATGAGGACGTGTTGCGTCTGGTTGACCTGTTCCGCGGCAACGGCTTTGCCGTCGCGGCCGTGGTTATCACCCAGTACGCCGGCCAGCCTGCTGCCGACGTCTTCCGCAATCGTCTGAACGCGCTCGGTATTCCCGCCAAGCTGCATTATCCCATCGAGGGCTATCCGCACGATGTTGACCTGATTGTATCCGACGACGGCTACGGCAAGAACGAGTTCGTCGAGACTACGCGTCCGCTCGTCGTGGTTACCGCCCCCGGCCCCGGCTCGGGCAAGCTCGCCACCTGCCTGTCGCAGCTCTACCACGAGCACAAGCACGGCACCGCCGCCGGCTACGCCAAGTTCGAGACCTTCCCGGTCTGGAATCTTCCCCTTACGCACCCGGTCAACATTGCCTACGAGGCTGCCACGGCTGACCTCGACGATGCCAACATCATTGACTCCTTCCACCTGGAGGCCTACAACAAGACCACGGTCAACTACAACCGCGACGTCGAGGCCTTCCCGGTCGTGCGTGCCCTGATGGAGAAAATCTTGGGCGAGAGCCCTTACCAGAGCCCCACGGATATGGGCGTCAACATGGTCGGCTTTGCCATTACCGACGACGAGGCCTGCCGCGATGCCTCCAAGATGGAGATTGTCCGCCGCTACTTTGCCGCGGTCGAGGCCGTGCGCCGCACCGGCGTGGGCGACGAGCAGGTCGACCGCCTCAAGCTCATTATGAAGAAGGCCGGTATCGACAAGAATTATTCGCCGGCGCGCTCGGCCGCCCTTACCAGGGAGCAGCTGACGGGCGGTCCCGTGGGCGCTATGGTTATGCCGGATGGCTCTGTGGTGACGGGTAAGACTTCCACGCGCCTGGGCGCCGCGAGCTCGCTCATCATGAATGCCCTCAAGCATGTCTCGGGCGTCGACCTTGAGCTCGAGGTTATCAGCGACGAGGCGATCGAGCCCATCAGCAAGCTCAAGACGCATTTCCTGGGCAGCAAGAATCCGCGTCTCCATACCGATGAGACGCTTATGGCGCTTTCGATTACCTCGGCCACGAGCGAGACGGCGGCCCGTGTCCTCTCGGGACTGGAACAGCTGCGTGGCTGCGATGCCTTCTTTAGCGTGATCATCTCCCCGACGGATGAGACGGTGCTGCGCAAGTTGGGCATCAACGTGTGCTGCGAGCCCAAGTTCGAACGCCGTGGGTTCTTCCACCGCTAAGACGAGTTTATTGGTCTGATAAGGCCGCATGGGGTATATGCCCTATGCGGCTTTTTTATCAACAAAGCCTTTGTTCGAGGTAAAAATAGGCCGTTTACCTGCCTATAAGCGTTTTGGGCGGTATACAATAACGCTGATGAAACATCCTTTGTGGGATGCGCCGGTCGTGCACGGCGCGTTAGATGCTCGTGCTCGGTTTGAGGAGGCTGCCATGGCGGGCAAGGGTCGTGCGAGTGTCAACGATATGAAGCGTGTCGAGGTGCTGGTGCTGATGGAGATCGCTCAGCAAACCGAAGGCAATGGCGGACCGTATGGCTTCTCTCGCAAAGCGCTTGCCGAGCGCGTGGGAGTTTCGCCGTATCGCGCCCGCGCCGCAATCGATCGCTTGGATTCCGAAGGCATGATCGATGTCGTCTCGCGCTATAGCGACGACGGCGGTCAGCTTGCGAATGGTATTCGCCTTACCGAGCGCGGTGAGTGGTATCTCAAGGGCGTCCGTGCCGGTATGCTCGTTCAGGATATGCTCGAGGACGAGGTCGCTGATCGATAACAGTGTGCAATCCTTGCCGCAGCAGCGCCGCCTGGGAAACCGGGCGGCGTTTTGTTTCGAGATTGAGAAATGCGATTGCGCCTGAAAAAAATGTGAACAGCTCGGGGTTCGAGTATTACAATGAAGACCCGTAAGATGTGTATGGACAACTTCTACGGGAAGTGCAGGTAACTCAATATGACCAAGCATGTGTTCGTGACCGGTGGCGTGGTTTCGTCCCTGGGCAAGGGTATCACCGCGGCCTCGCTGGGCCGTCTGCTCAAGTCGCGCGGCTATAAGGTAACGATGCAAAAGGCCGACCCGTATCTGAACGTCGACCCCGGCACCATGAGCCCGTTTCAGCATGGCGAGGTCTTTGTGACCGAGGATGGCTATGAGTCCGACCTGGACCTGGGCCACTACGAGCGCTTTATCGACGAGAACCTGACCCGCGATTCCAACTTTACGACTGGTGCCATCTATAAGAGCCTGATCGCCCGTGAACGTCGCGGTGACTTTTTGGGCGGCACCGTGCAGGTGATTCCGCACGTCACGAACGCCATTAAGGATAAGTTCCGTCGTATTGAGGAGCAGACCGGCTCCGACGTGGTCATCACTGAGTTGGGCGGCACCATCGGCGACATCGAGTCGCAGCCGTTTGTCGAGGCCATTCGCCAGTATCGCAAGGAGGCCGGCCCCGAGAACGTCTGCTACATCCACGTGTCGCTCGTTCCCTATATCGCCGCCGCCCATGAGGTCAAGACCAAGCCGACGCAGCACTCCGTCAAGGAGCTCCGCAGCTTTGGTATCCAGCCCGACATTATCGTTCTGCGCTCCGATCACCATATCGACGATGCCATCCGCGGCAAGATCGCAAGCTTCTGCGACGTTGACACCGACTGTGTCTTTACCAACGAGGACTGCGCGAGCATCTACGATGTTCCGCAGCTGCTTGCCGAGCAGGACTTTGACCTGCGCATTTGCGAGCGTCTGGGTCTGGACCCGCGTGAGCGCGACATGAGTCAGTGGAACGAGTTCCTGCGCAAACAAAATCACGCTAACCATCACGCCGACAAGGTGAAGATCGCCGTCGTGGGCAAGTATACGCAGCTGCCCGATGCCTACCTGTCGGTTATCGAGGCCCTGCACCACGCGGGTGTGTTCTACGATCGCCATGTTGACGTGCAGCTGGTCGATGGCGAGAGCCTCGATGAGCAGAACGTCTCCGAGGTCCTGGGTGACGCCTCGGGCATCTTGGTCCCTGGCGGCTTTGGCAAGCGCGCCCTGGAGGGCAAGATCCTCGCGGCCGAGTTCGCCCGCGAGCACAAGATTCCGTATCTGGGCATTTGCCTGGGTATGCAGGTGGCCGTGTGCGAATTTGCCCGCAACGTGGTCGGCCTTGCCGGCGCCAGCTCTTCCGAGTTCGATCCGGATGGCCCGTATAGTGTCATCGACTTGATGAGCTCGCAGGAGGACGTGACCGAGAAGGGCGGCACCATGCGTCTGGGCGCCTATCCGTGCAAGCTTGCCGCCGATACCCTCGCGCGCGAGGCATATGGCGAGGAGCTCGTCTACGAGCGTCACCGTCACCGCTTTGAGTTCAACAACGCCTTCCGTGACCAGCTCGAGGGCGCTGGTCTGGTTATCTCGGGTCTTTCGCCCGACGAGCGCCTGGTCGAGATGGTCGAGCTGCCGCGCGACGTGCATCCGTGGTATGTGGCCACCCAGGCTCATCCCGAGTTCAAGAGCCGCCCGACCAACCCGCAGCCGCTGTTCCGCGAGTTCGTGCGCGCCTCGATCGGCCAGCACGAGGGTGTCGACCGTCTGCAGGTGACGCCCATGAACACCGCTACGGACTAGGGTTGCCGGCGAACAAAGAACATACCGAAGCTACTCCCTCGTCGCTCGCTGTGGCGGCGGGGGAGTATCTCGATTACCTCGCGGTCGAGCGGGGATTGGCGCGCAACACGATTGCGGCCTACCGTCGTGACTTGACGACGTACTGCGCCTATTTGGAGCGGGCGGGTATTGCGTCTTTTAAAGATGTGAGCCGTCAGGTCGTGGAAGGTTTTGTCGCCGATCGCCGTGACGGAGGCTATTCTGATGCCTCGGTGGAGCGCGCGCTCGCAGCCGTAAAGGGCCTGCATGCCTTTTTGGTGCGCGATGGGGCTGTGGCCCAAAACCCGATGGCGGCGTTGCGCCTGCCCAAAAAGGCAGAGCGCCTGCCGGAATATCTTTCGGTGGAGGATGTCTCGGCGCTGCTTGATCAAGACTTTCCCGAGGACGAGATGGGGCTCCGTGACCACGCTATCTTGGAAGTGCTCTACGGTTGCGGCTTGCGCGTGAGCGAGCTGGTGGGGCTCGATGTGGGCGACATTCATATCGATGATGGGTTTGTCCTGGTGCGCGGTAAGGGCTCAAAGGAGCGTCTGGCTCCGCTGGTGGGGAGCGCGGCACGTGCCCTGACACGCTATATATATGACGGGCGCGCCCTCCTGGCTGCCCATGCTCGCGGGGCGGAAACCTCGGCGGTTTTTTTAAATAAGAACGGACGTCGCCTGTCGCGCCAGGCCGTGCATGCGATATGTGAGCGCTATGGGCGTCAGGTGGGATTGGTGGGACTCCATCCCCACACTTTGCGCCACTCCTTTGCCACCCACATGCTCGCGGGCGGTGCCGACCTGCGCGTGCTGCAGGAGATTTTGGGTCATGCCGACATTTCGACCACGCAGGTCTACACGCATGTCGACCGCACACAGCTGACTGAGGTCTATCTGGCGGCTCATCCGCTGGCGCATCGCTAACGCGTTGCTGACCTGCATATTTATTGCTATTAGGGGGACGGGCCCAGATCGCCGCGACGTGTTTTTGCGCGCGCACGGCAATCTGGGCCCGCCCCATTTTTCGCCACTTATCGCCTCGGTGGTGGGTCGCGTGTGTCGCGGGTGGGGGAGTTTGGGGGCGATGTGAACGGCATGTAAAGGGACGTAAAAATCGCCTCAAGGTCAACTTGAAGGTTGAGGTTCGCGGGCGTGGTTCTACAGGTGGCATCCCGCCTTTGCTGCAAACACAACATATTGTGTTTTCGAACATATGCTCGGGGGTGTTTTACAACATATTGGGGGTGGAGTGGTGGGGTGGGGTGGGGGAAGGGGTGGGGAAAGGTGTTGAAAAATGGGGCGGTTCCCCATATTATTGATGACGTCGACAGGCGGGGTGGTTCCCCGCGTACGTGCCATCTGAGTAACCGAGGGGAGGGCGCACATGGGAATGACGGGTGCATACGAGCGCAATCTCGATGCAAAAGGTCGTCTATCCCTGCCTGCACCCCTTCGTGAGGAGCTTGGAGAGCACGTTCGCGTGTTCAAAGCCCTGGATGTCGATGCTCTGTACGTGTTCTCTGCCGAGGCCTTCGATAAGTGGGTCGAAGGACTCTTCGCGGGTCGTGAGGGCCACGAGGGTTTTAACCCGCGTGACATCAACGACCAGAAGCTCATGAGGGCGATCAACAAGCGCACCACGTCGATGGATGTGGACAGCGCGGGTCGTATCGGTCTTTCTGAGTCTCTCCGCAAGCAGGCGAACCTCGACCGCGAGGTCATGGTTGTGGGCAACTACGACCACCTTGAGGTTTGGGACCGCGCTACGGCCGATGAGGACGATGATGACGAGGCCCTGCTGGACCTCTTCTTCTCGTAAGGGCAAGGCACGAGTAACGGATGGAGCGTGGGATCTTGACACAAGAATATCGGCATGAACCTGTCATGCTCGGCGAAGTGCTTGAGTCGCTGCAGCTAAAGAGCGGTTC
>NZ_JADNOH010000068.1 GCF_015557435.1 Collinsella aerofaciens
CCCTGACCTCTTGACTGCCAGTCAAGCGCTCTCCCAGCTGAGCTACGCCCCCGTGACGAGGTAGTACTATAGGGGAAGATCTTCGGGGATGCAAGAGGTTTTTGTTGAAACTTTTTCTTACGGGTTTTCCTGGGACGGGGCTGAATTGACTGATTTTGACTTCGGCAAAATCAGTCAATTCAGCCCCGTCCCGATAAAACCCTCGCGCGACGATGCCTTACTTGTAGAGGTAGGCGATCGCCGTTCCGGCGTGGACGACTATCTTAGCTGTGGATCGGACAATATTGCTGATGCCCGTGTCAGCCAAGAGTCCTAGAGGAGAATGATCCAGTTTCCACTCTAGGCCGTGTTCGCTTATCTCTGTGTTGGGGGCTATGGCGATGATGGAGATGGTTTTGCCCTCGGCGCCATCGATGGTCCAAGTCTCGTCCTGGTGCAGGATTCTGGCCGTCACTTCGTCTTCTTCGATCCAGACGGGGGCGTCCGCATAGCCCGCGAGCAGCCCCAGTACGGACAGGGCCATGTCCGGGCGGCCGCCGGTGGCGCAGGTTGCTACCACTTCGGCACCCGGCCAGCGGCGACGGACGGAATCGAGCGCCAGCGCCAGATCGGTATAGTCCTTGTAGGGGTCGTGGCGTTCTACTTCAAAATCAACAGCGGCATCGACCAGAGCGCGTCCCTCATCGCTTACGGTGTCGGCGTCGCCGACGTAGACGTCGCAGCTCAGGCCAGCGCCCAGCAGAGCATCGAGCCCGCGGTCCACGGCGACAACGTGGTCGCACTCCCCCGCCAGTTGACGCAGCAGATCCGCGCTCGCCACCACCGGCGAGCCGCAAACAACTAATACTTTACAAGCCACGGCCCTCGCCTAGCCCTCAAACGAAAGCACGCGGGCCAGGTCCAGGTCCTCATAGCTGTCGATAAAGATTTCGCAGTTATCGCAAACCTCGTCGCGCTCCATACGGCCGTGCGGGTCATAGATGCCCACACGCTTAAAGCCTGCAATGCCAGAGCTCTTAAGTCCAAAGACGGCGTCCTCAAACACCCACGCGCGCTCAAACTTGTGCCCGTGGCGCTCTTCCAGGCGACGCAACGCCAGCTCGTATACATCGGGGAACTGCTTGGAGCGTCCCGCCTCGCCCGTCGTGGTAATAAACTCCATATAGCGTTCAAGGCCAGCGGCCGCAAGCGCAGACTTCACCAGCTCGGCCGGCGTGGACGTGGCCACGCACATGGCAATGCCCGCAGCCTTCGCCTGCTCCAGAAACGCCAAGAGCCCTTCCCGCGGCGGCACCTTGGAGTACCCATCAATCAAAATATCGCCCAGCTCGCGATAAACTTCCTTGCCATTCACGCCAATGCCCCACGTGTCGTGGTAGGCCCGGCACTCGTCCTCGAGTGAAAGGTGTTCGAACTGGGCAAAATCGTCGACCGTCACATCAATACCATGACGGCGCAATAACTCGGTCTGCGCATGGCCCCAGACGGGGGAGCTATTAACCAGTGTTCCGTCGCAATCGAAAATAAAAGCAACACTTGGAGCAGCGATGTGGTTCATAAACGAGCCTTTCGATGTCAAATGGTAAACAACCTGCTAAAAACGTTTTACCAAACGTAAGCCTATCAGTTTTGAAACCCTAATTGGTAAAACTGTCAAGGGTTTTACCACGGCAATTCTGCCAGTGGTATAAACATGTCGCTTACCGATTAAACGCCCTCGCAAATCCGCTTTCGTCCATAAAACTAACGTACAGGTGTTATCGTAGTTTCTGCCGAAAGTTCCACCGAGCACGCGAGGTGGAACGAATCATAGAACTATCGCCGTCCCTTCGATTCGTGCAGCCTTGGACCTTTCGCATCTAGTCACCAAGGCAACATGCTGCCGCGTCATGATGGGATCAAACGTGAGCGATACAAAGCTAAAGCCAACGGCAAAAAAGCCCGCTACTCGCAAGGCCGCTCCGCACGCACCGGAGCTCTCTAAGGACGATGTCTATCTGTTTGGCATTGGCATGTGGGAGCGCAGCTGGGAAAAGATGGGTGCGCACCCCGACACGCAAAACCGTACGCGCGGCTGGCGTTTTTGCGTTTGGGCGCCCGATGTAAAGAGCGTCCACGTCATTGGCGAATTTAACGACTGGGATGAGGATGCCAACCCGCTGGTGCCCATGCATACGAGCGCTATTTGGGAAGGCTTTATTCCTGGCGCCGAGCAGGGCCAGCTCTATAAATACCTTATCGAGACCAACGAGGGCGAAAAGCTTTACAAGGCCGATCCATATGCCTTTAAGGCCGAATGCCCTCCGGGTACCGCTAGCGTGCTGTGGACCCTCGATGGCTACAAGTGGAACGATGCCGCATGGCTCAAGCGCCGCGCCAGCCACAACCATATGTCGCAGCCCCTTAACATCTACGAGGTACATATTGGATCGTGGAAGCGCCACGGCGACGCGCCGCAGGGCGAGCCGGACGAGTACGGCAACTACCCTGGCCCCATGGACCCCTTCCCCGCGCAGCGCGGCGAGTTCTACACCTACGACGACCTGTCGGTGGAGCTCGTGGACTACGTGCGCGACATGGGCTACACGCATATCGAGGTCATGCCGCTCATGGAGCATCCCTTCGACGGCTCTTGGGGCTACCAGACGACCGGCTACTACGCCGCCACGTCGCGCTACGGCAACCCGCAGCAGCTCATGCACTTTATCGACGCGTGCCACGAGGCGGGCATTGGCGTGATCATGGACTGGGTGCCCGGCGGTTTTTGCGCCGATTCCCACGGCCTTGCCACCTTTAACGGCCATATGCTGTTTGAGCACGAGATTCACCCCAACTGGGGTACGCACAAGTTCGACTTCGCCCGCGGCGAGGTCCGCTCCTTCCTGGTCTCCAACGTGCTGTACTGGCTCGAGAACTTCCATGTGGACGGCATCCGCATGGACGGCGTGTCCAGCATGCTGTACCTCAACTTTGGCATTGACGATCCTGGTCAAAAGAAGTTCAACAAGTACGGTACCGAGGAGGACCTGGACGCCAGCGCGTTTGTCCGCCAGGTCAACTGCGCCGTGGAGGCGCACTACCCCGACGTGATGATGATGGCCGAGGAGTCCACCGCGTGGCCGCTCGTGACCTATCCGCCGCAGGACGGCGGCCTGGGCTTCCACTACAAGTGGGACATGGGCTGGATGAACGACACCCTGCACTACATGCAGACCGATTTTCCGTGGCGCCCCGGAAACCACGGCCTGCTCACGTTCTCCATCATGTACGCCTTTACCGAGAACTTTATCTGCCCGCTGAGCCACGACGAGGTCGTGCACGGCAAGTGCTCGCTGATCGGCCGCATGCCGGGCGACTGGTGGCGCCAGTTTGCCGGCCTGCGCACGCTGGCCTTCTACCAGATGACGCACCCCGGTGCCAAGCTCAACTTTATGGGCAACGAGATCGGCCAGTTTATTGAGTGGCGCTACTACGAGTCCATCCAGTGGTTCCTGACCGAGGAGTACGAGACCCACAAGCATCATCAGGCGTTTATCAAGGCGCTCAACCACCTGTACACCGCCGAGCCCGCCCTGTACGAGCGCGGCTACACCGACGACGGCTTTACCTGGATCGATGCGGACAACTCCAAGCAGTCCATCGTGAGCTTTGTGCGCCAGGGCGAGGACATTGACGACGACCTGGTGATCCTGATCAACTTTGACCCGGCGAGCTACGAGAGCTTCCGCGTGGGCGTGCCGCGCGAGGGCGACTGGGAGGTCATCTTCGATTCCGACCGTCCCGAGTTTGGCGGCAGTGGCTATGCCGGTGAGGAGCCCTACACCTGCTCGAGCGAGCCCTATCCCTGGAACGGGCAGATGGACTCCATCGAGATTAAGGTGCCTGGCCTGGCTGGCGTGGTGCTTAAGCGCCGCGGTCCCAGCAGCTACAAGCCGCCGGTGGTTGAGGCTCCCAAGGCGACCACGCATAAGCGCGCGTCCTCGGTGAAGCCTAAGCCTGCGGCTGCTAAGAAGGCTCCCGCGAAGGCGAAGGCCACGACGACCAAGGCAACCAGGGCCAAGGCTGCGGCCAAGAAGCCGGCTGCCAAGAAGGCAACTACCAAGGCCAAGTCAGCCGCCGTTAAGTCGCCTGCCAAGGATGCGTAACAAAGTCGTTACCGCTGTAATCACCCGCCCCACCGGGGCGTAGGATGTAAGTCATAACCGTTCCGGGAGATATCCCCGGGGGAAAGGAACGTATGAATAAGATCTTCGACAACAAGCAGGAATTTACCGAGCTCTATCGCGATGCCGTCATGAGCATCAGCGGCAAGAGTGTCGAGGCCGCCAGCGACCTCGACCGCTTTAACGCCCTGGCCAAGCTCGTGGCCGAGAAGGCGCGCACCGTTGCCACCAAGAGCGACGCCCGCGCCACCGCCGAGGGCAAAAAGCGCGTGTACTACTTCTCGATCGAGTTTTTGATCGGCCGCCTGCTCGACAACTACCTGCTCAACTTTGGCGTGCGCGACATGGTCGCCGAGGCGCTCGACGACATGGGCTTCGACCTTTCCATCATCGAGAACCAGGAGCCCGATCCGGCTCTGGGCAACGGTGGCCTGGGCCGTCTGGCAGCGTGCTTCCTGGATTCCATGGCAGCCGAGGGCATCGCCGGTTACGGCAACGGCATGCGCTACCGCTACGGCCTGTTTAAGCAGGAGATCGTCAACGGCAGCCAGGTCGAGGCCACCGACGAGTGGCTCACCCACGGCTATCCCTGGGAGGTCCGCCGTCAGGACAAGGCCGTGACCATTAAGTTTGGTGGCCATGTTGAGGGCTTTGAGGAGAACGGCCGCACGTTCTACCGCACGGTGGACACACAGGACATCCTGGCAGTCCCCTACGACATCCCCGTGGTGGGCTATGCCGGCGAGACCGTCAACAAGCTGCGCGTCTGGGCCGCCGAGCCGGTCGAGGAGCACTTCGATCTGGAGGCCTTCAACCGCGGCGACTACGCCCTGGCCGATGCCGAGCGCGCCGAGGCCGAGGCCATCAGCGCCATCCTCTACCCCAACGACGCCGGCGAGCACGGCCGTCTGCTGCGCCTGAAGCAGGAGTACCTATTTGTCTCCGCCGGCATCTACAGCCTGCTCGACACCTTTGAGAAGGAGCACGGCGAGAACTGGGAGCTGCTGCCGCAGTTTGTTGCCATCCACACCAACGACACTCACCCCGCCATGTGCGGCCCCGAGCTCATGCGCATCCTCATCGACGAGAAGAAGCTCGAGTGGGACGACGCCTGGAGCATCGTGACGCAGGTCGTGAGCTACACCAACCACACCATCCTGCCCGAGGCTCTGGAGAAGTGGCCCATCGGCACGTTCTCCAAGCTCCTCCCCCGCGTGTACCAGATCATCGACGAGATTAGCCGTCGTTGGCACGAGTCGTTCGACACCACCCAGGAAGGCTGGCAGGAGCGTCTGCGCCAGACCGCCATTCTGTGGGACGGCGAGATTCGCATGGCCAACCTGTCTGTGATCTGCAGCCACAGCGTCAACGGCGTGGCCAAGATCCACTCCGACATCATCAAGAACATCGTGCTCAAGGACTTCTATGCCCTGACGCCCGAAAAGTTCAACAACAAGACCAACGGCATCTCGCACCGTCGCTTCTTTGCCGAGGCCAACCCCACCTACGCCAAGCTCGTCACCGAGGCCATTGGCGATGGCTGGCTCAAGGACGCCTTTGAGCTGGAGAAACTCAAGGAGTTCCAGAACGACACCGAGTTCCTTAAGGCCGTGGGTGCCTCCAAGCGCGCCAACAAGGAGCGCCTGGCCGCCTACGTCAAGGCCGAAACTGGTCTGGTCATCGACCCCAACACCGTCTTCGATGTTCAGGTTAAGCGCTTCCATGCCTACAAGCGCCAGCTCATGAACATCATGAAGGTGATGGACATCTACAACCGTCGCATCGACGATCCCAACTTCCATGTGACGCCGACGACCTTCATCTTTAGCGGCAAGGCTGCCTCGAGCTACACCTTTGCCAAGGAGACCATCCGCCTCATTAACTCCGTGGCCGACGTCATCAACAACGATGCCCGCGTCAACGAGGTCATGAAGGTCTGCTTTATCCCCAACTTCCGCGTAAGCAACGCCCAGCTCATCTACCCCGCCGCCGAGATCTCGGAGCAGATCTCCACGGCCGGCAAGGAGGCCTCGGGCACGTCCAACATGAAGCTCATGATGAACGGCGCCATTACGCTGGGCACCCTCGACGGCGCCAACATCGAGATCGCCGACCTGGCCGGCCGCGAGAACGAGGCCATCTTTGGCCTGACCGCTCCCGAGGTCGAGCAGCTCTGGGCATCCAACAGCTACTTTGCGTGGGACACCCTCAACGGCGACCGCGAGCGTCTGGGCCGCGTGATGGACGAGCTCAAGGACAACACCTTTGCGGGTCTTTCGGGCAACTTCGAGAGCATCTACAACGAGCTTATGAACAACAACGACCCCGACCTGGTCATGGCCGATTTCCGCAGCTACGTCGACGCCTGGGAGGCGCTCACGAACAGCTACGGCGACCAGGAGACCTGGAACCGCAAGGCGCTGCTCAACACCGCCTCCTCCGGCTGGTTCTCGAGCGACCGCACCATTCGCGAGTACCGCGACGAGATCTGGCACGCGTAAAGGCGCGCGAGCTCCCTTATGCCAGCACGGCATTACTCGACGGGCGCGACCGAGCGCCGCGCCCGTCGCTAATGGGTTTAGAAACATCGATGACAGAAGGAGAAATCGATGAGTAAGAAAGAATGCATCGCGATGCTCCTCGCAGGAGGACAGGGCAGCCGATTGGGGGCGCTCACCCAAAAGATCGCTAAGCCGGCGGTTAGCTTTGGTGGCAAGTTCCGCATTATCGACTTTTCGCTGTCCAACTGCTCCAACTCGGGCATCGACACGGTGGGCGTTCTGACGCAGTACCGCCCCTACCTGCTGCATGCCTACGTGGGCTCCGGCGAGGCTTGGGATCTGGACAGCCGTGACGGCGGCGTGTCGATCCTGCCGCCGTACGAGACGCAGACCGGTGGCGCCTGGTATGCGGGCACGGCCGACGCCATTACGCAGAACCTCGACTACATCAAGGCCAACGACCCCAAGTACGTCCTGATTCTTTCGGGCGACCATCTGTATCGCATGGACTACCGCAAGATGCTCAAGACGCACATTGAGAACAACGCCGACCTCACGGTGAGCGTTATGCCCGTGCCGTGGGAGGAGGCCAGCCGCTTTGGCATCCTGACCACCGACCCCGAGGACGGCCGCATCACCAAGTTTACCGAGAAGCCCGAGAAGCCCGATTCGAACCTCGCGTCCATGGGCATCTACATCTTCTCGGCCGACGTGCTGATCGAGGCGCTCGAGGAGGACGCTCTGGACCAACGCTCGAACCACGACTTTGGCAAGGACATCATCCCCAAGCTGCTCGGCGAGAATAAGCGTCTGTACAGCTACGAGTTCCACGGCTTTTGGAAGGACGTCGGCACCATCGCCAGCTTCCACGAGACCTCGATGGACCTGCTGGGCAACAACCCCGAGTTCGATCTGTTTGACAAGAACTTCCCCATCATGTCCAACATCACCACGCGTCCGCCGCACTACATTGGCCCGGACGGCCGCCTGGACGACTGCCTGGTCTCTAACGGCTGCAAGATCTACGGTACCGCTCGTCACTCGATCCTTTCGACCGATGTCATCATCGAGGAACGCGCCGTGGTCGAGGACTCCGTGCTGCTGCCGGGTGCGCACGTTAAGAGCGGCGCGCACATCTGCCGCGCTATTTTGGGCGAGAACTCCACGGTCGAAGAGGGCGTGAAGCTCGGCTCTGTCGATACCACCAAGGATACGGCCGTCGTTGGAAATGACGTCGTTATCGGGAAGGGGGAATGATCCGATGATCAATCGCAAGGCCATCGGTTATATCACCGCTAACTACTCTTCGACCTACGGCAGCGTGCTGCTCAAGGACCGCCCCATCGCGTCCGTTCCGTTTTTGGGCCGCTACCGTCTGATCGACTTCCCGCTGTCCAACATGATGAATGCCGGCATCAAGACCGTCGGCGTCGTCATGCCGGGAAACTACCGCTCGCTGATCGACCACGTGGGTTCGGGCAAGGACTGGGGCCTGGACCGCAAGAAGGGCGGCCTGTTCATGGTGCCCGGCAACGCGTATGGCACCACCAAGGGCGGCATGCGCTTCCTGCTGCGCGACATCATCTCCAACAAGACGCTGTTCCAGCGCTCGGACAAGCCCTACGTTGTGATGATGGGCACCAACATCATCTTTAACATGGACCTTAACACCATCATCGACGCGCACGAGAACTCCGGCGCCCAAATGACCGTGGTGTACTGCAAGGCCACGCGCAATGTTGATGACGAGACCAAGCTCGAGATTAACGAGAACGGCCGCCTGACGGGCGTGAGCGCCGGCGTCGTGTACGGCGACAACGCCTCTATGGACTGCTGCATCGTCAACCGCGAGACGCTGCTCGAGATCATCGACCACTACCAGGCCGCCGACTACCTGGACCTGCTCGAGGCACTCCAGGGCGACTTTGGCAACATCGACGTGTGCAGTTATGAGTACAAGGGCGAGGTCGTGGGCGTGTTTAGCGAGAAGTCGCTGTATCGCCGCAGCATGGACCTGCTCGACCAGACCGTGGCCGACCAGCTCTTTGACCCCGAGCGCCCCATCCTGACCAAGGCCCACGACGTGCCGCCTTCGCGCTACGCGACTGGCAGCCACGCGTGCAACTCGATCATCTCGGCCGGCTGCATCATCAAGGGCACCGTGCGCAACTCGATCCTGTCGCGCGGCGTTGTGGTTGAGGAAGGCGCCTCGGTGACCAACTCGATCATCAACCAGAGCTGCATCATCAAGAGCGGCGCCCGCGTTGAGAACGCCATCCTGGACAAGAACAACGTGGTGCCCACCAACACCGAGCTTCGCGGCACGCCCGAGAACATCCTGGTGCTGGGCAAGGCTCCGTTAACTTCCGATACCACCATCGCTCGTTAACATTGGCGTCGCATAATCGCACGTAAACTTAAGAATAGCCGCCCGGTTAGCGCCTGGCGGCTATTCTCGAATTGCAACATGGGAGACAATATGGCAGATTCCAGCAAAAAGATGCAGATCGTGTTTGCCTCGGCCGAGTGCGCACCGTTTGTGAAGACCGGTGGCCTGGGCGACGTGGCGGGCTCGCTGCCTGCGGCGCTTGTGCGCGCCGGCGCCGAAGTCATCGTGATGGTGCCCAAGTACGCCACCATCAAGGACGAGTACAAGGCGCAGATGGAGCACTTCTCCGACTTTTACGTGAGCCTGGGCTGGCGCAACGAATACTGCGGGCTCGAGAAGCTCGAGCACGATGGCGTCACCTATATGTTCATCGACAACGAGCGCTACTTTGCGCGCGACTATCCGTACGGCTTCTTTGACGACGGCGAGCGATTTGCGTTCTTCTCCAAAGCCATCACCGAGAGCCTGCAGCACCTGCCCGAGGGCTTTGAGTGCGACATCCTGCACTGCAACGACTGGCAGACGGCACTGGCGCCCGTGTTCTTGCGCGAGTTCTACCAGGGCCTGCCGCTGTACGACCGCGTCAAGACCGTGTTCTCGATCCACAACGTGGCGTTCCAGGGTCAGTTTAGCGACACCGTAATGGAGGACATCCTGGGTGTGGCGCATATTCCCGCGGCAGCCACGCAGTTGCGCTGCGACGCCTGCAGCATCAACTACATGCTGGGCGCGCTGCACTATGCCGATGCCATCACCACGGTAAGCCCCACCTATGCGGGCGAGATCCAGACGCCCGAGTTTGGCGAGGGCCTGGACGGCGTGCTGCGCGAGCGCTCCTACGCGCTGCAGGGCATTTTGAACGGCATTGACGTGGCAGGCTTTGACCCGGCGACCGACAAGCGTATTGCCGCAAACTACACGGTTGAGGACCGTTCCGGCAAGGCCGTGTGCAAGGCCAAGCTGCAGGAGGAGCTGGGCCTCGAGGTTCGCGACGACCGCCCGCTCATGGTGATGGTCACGCGCCTGACGCGCCAGAAGGGCATGGACCTGGTCATGTACGCGCTCGACCGCATCCTGTCCGGCGGCGTTCAGGTGGCCGTGCTGGGCACCGGCGACCGCGACTACGAGGATGGCCTGCGCTACTTCCAGGACAAGTACCCCGGCACCATGGCCGCACGCATCGAGTTCGATCCGGCGCTGTCGCAGCGTATGTACGCCGCCGCCGACATGTTCCTGATGCCGTCCAAGTTTGAGCCCTGCGGTCTGTCGCAGATCATCGCCATGCGCTACGGCACCCTGCCCATCGTGCGCGAGACCGGTGGCCTGAAGGACACCGTGCAGCCGTACAACGAGTTTACCGGCGAGGGCACGGGCTTCTCGTTTACCAACTTTAACGGCGACGAGATGGGCGACGCGGTGTTCCGCGCGGCACGCCTGTTCTGGGACAACCGCGATGCCTGGAACCAGCTGGTCACGCAGGCCATGAGCCAGGACTTTAGTTGGACGCGCTCGGCCGATAAGTATCTGGACCTGTACTTCTTTATGCACCCGGAGATTGAGCGTCCGGCGGCTGTGAAGGCTGCTGCGGCTGTCGAGGAGCCGGTTGCTGTTGAGGCCGAGCCTGCGGCGCACGTTAAGGAGCCCGCTGTTGAGGAGCCCAAGGCCGAGGAGAAGACGGCTGTCGAGGCCGAGGTAAAGCCCGCAGCGAAGCCTGCCGCCAAGAAGACGACGGCCCGCAAGGCAACGGCTAAGAAGGCTACGGCCACGAAGGCCGCTGCGAGCAAGACCACCGCTGCCAAGACAACTACCGCCAAGGCAACGACCACGCGCAAGCGCACGACCGCCGCTGCCAAAAAGGCAGCCGAAGTTGACGCTGCTCCCGAGGTAAAGGCCGAGGCCAAGACTGAGGCACCTGTCGCCGAGACCAAGCCGGCCGCCAAGGCTCCGGCTAAGACCACTGCCAAGAAGACGACCGCCGCTAAGTCCACCGCCGCCAAGAAGACCACGGCTTCGAAGACGACGACCACCAAGGCCGCCGCAACGAAGGCTGCCCCCAAGGCCGCAGCAAAGCCTGCTGCCAAGGTCGAGGAGAAGCCCGTCGAGCCCAAGGCCGAGGCAACCGTCGAGGCCAAGCCTACCGCGAAGACCACCACGCGCAAGCGCACCACGACGACGGCCAAAAAGACTACGACCAAGGCTGCTGCCCCCAAAGCAGAGCCCAAGGCCGACGCCAAGCCCGAGGTAAAGCCCGAGCCGGCGCCGAAGGCAGCCGAGGTCAAGGCTGGGGCAAAGTCCGAGCCCGCCAAGGAGACTACGGTCTCCCCCGCCGCTCCGGCCGAGAAAAAGGCTCCGTCCAAGAAGACCTCCGTCCGTAAGGCTACTGCCACTCGCAAGCGCCGCTAATCCGGACGATCCACAATCTAATCCTCAATAAACAAGGGGTGTCGTTCAGTGCGACACCCCTTGTTCTATAGATGGGGTAAAACGATTATCTAGCACAACCGTTCGCCGATAGTGAGCGGCTGTAGTTTATACAACTAAAGTGCAACGGATATACTTAACAACTGTGCGTTAAGCCCATGACCCGTTGGCCATGATTGTATAGAACTGGACCATACTATGAGATTGATTCACAACAGCCGCCTGCCGCAGTTTCGCGCTCCGTTTGGTGCTGTGACCACTGGAACTTCCGTTACGCTCTCCGTGATTTTGGAGGACGCCGATCCCAACCAGGCAACGCTTACGCTGCGCACCTGGGTCGACGAGATCGGGGAATCTCTGTATCCCATGACGCACGAGGGCGACGGCATCTATACCGCCGAACTGGAGTGTGGCGAGCCCTGTCTTATCTGGTACAGCTTTATATGCAATATCGAGGGCCAGCCCGAGGTTCGCTTGGGCGCGCCGCAGGGTCGCACCGGCGGCGAGGGCGTAACCTACGATTACGTCGAGGTACCGTCCTTCCAGCTCACCGTTTACAAACACCGCGAAGTTCGTCCCGAGTGGTACGAGCGCGGCATGGTCTACCAGATCTTCCCCGACCGCTACGCCCGCGACGAGCATTGGCGCGAGCGCACAATGGCAGGGCTCGAAAAGCCGCGCAAGGGCATTCAACGTCGCATGGTCGAGGATTGGAACGAGCCGCCCGTCTACGAGCGCGCCGAGGACGGCTCCATTAAGACCTGGGACTTCTACGGCGGCTCGCTCAAGGGCATCCAAGAAGACCTGCCGCGCATCGCCGAGCTGGGCTTTACGGCCATCTACCTCAACCCCATCTTTGAGGCCGCGAGCAACCACCGCTACGATACGGCCGACTACACCAAGATCGACCCGATCCTGGGCACCGAGCAGGACTTTACCGAGCTGTGCCAGGCAGCCGAGAAGCTGGGCATCTCCATCATTCTGGACGGCGTCTTTAACCACACAGGCGACGACTCGATCTACTTTAACCGCTATGGCAACTACCCCGGCGTGGGCGCTTGGCAGAGTGAGGATTCGCCGTGGCGCGATGCGTTTACCTTCCATGAGGACGGCTCGTACGACTGCTGGTGGGGCGTAGGCAATATGCCCGCCATCAACGAGAACTCCGAGCTGGTGCGCGAGAGGCTCTTGGGCAAGCATGGCGTGATTCGCAAATGGCTGCGCGCCGGTGCCCATGGTTGGCGCCTGGACGTCGCTGACGAGCTTTCTGACGACTTTCTGGCCGAGATCAAGAAGGCAGTACTTGCCGAAAAGCCCGACGCGCTGCTGCTCGGCGAGGTCTGGGAGGACGCCTCCAACAAGATTAGCTACGGCCATCTGCGCCGCTACCTGCAGGGCTCCGAGCTTGATTCCGCCATGGACTACCCCTTCCGCGACATGGTCATCGGGTTTTTGATGGGCTACAAGAACGCCTACCAGGCGGCCGAGGACATCGAGACCCTACGCGAGAACTACCCGAGCGAGGCATTGTCCTGCGCGCTCAATTTGCTTTCGAGCCACGACCGACCTCGCATTATCTCGGTGCTTGGCGGCGGCCCCGACGAGTCGCAGCTGCCCGAGTGCGAGCGCAGTAAATGGCGTTTGGACGAAGGTGCGATGGGCCTGGCCAAGAGCCGCTTTTGGCTCGCGACGCTTATGCAGATGACCTTCCCTGGCGTGCCTTCGATCTATTACGGCGACGAGTACGGCCTGGAGGGCCTAACCGACCCGGGCAATCGACGCACCATGCCGACCAAGGACCAGCTGCACGACTTTGACACGCTGGCTATCGTTAAGAACGCCTCGGCCGTACGCCGTGCGCTGCCGTTTATGATCGACGGCGAAATCAAGGCCTTCGCGCTCAATGACGAGGTGCTGGCCTACAACCGTACGGGCAAGGACGGCGAGTCCGCGACCGTTATCATCAACCGCAGCCTGCGCAATTCGCATCGCGTGACGATTCCGGCGCTCGGCGAATGTGCAAGCGACGTCATTAGCGGCCACGAGTGCGTGATCCACAACGGCACGGTCACGCTCGACCTGTACCCGCTGGGTTCGTCGATCATCTATCACCACGCCGAGCAGCGCCTGCAGGAGCCGCTCGATCACGGTGCGGGCGTCGTATGCCATATCACCTCGGTGCCGACCGACGACGGCAAGCCCGGCACGATCGGCGCGCCCACGCGTCGCTTTATCGACCATCTGGCCGCCATGGGCATGCGCTACTGGCAGGTCCTGCCCGTCAACCCGACGGATTTCTTCCGCTCCCCTTACGCTGGCCCTTCGGCCTTTGCGGGCAATATCGACCTGCTGCCAGAGAGCCATGAGGAGCTGGCGGCCGACTTTAAGACCTGGAAGGCCCGCGGTGGCGAGGACGCCGACCCGCTCTACACGGCGTTTAAGCATCGCAATGCCGACTGGCTCGAGAAGTACTGCGTATACATGGCCGTCAAAAAGTATTTTGAGGGCGAGTCACGCCACGATTGGCCGGCCGAAGTCGCACGCTACAACGAGCATCTGATCGACGACGAGCGTTTCCACGACGAGGCCGAGCTGCAGGCGTACATGCAGTACCGCTTTGACCTGGCATGGTGCGAGCTTATGAATTACGCGCACAAGAAGGGCATCGAGGTTATCGGCGACATTCCGATGTACGTCTCGGACGATTCGGCCGACGCGTGGAGCGAGCCCGAGAACTTCTGGCTGTCCGATACCGGCAAGGCGATTGAGATTTCCGGCGCGCCGCCCGACAACTTTGCGCCCGAGGGCCAGGTATGGGGCAACCCCACCTTCCGCTGGGACCACATGAAAGAGAACGGTTACCGTTGGTGGATGGACCGTCTGCGTCGTGCGTTCTCGCTCTACGACCGCGTGCGCCTGGACCACTTCCTGGGCTTCCACAGCTACTTTAGCATTCCCGCTGGTAAGGCTTGCGCTGACGGCCGCTGGTTGGCGGGTCCGGGCAAGGATCTGTTCAAGACTGCCTACGACGAGCTGGGTCCGCTCAACTTTATTGCCGAGGATTTGGGCTATTTGACGCCCGGCGTTCGCGCCATGGCTTCGACCTGTGGTTTCCCCGGCATGGACGTACTTGAGTTTAGCGATTACGACGTTCGCAACGGGATTTATCCCACGCCCGGCAAGATCCTGTACACCTCGACGCACGACACGTCGACGCTCGCCGGCTGGTGTACGCGCTCCTTTGCGGGCGGCGACGAGCCGAGCGGTAAGGAATTTGCGGGTAAGCTGATGGGCGATGCGCTCGCAAGTGACGCTCCCCTGGTAATGATGCCGCTGCAGGATGTGCTGGGCTTGGGCGATGATGCGCGCATGAACGTGCCGGGTGTCGCCACGGGCAACTGGACCTGGCAGGCTGACGAGGCGGATGTCGAGGCTGCCGAGGACAAAACTGCACAGCTCCTGCGCAACACCCATAGATTCTGGGGCGAAGCGTGATAAAACCCCCGATATAGGGTACAGTTACAGACGTTTGAATTTATGCGGGCAGAGCGATCTGCCCGCTTTGTGCTGAAAAGGAAGTATTATGGCGCGCTACGATTACAAGTGCTCGAGCTGCGGCAACGTGTTTGAGGTTGAGCATCCCATGTCCGAGACCCCCGAGGTCGTGTGCCCGAGCTGCGGCGCTCCGGCCGCCAAGACGTTCTCGGCCAGCGGCATCAAGTTTGAGGGCAGCGGCTTCTACAACACCGACCAGCGCAGCGGCGGTTCCAGCACCAGCGCCACCAGCGGCTGCTGCGCCAACTGCCCGCATAGCCACTAGAAACAAAAAGGCCCCGCGATCAACACCGATCGCGGGGCCTTTTTGTTGCCAGGGTAGCTAATTTGGGACGGGGCTTTTTTAGCTACCCCATGTCTGAGCGAATGCTCTGGATGATTTTTCTGGGACGGGGATTAAAAAATCATTGTTTACCTAATGATTTTTTAATCCCCGTCCCAGAAAAATCATCCGACAGGTGGGGGTAGCTAAAAATGCCCCGTCCCAAATTAGCTACCCCTGGGCTTCGATTTACTTTCGGACCAGGCGGGCGCAGAAGTGGCCGTCGTAGGAGTCGGCGTTGACGGGGACACTTTGGAAGAGGCCTCGGTCGTTTTGACGGACAGATACGAGCTTCTTGGCCTGCTCGAACTCAGAGAGTTGCAGAATCTGCGCCTCGGAGAGCGGCGCCACGGAAAAGCCCTCGCCCTCGGAAGAACTCAGGAACGCGTCCACGACCTGCGTGTTCTCCTCGTCAAAGACCGAGCACGTCGCGTAGATGAGCTCGCCATCGGCAGCCACACGCGCAGCAGCCTCCTTGAGCATCGTCAGCTGTAGCTTGGGCAGCTCGGTCGTCACATCGCTCTCGGTCAGGCGCCACGGGATCTCGGGATGACGACGCATGGTTCCGGTACCCGAGCACGGCGCATCGATAAACACGGTATCGAACTTGACCCGCTCGCCAAGCATGGCATCAAAGGACGTGAGCACCTCATCGAGCTCGCAGGCATCGCCCGAGACGGTTCGTACGCCCTTGATGCCCGCCTTATGCAAGCGCGCGAGATTGAGATCGCACTTGCGGTCGTGCAGATCGAGCGCGGTATGTTGACGCTCATAACCGGCACGCTTGGCCTGACACATCATCACATAGGTCTTGGTGCCACGACCGGCCCCGATCTCAAGACAGCTTCCGGGGCGCGTAGCCGCCGTGGCAATAAGCTGCGCGTTGAGGTCAGATGCCACCGCAGCCGAACGCTCAAACACACCCGAAGCAACGGTGACCTGAGCATCGACCGGCGCATGGCAGCCCGGAAAGACAGGCGCCACGAGCTGCGAGATACACGGATCGGGCTTGGTCGCAAACGCATTCTCGTGCAGGGCGAGCGGCGCAGGCGCCAGATTGCCGGCAAAGTTGAGCGCGCCCTCGGGCGTATCGAACGACACCATAATGCGGGCGCACAACCAACGCGGCAGACCCATCAGACGCGACAGGCGCACCAGACGGCGCTCTGACTCATCGGCATCGGACGCGGTGGCAAAATCCTCAACGTTATCTGCGACCTTGTGCAGCACGGCATTCGCAAGGCCGGCAGCGGACTTAGCACCGCTGCGGACCAGCTCAACACCCTGGCTCACGGCCACGCGGCCCGGCGTATGCAGGTAGAGCATCTCGAAGGCCGAAATGCGAAGCGCCATGCGTACGCGCGGTGCCACCTTTTTGGGCTTATCCAAAAACTGGTCGAGCAACTCATCCAAAATACCCTGCGTAGCGGCAACGCCAAGCGCCAAGCGAGCAGCAAAAGCAGAATCGCGCTGGTCAATGGCCTTGGCAGAAGCACGGGAGGACAGCACGTCGCGCGCGTACATGCCACGGCGATTGGCCTCCATCAACACATCGAGTGCAAGCTTGCGCGCGGGAGACAGTTTGCTCATGACAGAACACCCCAAGTAAGGTCGGCGCCCTGCAGGCCGGCAGCCCAAGCAGAAGCAGCCATAGCACGCTTACCGTCGGGTTTAACCTCGAGTAGCTCAACCGCGCCATCGGAAAGCCCCAGGTAGACACGCTTAGCCTGAACAAGAACCTGGCCCTCGCCAAGCGACACGTTGGCAGGCGCAGCATCAAGCACGCGCAAAGTCTTGCCAGCAATTACGCAACGAGCAGGCGCCGTATCAGACGAAGCAAGCACATGACGCACGCAATCAAGCGCCGCCATCTGCGGATCCAGACGCATCTCCTGCTTGGAAATCTTCGCAGCATGGGTGACGAGCGACTCATCCTGCTCGGTCCAAACAGCAGTGCCGTCAGCAAGTGAAGGAAGCGTATCGGCAAGCAACTTGCCACCCAGCTCGCCAAGCTCCATTGTGAGCGCCTCGGCATGCTTACCGGCAACCGACGTAGACGCCTGGGCACAATAAGCGCCCGTATCAACGCCATGCCCAATACGCATAATGGATACGCCAGCAACCTCATCACCAGCAAGAATGGCACGCTGAATGGGAGCAGCGCCACGCCAACGAGGCAGCAAGGACGCATGAACATTCACAATACCAAGCGGCGCCATATGCAGTACCTCATCAGGCAGAATGCAACCATAGGCTGCCACACAGAAAATATCAGCCTGAGCAGCCTGGAGCGCCTCAACAACCTCGGGCGTCATACGATTAGCCTCAATAACCGGCAACCCCAGCTCAAGCGCCTTAGCCTTAACAGGAGAAGGCTCAAGCTTCTTACCACGCCCACGAACAGCATCGGGACGAGTAACAACAAGCACAATCTCGTTGCCAGCCGCAACAAGCGAAGTTAAAGAAGGCACAGCAAAATCGGGCGTACCCATAAACACAATACGCATAAAAGTTAGTCTCCTCTCAATAACGAGCCGAGACGGCTACAATGAACAGCGGAAAGCCAAGTCACCAGCCCATCCGCAATAACAATTCAACAAGAACAAATATACCCAAAACCAAAGAAAGAGCCGCAATAAAAGCAGCTCTTTCAGCAAAGCACCTATCAGCGAAGACGCCCTTCCCTGGCCCGACGACACCCGGGCGAACCGAGCCAGAACAACGCAGTCCCCGGTG
>NZ_JADNOH010000069.1 GCF_015557435.1 Collinsella aerofaciens
AGACGATATGAGCAGGACATAAAAACATTGAGAGCCCCTGCTGCATGAAAGACCGCGGATTAGGCCGACAATGGTGAGTGTCTAATTCAGCCGCGGCGGCCACGCCGCATTCATGGAAGGGGCTCCCATGCTCGATACTACCACCTTCGTCGGCCTCGACGTCCACGCCCGCTCGATAAAGGCAGTCTCCCTCGACGTCATGACCGGGGAGGTGCGCTGCGCGACCTTCGGCTACGACGCCGGGGCAGTCGCGGAGTGGGTGCGGTCCGTGGACCCAAAGGCCAAGTGCGTGTACGAATCCGGGGTCACGGGGTTCGACCTGCAGAAGAGGCTCTCCGGCCTCGGGGTCGACTGCGCGGTCGGCGCCGTCTCGAAGATGATCAAGCCCAGCGCGGACAGGCGCAGGAAGAACGACCGCAACGACGCCGAGTTCCTCGCCCGCATGCTGTCGGTCGGCAACGTGGTCGAGGTGTGGGTCCCCGACGACGAGTGCGAGGCCGCCCGCGACCTGACCAGGGCGCTCGAGGACGCGAGGGACGACCTCTCGCGCTCGAAGCAGCGGCTCTCCAAGTTCCTGCTCAGGCACGGGCTCGCCTTCGACGAGAGGACGCCCACCGGCCGCAGGAAGGGCAACTGGACCCGGGCGCACTGGTCCTGGATCGAGTCGATTAGGTTCGCGGAGGGGGCCGACGAGGAGGTGCTCGCCTACTACGTCGACGCGGTCAGGCGGGCGGCGGAGGAGAAGGCGAGGCTCGAGGGGCTCGTCGGGGCCGAGGCCCGCAAGCCCAGGTGGAGGAGGAGGGTCGACTCCCTGCGCTGCCTCAAGGGCGTCGACACCGCGTCCGCCGCCGACCTCGTGTTCGAGGCCGGCGAGTTCTCGAGGTTCAGGAACGCCCGGTCGTTCGCCGCATGGGTCGGCCTGACGCCCTCCGAGCACTCCAGCGGGGAGAGCGACCGCAGGGGCGCGATCACCAAGGCGGGCAACAAGCACCTGAGGAAGGCGCTGGTCGAGGCCGCGTGGCACTACCTGACGTGCTCGGGGCGGCCGAAGGGCCTCGCCAAGGGCCAGGCCCCGGACCGGGTCGCCCGCAGGCATGCCGCCAAGGGCGTGCGGAGGCTGGTCGAGAGGCGGGAGGCGCTGCTCGCGCGCGGGGTCCACAACAACAAGGCGAACGTGGCCACGGCGCGCGAGCTCGCCTGCTGGGTGTGGGCGGTCGGCCTCATGGCCGAGGAGGCGTAGGGGGCCGGTCCCCCGCACATAAGCCGATCACCCCGGAAGCGGTTCGATCCGAAGCCGTTGAGGCGAACCTCAGGTCCCTTTTCTGCGAGCGCCCAGGGCGCCACACGCGTGCACAGACTGTCGGTTCGACGTAGAAGCCTCAGCCGTAGCAACGGATTGCCCAGCGAGAGATCGCCGCGGGCGGATATTAAACTGCAAAGACGAGCGTCGGGAAGACACGCCGAGGTCGCCGCGGACGGGTTGATATAGGGAGAGGGCCTGACCCCATATCGTTGGGGCCAGGCCCGATTTTGCCT
>NZ_JADNOH010000070.1 GCF_015557435.1 Collinsella aerofaciens
GGGAGTTCTAGACCTTGTCGGCCTTAGTACATACCGCCGCCCTGCTGACCAGCGGTAGCAGCAGCGATAGCGTCCTCAAGCTGAGTGTTCTTGGGCACATCGGAGACGGTAGCCTCGGTGATAAGAATCAGGCTGGCGACAGAAGCAGCGTTCTGCAGGGTGACGCGGCTGACCTTGACGGGGTCGAGGACGCCCATCTCGATCATGTCGCCCCACTCGCCGTTGGCAGAGTTGAGACCCTGGCCGGCGGGCAGCTCGGCAACCTTGTCGACCACGACGGCGCCCTCAAAGCCAGCGTTCTTGGCGATGGTGGCGACCGGAGCAGTCAGAGCCTTCTTGACGATGTCGACGCCGATCTTCTCCTCGGGGTCGTCAAGCTCAACGGCGTCGAGCGCAGGAGCAGCGTCCATGAAGGCGACGCCGCCGCCGGCGACAATGCCCTCCTCGACAGCAGCACGGGTAGCCTGCAGGGCGTCCTCGACGCGGTGCTTGATCTCCTTGAGCTCGGACTCGGTAGCAGCGCCGACCTTGATGACGGCAACGCCACCGGAGAGCTTGGCCAGGCGCTCCTGGAGCTTCTCACGGTCGAAGTCAGAGGTGGTGTTCTCCATCTCGCCCTTGATCTGAGCGATACGGGCGTCGATGGCCTCCTTGGAGCCAGCACCGCCGACGACGACGGTGTTGTCCTTGGAGATGGTGACGGACTTAGCGGTACCGAGCATATCGGCGGTGATGTCAGCGACCTTCACGCCCAGCTCGTCCAGGGCAGCCTGGCCACCGGTGAGGACGGCGATGTCCTCCAGGATGCGCTTGCGGCGATCGCCGTAGCCCGGGGCCTTGACGGCGCAGACGTTGAGGGCGCCACGGATCTTGTTGAGGACCAGGGTAGGCAGAGCCTCGCCATCGATGTCCTCAGCGATGATGAGCAGGCCACGGCCAGCGCGCTGGACAGCCTCGAGAACGGGCATGATGTCCTGGACGCTGGAGATCTTCTGGTCGGTGATGAGGATGTACGGATCCTTCATCACGGCCTCCATGCGGTCGTTGTCCGTGACGAAGTAAGCGGAGACATAGCCCTTGTCGAACTGCATGCCCTCGACGGTGTCGATGGTGATGTCGAACGTCTGGGAATCCTCGACGGTGATGACGCCGTCCTTGCCCACGACCTCCATGGCCTCGGCGATCTTCTCGCCGACCTCGGGGTCACCGGCAGAGATGGTACCGACGGAAGCAATCTGCTCCTTGGTCTCGACCGGCTTGGCCTGCTTCTTCATCTCGGCGACGGCGGCGTTGACGGCCTTGTCGATGCCGCGACGGATGGCCAGCGGGTTGGCGCCAGCGGCGACGTTGCGCAGGCCGTCGTTGACGATGGCCTGGGCGAGCAGGGTTGCGGTGGTGGTGCCGTCACCCACGGTGTCGTTGGTCTTGGTGGCGACCTCCTTCACCAGCTGGGCGCCCATGTTCTCGATGTTGTCCTCGAGCTCAATCTCCTTAGCGACAGAAACGCCGTCGTTGGTGATGGTCGGGGCACCGAACGTGCGCTGCAGCGCAACGTAGCGGCCCTTGGGGCCCATGGTGACGGTAACGGCGTCGGCCAGGGTGTTGACGCCCTTGGCGAGCTTAGCGCGGGCATCGGTGTTGAACGTAATGTTCTTTGCCATGGTAGGTAATCCTCCAAAAGAAATGTGACTCGCGTCGCCGCTTCCGAGTCCTATGCGGCGGGCGCGTTCAAAGACGAATCAGAGATTCTGACGAGACTAGGCCTCGACGACAGCGTAGATGTCGTCGGCGCGCATCAGCAGATACTTCTCGCCGTCGACCTTGACCTCGTTGCCACCGAACTTACCATAGATGACAACGTCACCGACCTTGACGTCCATGGGGATGCGCTCACCCTTGTCGTTGACCTTGCCGGCGCCAACGGCAACGATGGTGCCGCGCTGCGGCTTCTCCTGGGCGTTGCTAGCGATATACAGACCAGAAGCGGTCTTCTGCTCGGCCTCGTCGGGCTTGACCAGAACACGATCTGCAAGCGGCTTCAAAGACGACATGCTTGTCTCCTCCTTTTTGGGCCGCGTGGTTATGCCACGCGAATTAACCCTTTTTGTTTGCGTACGCGTTGAATGGTACCCACGAATGGCGGGTTATACAACACGGAGTCAAAAAATCTTATTTTTTGGCACTTAGATTTTCTGAATGCCGGGGGATAACTTAGCGATGCCTCCCGTGTGGCTCCGGAGGGGCGGGGCATAAGGTTTCCTGCTCGGGCAGTCCTGCTCGCACGAAGGCCACATTAAGTGGCCTTCGGCTCGTGCGGAACTCGCGATAAACCTTATGCCCCGCCCCTCCGGAGTCACACGGGAGGCAGGTTAACTAATTCGGGCCCGGCATTCAGAAAAGTCAGTGCAGCAAAATGGCGATGCGGATAGGAACGTGGGCATGGTTTTCGCTGCGCGCACGGGTCCCCTGGGGAGCACCGTGCATTTTTGGGAGTATTCAGCAGGCCAGGGTGGCTGCATACGCGCCAGACATACCTTATTGGTCCCAAGAACGCCTTCAGCGGGCGGTTTTGGTCGGTGGGCAGACCCCGTTGGGACAAATGGGCGTACTTCGCGCCGTACCGGAGCCCAAAATGACGTCAATCTCCGTAACGTTACTCAGCCGCAGCGGCACCGGCAGAGCTCGCGGTGCTGAATACTCCGTTTTTTGCACGGTCCAGGCGGGGGTACATCAGGGCCAGAAAGAACATCCCGGCCTTTTTATGCAATCTGTAATGTGAAGTATGCAAAACACATGAGGTTGCACTGCTGATGTCCAAATTGAACGCACGGAGCAGCAGTACCTCAACCCCGCGCCCAAATCCAACAGAGCAGGGACGCTCATGGCGGATCCCCACCGAAACGCAAACGCGGCTCGAGCGCCATCCCAAAATAGGCTGCATGAGCCGCGTTTAACGGTACGACATGAATATCAGCGCTCGTAAATCAAGTTGCCTGCCAGGTAGGTGGCCTGAACCTTGGTGGCTTGGAGTTCTTGGGGGTCGATGGTGAGTGGGTTTTGGTCCAGGACTACCAGGTCGGCGTATTTGCCGGGTTCTAGGCTGCCGAGGTTTTGCTCGTCGCCCGCTGCATAGGCGCTGCCCAGGGTGTAGTTGCGCAGGGCTGTTGCTGCATCGATGCGCTCGCTCGGCAGCCAGCCGCCCTCGGGCCAGTGACTTTTGGGGTCCTGGCGCGTGATAGCCGTGTAGAGCACGTTCATGCTGGTAACGGGCGTGATAGGGCTGTCAGTACCGAAGGCTTGGCGGATGCCGCGCTGCTTATAGGTTGCAAACGGCCACATGATGCGGCTGCGCTCCAAGCCCAGGTCGCGCTCCGGACCACCTGGGTCGAGCGTGATATGGCAGGGCTGGCTCGAGGCAACGACGTTAAGCTTGCGTAGACGATCGATGTCCTCGGGCAAGAGGTTCTCCAGATGCTCGAGCGTGTTATGACCGTGCTGGGGCAGGCCGTACAGCTCTGCCGCCTCCTCAAAGATATCGAGCGCGGCATGGATGGCACCGTCGCCGATGACGTGGATGCGCACGGTGTGGCCGCGCTCCGCGGCCGCCAGAACTAGCTTGCGCATGCGCTCGGCGGGAACCGTCAGACGGCCCTGGTCGCCCGGGAAGCGCGGATTGGTATAGGGCTCGGTGAGATACGCCGTGTGTTCGCTCGACACGCCGTCGAAGAACTGCTTAAAGCCCGGTGCCGAGAGCAGCACATTGTTCGCGTAACGTGCCTGCAGCTCTTCCAAGTGCGACTGGTCATCCAGCAGCGTGGGGAACAGATGGGCTCGGATGCCCAACTTGCCGGCTGCCTGCAGTTTGTCGTAGACGTCGTCGCGGATAAAATCGCAGCCCGGCATGGGCATGAGCGACATATCGCATATCGAGGTGATGCCCTGCTCGGCCATACGCCTCATTTGATCGGCGTAAGCGCTTGCGATGCGATCCTCGCCCAGCCACTCAAGGCAGCGCGGTAGCAGCTGCATGGCAGCCGCCTCGTGAGCAATGCCCGTGAGCTCGCCGTTTGCGTCCTTGTCGTAGCTGCCGCCCGCTGGTGGCTCGCTGTCGCGCGTGACGCCGAGCGCCTCGAGTGCGCGGCTGTTGAGCCAAAGCGTGTGCCCGTCACCCGAATACATAACGCAGGGGCGATCGGGGAATGCCGCATCGAGCGACGCCTTGGTAGGATGCTCGGGCGGGTCCCAACGGTAGTCGCGCCAGCCCTGAGTCACAACCCAAGCGTTGTCGGGCAGGTCCTGGGAAAACTCGAGCGCGTGTTGCACCAGCGCCGCCTCGGACGTGCCCATATCCATGAGCATGTACGGCGAGGAGCCAACCGAAGTATGGAAGAAATGCAGGTGCGCATCGTGGAAACCGGGGCAGACAAACTGCTCGCCGTAGTCGATAACCGGCGTGGCGGCAGGCGCGGCGGCAATCACGTCATCGGGCGCACCGACTGCGACGATACGGTCGCCTGCGATGGCAATCGCCAGCTCGCGGGCGGTATCGATGCCGTCTTGCGCGGTAAAGACGTTCTTGGAGCGGATAATCCGATCGATATGTTGCATGGGCATCCCCATCTCTGGCAGGAAATTCAACACCCCCGAGTGTACTCCCCCGCCCTTGTAACAAAACCCCAAGCGGCAAACGGCAACTTTACCAGCCCTAGCGGCAGGTGGCATACTGGAGAGAGCCTGTACGATTTTGCGATCAACCCAGCAAGGAGCAAATCGACCATGACGAAGACCAAGGCACAGCAGATTATGGCGGCGACCGAGGCTCGCGCGGCTGACGACGTCACCGTAGCCATCAAAGATATCGCTACCGAGTTTGAACCCTATATCATCAAGCAGCGCCGGCACTTCCATAAGCACCCGGAGCTGAGCCTTGCCGAGGAGCGCACGACCTCCGACATCGCCAACCAGCTCGACGCCATGAATATCCCCTACGAGCGTCCGCTCAAGACCGGCTTGGTGGCAACGCTTCGCGGTACCGCGTCGGATGCCTACCATGAGGACGGCACGCCGCGCCGCCGTATCCTGCTGCGCGCGGATATCGACGCCCTGCCCGTCACCGAGCAGACCGGCGAGGAGTTTGCCAGCGTCAACGAGGGCTGCATGCACGCCTGCGGCCACGACTGCCACATCGCCATGATGCTCGGCACGCTGCAAATCCTGCGCCATATGACCGACGACATCCACGGCGAAGTCCGCATCGTCTTCCAACCCAGCGAGGAAAACGGCCAGGGCGCCAAGCTCATGATCGGCACGGGCGTGCTCGACGGCGTCGATGGCGCCTACGCCGCGCACATCTGGAGTGAGGTCGACGCCGGCACCGTGAGCTGCGAGCCCGGACCGCGCATGGCCAATACCGACTGGTTCCGCATCGACGTCCGCGGCACCTCGTGCCACGGTGCCATGCCCCAGCGCGGTCACGACGCCGTTATGGTTGCCGCCGAGATCGTCAACGCTCTGCAGACCATCGTTTCGCGCGAGATCAGTCCCTACGAGCCGGCCGTCATTACCGTCGGCGAGCTGCACGGCGGAACCGCGCGCAACGTTATCGCCGGCACGGCCTACCTCGCCGGCACGGTGCGCACCTACGGCGATTCGACCCACGAGGAAATGCCGGAGCTCATGCGCCGCATCGTGGAGCATACCGCGGCCGCCTTGGGCGCCGAGGCAAAGCTCACCGACTACACCATCGCCAACTACAAGGTCGAAAACGATGCCGCCTCGAGCGAGCGCTGCCGCCAGGCAGTAATCAAATGCTTGGGCCCCACCGGCCAAGGCCATTACCGCGGCACGCTTTCGGGCGAGGATTTTTCGGAGTACCTGCGCCGCGTACCGGGCGTGCTCGCCTTTGTTGGCACGCGCAACCCCCAGATTGGCGCCACGTACGCCCAACATTCTTGCTTCTACAAGATTGACGAGTCGGTACTGGCCAAGGGCTCCATGGTGGCCGCCCAATATGCCATCGACTTTTTGGCCGAGCCCACACAAGAAGAGCTCGACGGCCCCACGATTGCCGCGGTCGCCGAAACCAACCCCGACTTGGCCGCCAAGTTGCGCTCTGCCAAGGCCACGTCCGCCGAGGCTCGCGATGCTATCCATGATGCCCGCACGGCGCGCCATGCCGCCATCAAGGGCATCCATGATGCACGTGCCGCCGCTCGCCGCGAGGAGAAGCACGACGAGTAGTCGATCCACGACCATCTCGCAGTCATAGCCGCATCGCGATATCAAAGCGGGGGCGGACGCTTCGGCACGTCCGTCCCCGCTTATTTGTCAAGCGCTATTTCTACCGTTTCTACCCCGTCCCCAAATGGCAGGTGGCAGGGTTACTCGTCCTGCGGGTCCTCGTCGGAGCTTGGCGCAGGCTCGGGCTCAGGCGCAGGCTCGGGCTCCGGTTCCGGCATGGGCGCGGGCTCGGGCTCAGGCACGGGCTCGGGCTCAGGCTCAGGCTCGGGCTCGGGCTCGGGCGCAGGCGCCGGCGCCGCAGCGGAATCGGATACGGGCGCTGCGTCGGCGCTAAAACCAGCCGGAGCAGACTTCTTCTCAAACGGCAGCACAAAAGTCAGGACGTCGTCCTTGTCCTCGTCGGCCCACTCGCTTGCGTAGCGTGCAACCCAATAGCCAACGGCGCGATGCTTGAGCATGTTGCCAAAGACCGTGAGGAATACCGTGACAAACGCCGTCAGCACCAAGAACAATACGAGCGTGATGCCACCGCCGGTAACAAGCGCCTCAATAGCCGTAGGACGGTAGTAGTAGCTATACATACCGACAGAGGCAATGGTGCCAAAGACGAACGTCAGGATCCAGGTGACAACGTTGGCGACCAGGCCCGTCAAAAACTCGGGGAGGAACGAAGCGCAGAACAGCTTGGTCTTATTGTTCTTAAAGGCCGCCCAGACCTTATCGAGCGAAAACGCGCTCTCGACGCGGCCGGTCACCGCAAAGTGCATCACGGCGATGTCGGCGAACATGGTAAAGAAGACGCCCAGGACCGCCGCGGCAATCATAGCCAGAACAAACAGGCCCAGCGAACCGATCAGCGCGGCCTCGAGCGCATAAGAGCCGTAATATGAATACGAACCCGCGGCACCAATTACCACGCTCTCCACCAGCGAAAGCGCCACACCGATAACGGGAATGGCAGCGATAACCTTGAGCACGCCCGAGATAACACCCGAAAAGACGCCCAGACCAAACGACGTGGAGCGCATCAGCGGACGATCCATGCCGTCATCGACCTTAAGCGACAGGTCGCGGCCCCATTCGATGCCAAAGCCAGAACCGCATGCGCTTGCCACACAGGCAGCCAAAAAGCCGATGGCAGCCGCGATACCGCCGATAACGGGAATGAACAGCACGAGCACTGACACGACACAGATGAGCGCCGGCAAAAAGGCGATCTGGCACACGCGCTGCAGCACGCCCGGCGTCTTGGTCATGTCCTCAAACGCCTGAGCCACACAGCCCTTGGACGCATTCGCCACGGACGGTTGCGGAACAAACTGCTGGGGCTGACCCTGAGGGGCAGAGGCTGCGGCACCGGCATTGGGGGCACCACACGCACCACAGAACTTATCGTTGTCGCCCATGGGGGCACCACACTGCGAACAGAACATCGAGATCATCCCTTCGTATCTTGAGCGAATCATCTGGATCGCAAACGATGTCTTTGGCATCATTATCACCCAATGTGGGGACAAATACTCCAACATGACGCATTTGCAATACGCAGGGCGCTATTCGATTGTTTGATGAGCTCGACCGCGTTAGTTCGTTCCGCGGAAACCCTTGCCGACGATCTCGGAGCTGTCGACGATCGTGATAAAGGCACCCGGATCGACTTCGCGCGCATAGCGGCGCAGTTGCACGGCCTCGCGACGGCTTAGCACGCTCATGATCACCGTCACGCACTTGCCCGAGAAAGCACCGTAGCCGCGGCTGATAGTCGCCGTACGGTTGAGATGCTTGACGATAAACTCCTCGACCTTAAGGGGCTCGGAGCAAATGACCGTGCAGACTTTACGCAGGTGGATGCTCTCGATGGCCTTGTCGACCACAAGCGTCTTGGCAAACAGGCCGAGCACGCAATACAGACCGACGCGCGGGCCGTACAAGAAGGCCGCGATGGTCACGATGCCGATATCGACCAGCAGCAGCGCACGGCCGATCTCAAGCGTCGTGCGGCGTTTGAGAATCATGGCGAGGATGTCCGTGCCGCCCGTCGAGGCACCGATATCAAAGACGATGGCGCTGCCGAGCGCCGGCAGAATCACGGCAAAGCACAGGTCGAGCCACATATCGCCCGTCATCGAGACATCGGTCGGAATAAAGAGCTCAAACAGCGAAACATAGGCGGACAGCGCAAACGAGGCAAAGACACTCCACAGGATTGCCTTGCGCTCCAAAAAGATAAAGCCCAGAACGACAAGGACCGCATTGATAATCCACATAAAGACGCCGACGGGCAGGGTCGGGAACAGCGTGGACAGAATGACCGACACGCCCGAGGTGCCGCCAAAAGCAAAGTGATTAGGGGTTTTAAACGCGACGATGGCAAAGGCCGTGAGGATCAGGCCCAAATTGAGCTCGGCAAAAAAGCGCGGAAAGCCCGGCTCCTGGCTGCGCTTGCGACCAGCGCGCTCGCCCCGCTCGATAACATCGCGATCGACCACGCGCTCCATCGGCACTACGGGAGGACGATGCACCTCCTCGGCAGCACGCGACGCCGCCTCTGCCGCAGCGGCCTCAATTGCCCATGCCTTGCTTTCTGTTTCGTGCTCGTCGGCCATTACGGCAACTCCTCGTTAACAATTTGGAAACAATGTGCCCATTAGAGTAACGCGGAACGTGGGGATTGCAACCCTTAGTTAGACGAGCGGTATGACTATATCGGGAGCGTACAAAAACGGCCGGCCACGCTTTTGCTTGCGCGGTCGGCCGTTTAATGTTTTCGCAGATAAAACCTGCCAAAACAAACCTGTCCCTTTTTGGAAGGTTATTCGTGCTGGCTGGTGCGGTGCTCGTACTCCTCGGGGGTGATGACATCCTCGATGCGCAGGTTGACGCCCGCCACCTCAAGGCCAGTCATCGCGGCAAGGCGCTCGGTGACACGTGCCTTGACATCGTCGAAGATCGCGGGCGCATAGGCGCCGTACTCGATGATGACGGAGATGTTGACGACCACGCGATTGTCATCGGTGACCTCGACCGTCACGCCCTTGGTCAGATTCTCGGCACCAAACTGCTCCTGCACAAAGTGCATGAGGTTACCCTTCATGCCCAGAACGTGCGGAACCTCGCGAGTGGCCATGGCAACGATCTTCTCGATCACGCCGTTGGAATAGGTCAGCGAGTCCTCGGACTCGTCTGCTTCCTCGTCGTCCTCATCCGTATCGGACTCGGCCTCGACGAGAGCCTCGTCCTCGAGCGTCACATCCTCAGCTTCGGCGACGACCGCCTCGTTCTCCTCGAGCTCGGTATCGGCTACATCGACCTTCGTATTAAAAGCCATGGTTCCTCCTTATGCCTGCCGCGGATGCGACAGTCGAATACATATTAGCGGCCGCTAAACAGACGGCCGAAGAAGTTGACGATCCCGTTCTCGCCGTCGCGAATTTGGCCGATCACAGCGCCGATCAGCACGAAGAATGCAATGACGAGCGTGTCCCACAGGCCCAACGTGAGCACCAACACGGCGAGGATAAAGCCAGCGACGGCGCCGAGCGTGGTGTTGGGATGACGCACAGCATAGCTCCAGATGGCAGCGCCCGTACCCTTGATGAGACCCATAGCCTCGTCAAAATCCGCGGCTGCCGCGTCTTGCAACTCGGTTGCCTCCGCTTTGGAATCAACAGGTTCGTTCGCCGGCGTGGCGCTCTGGTCAATCGTCAGGCGCGGCGTACGAGCGGTCTTATCTTGATTGGTATCACTCACCGGAAACCTCCACGGTCTGGACGGTAGTCTTGGACGGCAAAAAACGGACGCGCGCGGTCGTACCCGGCGTGCCGAGCATGGTGTCGCAGGCTTCCTCGATGCGCTGCTGCATCGAGGAAGCCAGAGATGCCACGTCCTTATCGTCAAGCGCGATAGCCTCGACCTTAAAACGGACGTGCGAATCGTCGGAGCCTTGGACGCGGGCCTCGACATGCTCGACCATCACGCGGTCGTCACGCTCGGCAGCAGCCCTAGCGCACGAAGAAAGCGCCGCAAGGGTAACCTCGATATTGCGCTCCCCCGCCGGATGCACGCAGGACGGTTCGCGACGGGCGAACATCAGGCGGAAAAAGCTCAGCAGTGCGCCGAGCGCCACGACACCGGCACACGCCGTGACGACGATGCGCGGCATGGGGTCGCGCATCAGCAGCATAAAGCGATACGTATACGGCCCCCAAAACTGGCAGACAAGCGTACCCAGCGCCACGATGGTGGCAGCAAGATACACGATCGCTAGGGCTCGTTTGAGTACGCGCACGCGGCGCTCCCTTCAAATCTCGACTCTCGAAATGCAAAACGGTTCGCATCATTATAAAAGAGCCGGGTCCGGTGCTCTACGCACGCGGATCCGGCTCATCTATTCCACGAGGCTTGCATGCTCGCTTCATTATGCCCAGATATGCACGGCTCAATCCGTGCTGGCGCTACTCCTCCTCAAGGGCAGCGATGACCTCGTCGGTCATGTCCATGGTGCTGTAGACGTCCTGGACGTCGTCGAGCTCCTCAAGACGGTCGATGAGGCGCTGAACCTTCTTGGCGTCGGCGCCGGAGACCTCGGTCGGGGTGGTCGGGACCATGGTGGTCTCGGAGCCCTTGACCTGGACGCCCTGCTCCTCGAGTGCCTTGGAGACAGCCATGACGTCGTTAGCAGCAGTCCAGACAATCCACTCCTCGCCGGCGTCCTCGTAGTCCTCGCCACCGGCCTCGGCGATAGCCATCATGAACTCATCCTCGTCACCGGCAGCACCGTTGGCGATCATGGTCTCCTTCTTGGCGTTCTCGTCCAGGATCTCCTTGGCGACGACGATCTGGCCCTTGCGCTCAAACTGGAAGGCAACGGAGCCCGAGGTGCCCAGGTTACCACCAGCGTGGGAGAAGGCGGAACGGACATCAGCGGCGGTGCGGTTGCGGTTATCGGTCAGGCAGTCAACGTAGACGGCGACACCGGCGGGACCGTAGCCCTCGTACACGATGTTCTCGTAGACGGCGGCGTCAGCACCCGAACCAAAGGCCTTGTCGATAGCGGACTTGATCTTGTCCTTAGGCATGGACTGAGCCTTGGCCTTGGCAACGGCAGCGGCGAGGCTGGCGTTGTTCTCGGGCAGCGGGTCGCCGCCGAGACGGGCCGCAACGGTGATGTTGCGGCTGAGCTTGGAGAAGAGGGCGGAACGCTTGGCGTCCTGCGCGCCCTTACGATGCTTGGTTGTGGCCCACTTAGAGTGTCCGGACATACGTGTCTCCTATCGGTTTTGACCTAAAGCCCAGCGCAGATGCTCGGGCAATATAAACAAACGTCGTTATGATATACCTACTGGCCTGCGAGATAAACCCCAAAATGAAGGCGTCGTGATGATGGCCCCTTTGGTGCAAAGTAACCTGACCCCAATGCACCAGTTTAGGCCCAGAGGAGGTCGCTGCGGGTGATGGTGGCGCCGATGGCGAAGGGCATGCAGGCGATGGCCGGATACAGGTAGCGCATGTAAGTCGAGCCGTTGCACGGGCCAATCAGGCACACGGCGAGTACGCCCAACAGCGGCACCCAGATCGCCAGCGCACGCCATGAATGACGACGCAGCAGGTAGACCACCACGGCGATCATGATCCACACATAGGTGGCCGAGCTCATGGTGAGCGAAATAAACGGGATGCGCTGCACCGCTACACGGTACAGATTGATCAGGTGGTCGCACCAGCGCACCACGTTGCTGTCAACCGGATGGAAGTCGAAGTATTTGAGGTTGTCGGGGCGCGCCATGATCTCGGCACTGCGCGCCGTGCTGTAGACCCATGCGTCGCGGGCGCTCGGATAAAAGTAGCCATAG
This sequence comes from Collinsella aerofaciens, assembly GCF_015557435.1. Classification (GTDB taxonomy): domain Bacteria; phylum Actinomycetota; class Coriobacteriia; order Coriobacteriales; family Coriobacteriaceae; genus Collinsella; species Collinsella aerofaciens_Z. The sequence continues at coordinate 12,093 of NZ_JADNOH010000070.1, forward strand.
TAGTTATTGATAAGCGCTGAGATATAGCACTCGGGGTCCTTTTTAAACATCTGGGCCCAAACCTCAAAATAGGCGTCGATATCCTCCTGCGAGGCATATTCGTTAAAGCAGTTCTTGACGGCATCGGACTTGTCGGGGTTGTACCGGCGGCCCAGGTTTTCGTACTTGAGCACGCGATCGATCACGGCACGCTCTTCTTCAGTCACCAAACCGTCGCAGGGAGCTTCCACGATGGTGCCGTCCTCTTTAACCGTAGGATTGACGCCCGAGTTAAGGCCGTCGTGCTTTTGGACGAAGCGCGCCGTCTGCTGAAACGGAATCGAGAGCACCTCGCGCTTGGAGCTGGGCGTAATGTCGTGCGCCGGCATAAAGACCTTGGTGAAGTACATATTGGAGACAAGACAGAGCGCCAGAACGGCCAGGATGCCAACCCAGCGGAAGCGCGGCACGCGAAGCGAGGACGCAGCACCCGTCTGCTTAGCCGTACGGCGAGCCGCATGCACGTCCCAAGCGCAAAACGCCGCCGCGATCACGCATGCCGCCAGCGGAAACACCAGGCCGCCGTTACGCAAAAACGTCGACCCCATGGCGCCCAGGGCAAGCAACAGCCAGTCGTGACGCGCAAAAAGCACGGGCACGGGCTCGCCCACACGCTCGACATTCGCATCGCGACGAGGCAGGCCACAGGCCACAAGCTTGACGGTCTGCACCAGCAAAACCAAAAACGCATCGGTAAAGAGCACGTCTTTGGTGAGCAGCGCCGCGTAGTTTGAGAACATCGGCATAAGCGCAAAGAACAGCAGCGCCACGCCGCGAACGGGCATGCCGACGCCAAATTTACGCAGCGACGAGATGGAATATGCCATGCAGGCAGCCGTGATAATAAATTGGGCGCAGGTGTAGATGATGAGGCCCGCGTTTGCGCTGTTAAAGACCGAAAGGCCCAGCTGCACACACGAGCCGATAAGGGCCGTGTGCACAACCGGGTGATGCCCGTTGAGCAGCACATTGGGGTTGAGCAGGCGCAGGTAGTCGCTCGTACCGTTGGGATAGTTGAACCACTGGCGAATCTGCGCGCCCGTGTCCCCCATAAAAAGGCCGGGCAGCGAGGCGATGAGCGTGGGCGTCCAGGCAACCACGAGTACCAAGAAGGGGCCAGCAAAGGGGTGTTTTGAGAGCACGGCGTGGGCCACGCGCCACAAACGGCCAAAGCGCGCTTCCGAAAACGGAATGCGCCGAGTGCTCAGCCAGTCCAAGCACTCAAACGCCAGATAGAACGCCACGATTGCCAGGAGCATCCAGCCTGCGCCGCCAATCCAGGCGCAGATAATGCGGGCTTTGTCGCCGAGCACAATTTCGGCCGAATCGGTGAGGTCGTAGCTACGGCCGAACACCATGCAAATGGCAAAGAACAGCGACGGCAGTATGATCGACGGTCGCCAGGCGTCGCCGCGGCCAAAGAACACGTAGCGAAACGGCAGCGTGAGCAGGCAGGCAAGCGCCAGCAGCATGACCGCGTCGGTGTGTCCGGCAAACGAGAGGAGCACCTCGTAGCACACATACAGCATGCCCGAGGCCTGCGGGTCGATCGCTAGGACCGCGTTGCTCGATACCGGGGCGGGGTCGATGGAAAACGCCGTGGTCGCAAACAGGGCAAGCAAAAATGCGATGAACGTCTGCTTGGCGGGATAGCGCTTAAACCAAACGATGCGAGCGGCATCGCGCGCAGCTGTTGTGGAGAGGTCGGATTCCTTCACAGTCCAAAAAGCCTTTCTAGAAGCCTGCCAAAAAGGGACAGGTTTATTTTGGCAGGTTTTATCTGGGGAAACGTTACAGTTCCGTCATCGTTGCCCAGCACAACCACCACAAAGGTGCCTGTCTGTGATGGTTTGGATTAGGCGTCGAGGTAGATGCGCTGGGGGCGATTGCGGTGTCGGGCGAAGATGATGAGCGCCAGGCCTGCGATTATGAGCGGAAGGCTCAGCAGCTGCCCCATCGTGATGACGCCACCCAGCAGATAGCCCAGTTGTGCATCGGGCACGCGCACGAACTCGACGAGGAAACGGACGATGCCGTAGCCCATCACGAACACGCCCATAAACGTGCCCTGGGGCACCAGCGGCCTTTTGCGGCTGAGCACCTGCAGGATGCAAAAGAGCACGATGCCCTCGAGAAACGCCTCGTAGAGCTGAGAGGGATGGCGCGGCATATCGCCCGCGGTGCCACCGAAGATCACGCCCCAGGGCAGATCGGTCGGCTTGCCCCACAGCTCGCCGTTGACAAAGTTGGCGCAACGCCCCAAGCACAGGGCCAGCGGAGCGCCGATGACGGCAAGGTCTGCCAACGTCCATGCGTCGAGCTTATACATGCGGCACACGATGATGCCGCCGATAATGCCGCCCACCAGACCACCGTGGAAACTCATGCCGCCCTCGTTGGTGGCAAAGATCTCGAGCGGATGGGCCCAGTAGTAGCCATCGCCGTAAAAGACGACATAGAACAGGCGCGCGCCGATAATGAGTCCAAAGACCACGCCGACTACGACGCTCGTCAGGTCGTCAATCGTGATGTTAAAGCCCCAACGGCGCTGCGTGCGGTACATGACGACCGCCGTGAGCAGGGCGCCGACCACATAGGCCAGACCGTACCAGTAGATAGTGATGGGACCCGCCGAAATCGCGACAGGATCAAGCATATGGTAGAGGTCGTTGAGCATGTCGATCCCCCTGCTCCCTACATACAAATGCGGCCGCGGGCCTTACGCTCGCAGCCGCATATTTGGGCGTAACGTCTATGCGGAGTTTGCCGTCCGCAGCTTTCGCATCTTAGAACGGCGCGTACTCGTCGTACAGGTCCTCGGCCTCGCCGGAGACATTGACCTGCTCGACGCGGGTAACGCCGGGCACATGCTCCTTGAGGATGCGCTCGATACCCATGGACAGGGTCAGCGAGCTCATGGGGCAACCGGCACAGGCGCCCTGAAGCTCCAGCTTGACGACGCCCTCGTCGTCAACGCCCATATACTCCATATCGCCGCCGTCGGCCTGCAGGTTGGGACGGATCTCTTCAAGAACCTTCTTAAGCAGCTCTTCGTTAACAGCCACAGGGGCTCCTTTCTCACAATAACGCGGGCACGCCCGCGGACAGGGGCTATGTTACTACAGCCATGTACCCGCTCAAGCGCCAGCCATGCGCACGGACACGACTTTCACGAGCAGTCAATTTGGGACGGGGCTCTTTTGGCTGTTTTTGCCGCCAGCTGGCATTGGCACGCGCTACTGCTGAGCTTGCTCCCCGGTACCAATATGGACATCGACGATGACCTGGCGGTAGCTGATGCCGCAGGAGTCGAGGATACGGCGGCTGATGCGGCCGTCGTCGGTGTCGGCATACTTGTTGTCCAGGTAGACAACCTCGCCCACGCCCACCTGCGCCAGGATCTTGGCACAGTCGTGACACGGGAACAGCGTGACGTAGACTGTGGAACCCTCGAGGTCTTTGAGCGAGCCGCGGTAGTTGAGCACGGCGTTTGCCTCGGCATGGACCACGTAGTTGTGCTTGTCCTGCAGCGGGTCGTCGCTCGTGCCCCACGGGAAAAAGTCGTCGTTAAGTGCCGAGGGCGTGCCGTTGTAGCCCACCGAAAGGATGCGGTGGTTGGTGCTGGCGATGCACGCGCCCACCTGCGTGTTGGGGTCCTTGCTGCGGCGCTGCGCGGCAATGGCCACGCTCATAAAGAACTCGTCCCAGCTAATGACATCGCGGCGCTTGCCCGACGCAGTTTGATGAAGATCGTCCGACATGGCAGACACCTCCGTAATCGCAACATTTTGACCCATTGTAGCAGGTAGGTGGTGGGGGCGTTTCTTCCCCAGGTGGGACAAATTAATCAGTAGTTCTTGTCCCAGGTTTGAAAGCCATATCGAGCTTGTTGCCGCAAGCGACCCTGGGACAAGAACTACTGATTAATTTGTCCCACCGACCCCTCTGCCTACGCGCGGCGGGGCTTTTGGTTGATGCGGTAGAGCTCGGCGAGACCCCGCAACGTCAGTGCGTCATCTACCGTCAGACTGTGACCGACCAACGACGCGAGCGCCTCGGCGTCGTCGCCGGTAATGACGATGGGCACATCGCCCTCCCCCGCTGCCTTGGTCGCGCGCATCTCGGCAAGCACCATGTCGAGCATGCCGTCGATGCGCGCTACCTCGCCTAAGACCACGCCCGAACGCATGGCCTCGCGCGTGTTGCGGCCGATGACATGCGTCGGTGCCGAGGGCTCAACCTGGGGCAGGCGCGCCGCAGCGGCCGAAAGCGAGCGGGCACCAAGCGCCAGACCCGGCGCGATGACGCCGCCCACAAAGGTACCGTGCGCATCGATGACCTCGATATTGGTCGTGGTGCCAAGATCGATCACGATGCACGGCGAGCCGTAGACGGCGCGGGCCGCCACGGCATCGGCGATGCGGTCGGGACCGATCTCGGCCGGGTCGTCGTAGTGCACGGGCATGCCGGTCTTGAGGCCCGGCCCCACGGTGAGCACGCGTCCCGTGCAAGTACGGGAAAGCGCCGCCTTCCATGGGCGTTCGAGCGCCGGCACCACGCAGCTCAGCACGGCCGCCGTGGGCACGAGCGCGCCGGGCATGCCCGCATCAGCCGCCAGCGCGGCCATGACTTGAGCGAGACGCATGCGCGCCTCGTCTGCCGTGATGCGCGCCGGCGTTGTGATCTCGCACGTCGCAAGCGGGCATTCCTGCGCCGCGGCCGAATCCTCGGCAAACAGGCCAAAGCGAATGAACGTGTTGCCCACGTCGACCGTCAATATATATGCGCACCCATTAAGCATTGTCGGCGCTCCTTTCGTCTGCCCAGCAGTATATCCCGTATACAAATGCATCCCAAATTAGCTGCTTTTGGCGGAGCGCAGGGCGGACGATGCCGCTATACTGGTGCGCGGTCGTTTGCGAGCTCACGCGGCGGCCCTTGGTAACCCGACTTCCCGCGCCGCATCCGTAGCGGCGCTCCCGGGGGAAGCGGATATACGCAAAGGAGTTATATATGAGCAACCCCTCGAACCGCGCCTCAATGCGCGGGCAACTCACGCTGCGCGGCGTCGTCATCGGCGTCCTTGGCTGCGTGATCATCACGGCAAGCTCGGCCTACACCGCCCTCAAGATGGGCGCACTCCCCTGGCCGATCGTCTTCGCTGCCGTCATCTCGCTGTTCTTCCTTAAACTTATGGGCAACGCCAGCCTCAACGAGGCAAACGTCACCCACACCATCATGTCCGCGGGCGCCATGGTCGCCGGCGGCCTGGCGTTTACCATCCCGGGCGCCTGGATGCTGGGCTATGCCGACCGGATCAGCTGGCTCGACATGTTTATCGTGGCACTCGCCGGCACCATCCTGGGCCTGCTGGCCACGGCACTCATCCACCGTCACTTTATCGTGGACGCCGCACTTGAATTCCCCACCGGCAACGCCGCAGCTCAGACCCTGCGCGCGACCGAGGCCGGCGGCAAGACCGGTAAGCAGCTCTTTGGCTCCATGGCCCTCGCCGGCATCTACAGCGTGCTGCGCGACGCCTTGGGCATTGTGCCCAGCATGCTGTGCACGCTCAACATCCCCGGCGTGACCTTTGGTATCTACAACTCGCCCATGCTGCTCTCCGTCGGCTTCCTCGTGGGCTTCGCCCCGGTCGCCTTCTGGTTTGCCGGCGCATTGCTGGGCAACTTTGGCATCATCGTCGGCGGCACCGCTGCCGGTCTGTTCGACGTCGTGACCGCACAGGGCATTGTTAAGTCCCTGGGTATGGGCCTTATGATGGGCTTTGGCGTCGCCGTCGTCCTTAAGGACATCCTGCCGCAGGTCGCCGGCATCGTCCGCGGTCTTGCCGCCGACAGCTCCACCGACACCGACGAGCAGTCGCTCATCTCGGGCTCCCTTAAGCTCGACGCCGGCATCATCGGCCTGGGCGCCGCCGCCATCGCCGTCGTCATCGCCATCGCACTCGACCTTGGCCCCGTTCCTGCCGTCATCGTCACGCTGTTCACCTTTGTCACCACCATCATGAGTGCGCAGAGCTGCGGCCAGACGGGTATCGACCCCATGGAGATCTTTGGCCTCATCGTCATGCTCATCGTGGCTGCTTTTGCCCAGATCGCTCAGGTCAAGCTGTTCTTTATCGCCGGCATCGTGGCCGTGGCGTGCGGCCTTGCGGGCGACGTCATGAACGACTTTAAGGCCGGCGCCGTGCTGGGCACCAACCCGCGCGCGCAGTGGATCGGCCAGGCCATCGGCGGCATCGTGGGCGCCCTGGTCGCCACCGCCGTCATGGTCGCACTCGTCACCGCCTATGGCCCGGACGCCTTTGGCCCCGACAAGAGCTTTGTTGCCGCGCAGGCAAGCGTCGTCGCCACCATGGTCTCGGGCATCCCGAGCGTGCCGTGGTTCGTGGGCGGTTTTATCGCCGGCATCGTCATGTACTGGCTCGGCATTCCGGCCATGATGATCGGCTTGGGTGTGTACCTGCCGTTCTACATGTCGCTCACGGCCTTCCTGGGCTCCTGCGTCAAGCTCGCCTACGACAAGTGGGCCGCTCACCGCGACGCCACGGCCGGTCTTTCGGACGAGGAGAAGGCCGCCAAGGACGCTGCCTTCCAGGAGCAGGGCCTGGTCGTCGCCAGCGGCCTGCTCGGTGGCGAGTCCATCGTCGGCGTTATCTTGGCGTTTGTCTCTGTTGGCCTGAGCCTGCTGGGCTAAGCCGAGCAGCTGCTCGCCCGAATCCATTTTGTCTACGGCTAGCCCGGTAGGTGGCCCATGCGGTCGCCTGCCGGGCTTTTTCATATCGAAACAGTAAAAGGCCGGCGCGCAACTTTAAACAGCGCGCCGGCCTTATCAATTTAACTATCGAGGCGGCGTCGCAACAAACCGTAGTCCATTGCGAGGTCGACGCTCGAAGCGCTACATCTGCTTGCGACGACGGTCGCTCAGCGTCACGCCCGCGGCAACGAGCGTAATACCGCCAATAACGAAGACCTCGCCCGCAAGCGCGGAGTTGTCGCCCGTCTGGGAAAGTACGCCATCCGCAGTCTTCTTCTTGACGGCAGGGGCCTTTGCGGCAGTCTGCGTAACCTGAGGCTTGGCCTGCGGCTCGGCCTTGGGATGATACTTGTCGTACTCGGCCTGTGCGGCAGCCAGGGCGTCCTTGGCATCGCCAAGTTCTGCCAGTGCAGCGGCATAGGCGTCGTTGGCATCGGACAGCTTGGCATCGGCATCGCTCAGGGCGGCCTTGAGACCAGCGGCGGCATCGACGGCAGCCTTGTAGCGAGCGTAGGCGGCATTCAGCTTGACCAGCTTATCGTTGCCCGTCGTGCCCGCGGCAAGAGATGCCTTGTGGTCGACGGCCTCAAGGTCGGCCTTAAGTGCCTCGTCGTTTGCGAGCTCGGCCTTGGCCTTGACGATCTCGAGGTTCGCATCGACGACGGCCTCGTTGGCGGCCTCGAGCTGCTTCTGGGCATCGGCGACACCGGCGACGGCAGCATCATAGGCGGCCTTGGCGTCGTCGACCGCCTTCTGGGCGCCGGCAAAGCGCTCGAAAGCCTTGTTCGCGGTGGCCAGCTCGCCCTCGGCAGCCTTGGCCTTGGCCTGCGCGTCGGACACAGCCTGCGTCTTGGCGACAACTGCCTGCTTGGCGTCCGAAAGAGCGGTCGCGGCCTGTGCGCCTGCGGCCTTGGCCTTGTCTACACCAGCCTGGGCGGCGTCATCGGCCTTCTTGGCTTTGTCAAGGGCGCCCTGCTTGTTCGCAAGGTCCGTCTTGGCAGTGTCACGCTTGGCGGTAAGGTCCTTGACCGAAGCCGTAGCGTTGTCATACGCCTCACTGGCTTTGTCGGACTTTGCCTTGGCGGCATCGCGGGCGCTGAGAGCCTTTGCCTTGTGGGCAGAAGCCTCGGTGGCCTTCGTCTGGCAGTCTGCCAGCGTGGCGTTGGCGGCATCAAGGGCTGACTGGGCAGTAGCAGCATTGCTCTTGGCGGCGCTGAGGACGTCCGTCGGCGTCTTGATATCGATACCCTTGAGGTTTGCCTCGGCGGCATCGTATGCCGTCTTCGCGGCGGCGGCGCCGGACTTGGCCTTCTCGTACTCGCCCTTGGCGGTGTTCACGTTCGTGTCGGCCGCGGTATAGGCGTCGTGCGCGGAATCCTTTTTGTTGACGGCAGCGTAGTAGGCATTGCTGGTCGAACCGTAATTCTTCTGTGCCTCTGCCAGCTTATTCTGAAGCTGCTTCAGCTGCTCCTTCTGCTCCTGCGTGCCGCCTGCGTTGTAGGCGGAATCGATGTAGTCGTTGAGGAGCTTCTTGAACTCGGAGACAGTGAAATCGGCCTGCGTGTCATCAGCGCTGTAATCAAATATGGTTACCTCGGAATCGGTGTTCTTACCGCTACCGGTTGCGATGCCGATAGCCTTCGTACCGGCATCGATAATGTTGAGATAATGCCCGCACTCATGGTAGATGCTGTTGTAGTGCTGGTAGATATAGTAGGAATCATATCGATGGTTGCCGAGTTCGTCGCCATACTGCGCGACGTACTTATTGAATGCCTCTTTCTCTTGGGTGTAGAGGCCGGTGTAAGGCCAGCCGAGTGTATCCTCGGTTTCGCCGCCGGTATATGCGCCGCCTCCGCCGGCAAGATTTTCACCGTTGTCATAGTAGCAGCCCGAGTGTCCCCAGATGTTCGATGAATATGATGTATTGAGGGCGGCTGCCACGGTCATGCGGAGGCTGACGCTGAGCGCCGACTGACCGTTCGCCTTGCGGAGGTTGTTCTGGGTGTCGAGATATGTCAGGGCGTTGCGCATCTGTTCCAGGGAAAGCGGGTTGGTGTCGCGAGACATGTCCTGATCGACGTAATTGTCATACCACTCGGCTTTATCGTCCGCGCCGGTCAGCATCGATACAGCGTCTTGGGCGTTTTGCTTCTGCGTGGCTGTGAACTGGCTGCCGCCGATGATATAGTTCATGAAACCGAACATGCCCTGGCTGATGACATTCTGGTCTACGGTCATGTTCGACTTGAGGTCGGCAATCTGCTGGTTAAGCTTGTCGACTTCAGCGTTCGCGGCATCGTAAGCGCTCTTTGCCGATGTAACCTCAGCGCAAATAGAGTCGTATTCGGCTCGCTTCTGCTGACGGACCTCGACGAGTCGGTCGTACTCAGCCTTCTTGTCGGCCTCGGTCTGCTGGGCCTTCTCGTATGCGGCCTTCGCGGCGTCGCGCTTGCTGGCGGCGGCGTTGTACTCCTTGTTTGCCGCATCGTATGCAGACTGGGCAGATGCCACAGCAGCGTTGGCGGCGTTGGCCTTCTCCTGCGCGGCGGTGGCGGCAGTCTGCGCAGCCTGCAGGTTCGCCTGTGCGGTGGCGTCTGCAGTCGTTGCGGCATCGAGCGCGGTCTGTGCGGTCGCAAGCTCGCTGGCGGCAGTGTTCTTGGCGGCCTCGAGCGCGTTCAGATCGACGCCCATGCCCGAGGTCGCAGCATCGAGCGCAGCCTGAGCCTCGTTCAGCTTAGCTTGGGCGTTATCGCGCGCAGTGGTCGCAGCGGCGAGGGCAACGGCAGTCTCCTGCTTCTTGGCCTGGGCAGTCGTCAAAGCCGCCTCGGTATTTTGCTTTTCCTGCTGGGCGCTGGCCTCGACAGCCTTGGCCTGGTCCAGATTGGCCTGTGCAGTAGTAACAGCCTTATTGGCGGCATCGAGCTTTGCCTGCGCGTCCTCGACGGCCTTCTTGGCGGCCTCGTACTCGTCCATACCCATGGCCTCGAGCTTGGCCTGGGCATCGTCGAGAGCCTTCTTGGCCTCGTCCTGCTTTGCCTTGGCGTCCTTGAGCGCCTGGGTCTTATCCTCGACACTCTTGCTGGCCTGATCGAGCTGATCGTTCAGGTCGCCCAGCTTCTTCTGCTGCTGCTCGGTCTTTTCGACGGCCGCCTTAAGCTCGTCGATCTTCTCCTGGAGCGCGGCGACTTCTGCCGCGTTCTGCTCGACCTCGTTGTCGCTTACAGCCTGCGAGGCCTGATCTTTTTGCTGCTGGGCCTGCTTTTGAGACTGACCCGCCGCCTCGGCCTTCTTCTGGGCGGCATCGTAGGCAGCCTGGGCATCCTTGAGCTGCTTTGCCGATTCCTCGGCCAGCTGGGCAGCCGTCTTTACGACCGCTTGGTTACCGGCAACAACGGTGTTCTCTACAGAACTACCCCCCCCCTGGATAGAATCGCCGTTATCGGCTGACGGTGCAGCGATTGCCGCCAGCGGTGACATGAGCGGCTGAGCAATGAGGCCAGCCGTCAAAACGGTTGCGACGGCACGGTTGGCAACGCCCTTAACGTTGACCGCCTTGGCCCGAGGCTCAAAGTGTTGCGGATTATAGTTCGCCATGGCTTTCTCCCTTTTGACACGGATGTATCCATACGCCTCAAAAGGTAGCTGTCGATTTTTGAATTCTGTTGCGCAACATTGGCGACCAGCGTATTTTTTGAAATTCGTGCTCCTGCGCTTCACAATTTCGTCACATATGAAAGAGTTGGTGCATCATATTCTTGCGGGATGGAATCGAGCCTGTGATTTCCATTTGCTCCCACATCATCCGTCCTATCGGATCCCGCGTCCAACAGACACCTCGCCCGCCACGGTGTAGAGTAGGGACAACGGGCGCGATGCGCGGACCGCGCTGGAACGAGGTGGACATGGAACTCGACAAACAACAGATCAAGCGACTGCGCGAGCGCCATCACCGGCGCCACGGCATCCGCCCTGCGCACAGCGAGGCCATGGAGAACGCCACCCGCTTCCTAAATCAGGCGTTCAACATTCGCGAAGGTCGCGCACCCTATCACGTAATTCGCAAGCGCTTTGTAAACGGGGCGCGCCTAACCGGCTCGCATCTGTGCATCCTCATCATCGCCATGCTTATCGCGAGTATCGGACTCGATATTGACTCTGACATCGCCATCGTGGGCGCCATGCTCATCTGCCCGCTCATGGGCTCGGTCCTTGCCATGGCATACGGCATCGCCACGCTCGACCGCGAGATTACCGTCGAGGCCGTCGCGGGCCTGGCGCTGCAAATGGCCTTTTGCCTGGTAACGTCCACGCTGTACTTTAAGCTCTCGCCCCTTGGCGCCACCACGGCCGCCATCATCGACAACTCGACACCCACTGTGTGGGACCTTGCCGTCGCCCTCGCGGGCGGTTTTGCGGGCGGACTGGGCAACTCGCGTGACCAGGAACCTGCCACGCTTATCGCCGGCGTGGCCGTGGCGACCGCACTCATGCCGCCCCTGTGCGCAGCGGGTTACGGCATCGCCATCGCAAGCGGGTCGTTATTTCTCTCGGCGCTCTACGAGTTTGGCATCAACGTGGTCTTTATCGCGCTGGCGGCCGAAGCCGTGCTGCTTCTTTTGCGCGTGCCACTCAAGCGCGACCTGAACGGCGACGGCATTATGACCGCCGAGGAAGACGCCGAGGTCGACGAGCTGTCATGCAAGGTGCGCCGCCGCATCATTGTGGGCACGGTAATCTTTGCCATCCCCTGCATCGTTATGACGGCGGGCTCCATTGGCTCGGCGCAGGCCGGCGTGCAGGACGGCTACGGCGTCACCGAGACCACGCGCGAACTCGCGGCGGTGCTGCCGGGCTTTAAGGATTACACCGTCGCCGTCGAGACTTCGGCCACCGAAGGCGACGAGGAAGGCATCGTCGAGCGAGAGATTGTCGCCCATGTGACGACGAGCGAGACACTCGGAGCACACGACCGCCACGTCGCCCGCAAGCTCATCGACCTCAACGTCCCCGAACTCGACCGTGTGGAGTTTGACGTGAAGTGATGTGGAGCATGGGATGGATGGCGCACACAGGCGTAAGTCGCGGCGAGACGCAGACACAAGCAAAAAGAGGGGCGCAGTTCATGCCCACATCCCGCTCGCTGTTTTATTGCAGCGAATCACCCGTCCGTATCGACATCGCCAGACTCAACTGTAAACGCCGGATCGGTGCTCACAAGATAAAATCGGGTCACCTTAGTATTTCTAATTAGGTAGATCTGCCCCTGATCGCGCCGGCGCGATATATACGCAACGTGAACCGTGCCGAATTCTTCGCCGTTTTCCTTCTTTATTACCAGGATGTTGGGATCGTCCGTACGCTTAAACTGCCCGTCTGTGCAGGTTCCGTCTTTGTCGACCAGCTGCCATCGGCAGTTGTCCTCCTCATGAAAAGCCAGGATTTCCCGACTCGTTTTGTCATCCCGGTAGAAACCATCAATGGCAAAACCTTCGGAGGCGCATTTCTGCATATAGGACGTTTCTCGGCTTATAGCAAACAGCCCTGTAGCGCCCAAGAGCACAGCCAGGCAGACCACTGCAAGGGTTATCGAAATAACACGGCGATCCATGTTAGCCCAACCGATAGTTGTTTAACGGAGCGCGAAACATGCCTGGAACCTCCGATATCAGGGGGAACGTCGCCAGCAGACTGGAGACAACTATATGTTACTGACATTAAACCATACGGCTGCCACCCGCGGAGGGGGTATCGGCGAGCGGTGTGTTGGACTCGCCCGCCATGATAGTGAGGTGCTCTTCCTCCTCACCCTTGAGAGCTGTCCTCTTGACTGCGAACGTCGATGTGCGACTCGTGCCGTCCTGCGCTGTGCAGGTGAGGGTTACCGTGTTTTTGTGGCTGGGAATGAGGCCGATGACCTTGAACTCATGCTCTGTTGTTGGCGCATCACCGCCGTGAGGCGTACGGGAGAACGCAGCGACCTTGAGTGCATCGTCGGACTTCCTACGGCCGGCGACCTCGTAGGAGACGGTTACGAGATCCGTTGTCGCAAAACGTACGTAGCAGCTCAGGGTATCGGTGCCAAAGGGATCGGCTTTGACAAACGGGGCCGTTTCGTCGTAGCCGCCTGCAGCGTACTTGGCATCGAGTTGTTCTTTGATGGCCGCCTGCTTCTCGACGTTGTAGGTCGCGACGATCTGCTTGTGGATCTTCTTTTGCTCGTCGGTGAGCTCGGTATCCGCGTTGGATGTATCGCTCGCATCGGTTCCGGCAGCAGAGCAGCCTGCAAGTCCCGCGCTCGTCAGCGCCAACGCGCCCGCCGCCGTGCCCGCAAGGGCAGCACGGCGCGTGAGCAGCCGACCGCCTTCGTTACTCAATCCCATGTCGTCACCATCGAAGAATGTCATCGCTGCCGTTTCCTTCATATACCAGGGCGCTTGCCAAGCTCTGTCCAACTATGGCTCGAAGCTTAACAAACGCCCCTTAAGGCAAGCTTAGGCTCGCGGCAGTTCGGAGCCGTGGCCGCGACGGCGTTCGATCCAGCTCACGGCAAAGTCGACGAGCTCGCGCTGGCGCATAAAGCGGATCGTCCCGTTGCCGAGAGGAGCCGTGTGAACCGTGCATTCACGCTCAAAAGCAGCGCCGATCTCGTCGAAGTCCTCGCCGTTGACAGAGAGTGTGCGGTATTCCTTCCACACGCGCTGGCCGTTTTCCATAATCGCACTGTGCTCCACGCAGTCGTGCTTGCCGGGGTACTGCGCGCGGGCATCCGCCAAATGCAGGGATGTGTTCTTGTCGTAGCCTACGCCCACGAGCAGCACATAACCGTCCAAATCGTACAGGCGCGCGATGGGCGATCCGTCGCCAAAGATATTGCTTAGATCATGGTTTTCCGTCAGGAATTGCGCGTGCGGGCCGTTTGCCGCCACCGAACGCGCCGGGTGGTCGCTGCGAAGCGTACCCGGCCACGTGCGGAACATCTCGGCAACGGCCCCCATCGTATTGGTGGGCGTGATGCGCTTGTCGTAGGCCGGCCAATTATCGCGAATCAGCTGCCACCACTCTTGCGGCTCCTGCCAATGGACGCCGCTCGCCGGGTCCAGGTTTTTCCACGACTGGGCCGGCATCATGACGGTGCCGGTCTCGCCCACCGTCTGGAGCAGCGCCTCGATCACCGGTTGCGCGCCGCCGCACACATATCCAAGCGAGCTGAGCGAGCAATGGACCATAACCGTCTGCCCCGAGCACATTCCAACGGCAGAAAGCGCATCGAGGATATCCTGCTTGAGCACGATTTGTCGGTCCATTGCCGCTCCTTTCTATTTCTGGGTCCTTCTTCTCACTGTTGTCAGCCGAAAATGATCCGTTTTCCTCCGTCCCCGAGGGATCATTTTTTAGTACTTGAAGAAGCCCTCGCCCGAGCTTTCGCCTAGCTTGCCTTCGTCGAGCATCTTTTTAAGGACGGACGCCATGGCCTTAAAGTTGTAGGGCATCATCATCTTTTTGAGCAGCGGGCTCACCAAGCCCGGGACCTTCTGATATTGCATGACGATGTTATAGGCCGTCTGGATGCCCACGGTGTCGAACACGCGGAACGGGCCCTTGGGGGCGCCGGTGCCGCGCGTCCATGCGAGGTCGATGCTCTTGGGGTCGCTGACGCCCGAGACATACAGATCAAGGCCAGAGAGCAGCCACGGCACCAGCATGGAGTTGAGCAGGTAGCCGTTCTTTTCTTTGTTGACGGGAAGCGCCAGCATGCGGATGTCGTTGGCGAAGTCAACGAGCTCGTCAAAGTAGCGCTTGTCGGTCTGGTCCTGGGCCATGACCTCGGTCATGTTGTTCTTCCAGATGGAGTTGGCAAAGTGCAGTGACAGGTACTTCTCGGGGCGGCCGGTGTACTTGGCAAAGGTGCTCGGCAGCAGCGTGGAGGAGTTGGTCACGATAACGGTCTTTTGCGGCAGGACCGGGGCGAGCTTCTTGTAGAAGTCGATCTTTGCCTGAGTGTCCTCGGCCATGGACTCGATGACCAGGTCGGCGTCGGCCACAGCGGCTGCAAGATCGAGTTCCAGCTTGAGCGTGGAGTAAGCGCGCTCGACGGCGGCAAGCGCCGCTTCCTTGTCGAAGGGCTGGTCGCTGTCGGCGATGCCGGCGCACCACTCGCCCGTGCCGTCCGCCATGCCCTCGATTGCCGCGATGTACTCCTCGCGGACATGATCGATCTTGGGCTGGGTGCGGCCGATACTGCCTTCGCTGCGCAGCCAAATGGTTACATCAAAGCCGCAATAGGCAGCCTGGAAGGCAATCTGGCTTCCTAGCACACCGCCACCGGCAACGCAAACGGTCTTGTAGCTCATAGGAACAGTCCTCTCTTACGTAATTCCATAGATGTGTATTTATTCAACCGTAAGGAGGCCGCGCGGCGAGGGCGGGTCCCCTAAACGGACGGTATTTGGCGGCGAACGGCTACATCTGTTCATTATCTCAGGGTTCTGAAGGACATTTTGCTTGCCGTCGGACCGCCGTTTTCGGAAGTATGCGGCAAATTCTGGAACCCCCGAGCACACCCCCGTTTTCCGCAGACAAAGCCGCAGGTACAGAGCTTGGACATACCTGGTGTGTTCGGCCTATTCAGATTTTGCCGCATACTTCCGAAATCCGAGCTCTCAGGAGGCAACCGCAAGACCATTTACGCAACAGATGTCCAACAAAAACGGGTGATAGCCGGCACGGCTACCACCCGTTTGTCTTATATCCGACTCGAAGCAGACCGACTACTTCTTAATGCCGCGACCCAGGCGCTTGGCGACCGATGCCACGGCCTCCTCGCTCACCGAGTCACAGCTCGCACATCCGTCGTGGGCGCGCATCTGGCCGGTGACCTCGTCCATCGCGAGCGGCGCCACCTTCTCGAGCTTAAAGCCCTTGCCGGCACGCATGTTCTCCTTGGCCACACTGATCATGAGCTTAATGCGGTTGAGCTGGTTGACCTCGGATGCACCGGGGTCGTAGTCCACCGCGACGATGTTGCTCTCGGGATGCTGACGGCGCAGCTCCTTGATCACGGCCTTGCCCACCACGTGGTTGGGCAGGCACGCGAAGGGCTGCGTGCAGATGATGTTGGGCGCGCCGTGATCGATCAGGTCGAGCATCTCGGCCGTGAGCAGCCAGCCCTCGCCCATGTTGTTGCATACCGAAAGCACCGTACGAGCCTTGTCGGCCATGGTGCCGATACGCTCGGGCGCCTCAAAGCGCTCGGACTTCTCGAGCAGCTCCTCCACCGGCGTGCGCATCCAGTCCACCAGCTTAATAAGCGCCTGCATGCTAGCGCGAACCGTGGCAGAGCTTCCCAGCTCGTCCTTCTGCAGCTCGGCGTTGCTCATGGAGTACAGGAAGAAGTCGAGCAGGCCCGGCACCACGGCCTCGCAGCCCTCGCGCTCGATGACGTCAACCACGTGGTTGTTGGCCGTGGGATGGAACTTGACCAGGATCTCGCCGACCACGCCCACGCGCGGCTTGGTGCCCTCGCCCACAAGCGGCATGGTGTCGAACGCGCGGATGGCCTCGCGAGCGAGCTTGGTGTAGTTGTGCCTGTTGAACTTGGGCGCCAGCTTGCGGGCGCGCGCCATGCACTCCTCGTAGAGCGCGTTGGCGGCACCGGGCGTGGCCTCGTAGGGACGGCAGCGATAGAGCATCTGCATCATCACGTCGCCAAAGAGCACGGCGTACACGGCCTGCTTGAGCAGCGCCGGCGTAATCTTAAAGCCGGGGTTGTCCTCGCCGAGCGCCACAGCCGAAAGCGAGATCACCGGAATCTCGGGGTGACCGCTCTCGCGCAATGCCTTGCGGATGAGCGCGATGTAGTTGGTGGCGCGGCAGCCGCCACCCGTCTGGCTGATGACCACGGCCGTCTTGGACAGGTCGTAGCGACCGCTCTCGATGGCCTCCATGATCTGGCCCGTCACCAAAATCGACGGATAGCAGATGTCGTTGTTCACATAGCGCAGGCCTGCCTCGACGGCGTCGTGGTCGGTCGAGGGCAGCAGCTCCAAATTGTAGCCGGCACCGCGGAATACCTCTTTGACCAGGTCAAAGTGAATCGGCGCCATCTGCGGGCACAGGATGGTGTAGCCCTCGTCGCGCATCTGCTCGGTAAAGGGCACCTTGGGCCACGCGGTCGAAGCGCTCTCGCGCTGTGCCTCAAACGTATACTTGCGGCTCGCGAACGCGGGGGCATCCGTGGAGGGCGCCACAGGCGCGGCATCGCCCTGCTCGTAGGCCTCGCCCGCGGCCGTGGCCTCGGCCAGGCGCTCGGCCTCCTGGTCCTTGAGCGCCGCCATGAGCGAGCGGATGCGGATGCGCGCGGCGCCCAGGTTGGACACCTCGTCGATCTTGAGCACGGTGTAGATCTTGCCGCTGGCCTCAAGGATCTCCTGCACCTGGTCGGTAGTCAGGGCATCGAGACCGCAGCCGAAAGAGTTGAGCTGGATCAGGTCCAGGTCGTTGCGCATCGTCACAAAACGGGCGACGGCGTACAGGCGGCTGTGGTACATCCACTGGTCGACGACGCGGATGGGACGCTCGGGCTTCACCAGGTGCGCGAGCGAATCCTCGGTAAAGACCGCAAAGCCAAAGCTCGAGATAAGCTCGGGCAAGGCATGGTTGATCTCGGGGTCGTTATGGTAGGGACGACCGGCGAGCACAATGCCGTGACCGCCATGGTCCTCGACCCACTTAAGAGCCTCCTCGCCCATGGTCTGGATGTCCTCGTGGAAGCGCGCGTCGGCCTCAAAGGCAGCGTTGACGGCGGCATCGACCTCGGAACGCGTGATCTTGGGTCCACGCACGCGACCGCGACCGGCCTCAGCATCGGCCACACGGTCGACGGCGAGCACCTGGTACAGACGGCGCTTGAGCTCGGTCTTATCGTGATAGGGCACAAACGGGTACAGGAACTCGATGTTCTGCTCGCGAATCTCGTCGATATTGAGTGCCAACGCCGTGGGATAGCTCATGACGATGGGGCAGTTGTAACAGTTGCCGGCGGTCGGATCCTCCTTGCGCTCCCAGCGCACGCACGGCATCCAGATAAAGTCGACGTCGCGGTCGATGAGGTTCATCACGTGGCCGTGGCTCATCTTGGCCGGGTAGCACACGCTCTCGGACGGCATGGACTCGATGCCCGCCTGGTAGGTCTTTTTGCTCGACTGCTCGGACAGCTGCACGCTAAAGCCCAGGCGCGTAAAGAACGCATGCCAGAAGGGGTAGTTCTCGTACATGTTGAGCGCGCGCGGGATGCCGACGGTGCCGCGCGGGGCCTCGTCGGGACTCAGCACCTCGCGGTTAAAGAGCAGCTCGTTTTTCTTTTTAAAGAGGTTGGGGGCCTCGGTCTTCTGCTTTTTGTGGCCGGCGCCCTTCTCGCAGCGGTTGCCGGTAATGAAGCGCCTGCCACCGCCAAAGTCGTTGACGGTAAGCTGGCAGTTGTTAGAGCAACGGCCGCAGCGAACATGCTTTTGCGTCACGGTGAGGTGCGCGATGTCCTCGGCCGAAAGGATGGTCGAGGTGCCGTCGGCGCCAGCGCGATCGCGGGCGAGCAGGGCCGCGCCATAGGCGCCCATGCAGCCGGCGATGTCGGGACGCACGGCATGAACGCCGGTGAGCCGCTCAAACGCGCGCAGCGTGGCATCGGACATAAAGGTACCGCCCTGGACGATCACCTGGCTGCCGATCTCCTTGGGATCGCGCAGCTTAATGACCTTGAACAGGGCATTCTTGATGACGGAATAGGACAGGCCGGCCGCGATGTCGCCCACCGTGGCGCCTTCCTTTTGCGCCTGCTTGACGCGCGAGTTCATAAAGACCGTGCAGCGGCTGCCCAGGTCGACGGGGGACTTGGCATGGATGGCGGCATCGGCGAACGCGCGCACGTCCATGTTCATAGAGACGGCGAAGCTCTCGATAAAGCTACCGCAACCCGACGAGCAGGCCTCGTTGAGCATGATGTGTTCGATCACGCCGTCCTTGACGCGCAAGCACTTCATGTCCTGGCCGCCGATGTCCAGGATAAACTCGACGCCGGGCAGGAAAGCCTTGGCGCCGCGCAGGTGCGCGACGGTCTCGATCTCGCCGGAATCGGCCTTGAGGGCCTCAATGAGAAGCGCCTCACCGTAGCCCGTGGTGGTCACGTGGCCAATGGTGCAGCCGGCGGGGATGTGGTTGTAGAAATCGGCCATGATGACCTTGGCCGTGCCCAGGATGTCACCGTTGTTGTTGCCGTACCAGGTGTGCAGCAGCTGGCCGTCCTCGCCCACGAGTGCGGCCTTCATGGTGGTGGAGCCGGCGTCGATACCGATGAACACGCGGCCGGTGTAGCCGTCGAGCTTGCCCTTGGGGACGACCTCGGCGTCGTGGCGGGTTTTGAACTCGGCAAAGTCCTCGTCAGTGGCAAAGAGCGGGTCCAAGCGCTCGACCTCGGCACCCTGCGTGTCACCCAGACTGTCGATGGCATCGATAAGCTGCGGGAACGTGCTGAGCTTGTTGGACTCGTGCGCCATGGCGGCGCCGCTCGCCACAAATAGGTGAGCGTTTTGGGGCACAATGCGGTGCTCCTCGTCCAGGTTGAGCGTGAGGTAGAAGCGGTGGCGCAGCTCGGAGAGGTACTGCAGCGGGCCGCCCAGGAAGGCAACGTTGCCGCGGATGGGACGGCCACACGCCAGGCCCGAGATGGTCTGGGTCACGACGGCCTGGAAGATGGAGGCGGCCACGTCCTCGGGGCGGGCGCCTTCGTTGAGCAGCGGCTGGACATCGGTCTTGGCAAAAACGCCGCAGCGGCTCGCGATGGGATAGATGGTGGTGGCGTTGGCCGCGAGCTTGTTAAGGCCGCTGGCGTCGGTGTGCAGCAGAGTGGCCATCTGGTCGATGAACGCGCCCGTGCCGCCGGCGCAGGTGCCGTTCATGCGCTGCTCGATGCCATTGTCGAAGTAGATGATCTTGGCGTCCTCGCCGCCCAGCTCGATGGCGACGTCGGTAGCCGGGATGAGGGTCTCGACGGCACGTTTGCTGGCGATGACCTCCTGGACAAACTCCAGGTCGAGCCACTGGGACAGCAGCAGGCCGCCCGAGCCGGTAATGGCGCAGGTCATCTGGGCCGTCGGCAGCACGGTCGCAGCGCCCTCGAACAGGTCGCGGGCGCAGGCACGGACGTCGGTGTGGTGGCGCTGGTACTTGGCGTAGACGATCTGGTTGTCGTCGTTGAGCACGGCGAGCTTAACGGTGGTGGAGCCCACGTCGATGCCCAGGTGCAGGTTGCCACAAGCGTTCTCGGGGTTGAAGATCGCGCCTTCGGGGGCGTGGACGGCGGCTACGGGCTCAGCGGCGGTGGCGGGCTCGCTATCGACGGACGTCTCCCCTGCTGCGTTCTTGGCATCGGCAACTGCCTCGGCAACTTTCTCGGCAGCCGCGGTCGCGGCCTTCTGCGCGGCGTCCACCACGGCGGGCGCGGCCTCGCGTGCGGCAGCGACCATGCGGTCCTTGATGCCCTCGACGAGTTTGCTCATCTGTCTCTCCTCTTAGTTGTTGGGCTCGACGGCTGCGGCGGTGTCGGCCGCGTCCTCGAGCTGCAAATTCAATAACTTCATGCCGTATTCCGGCACGTTGATATCGATGGGTTGGCCATACAGGTCACCAGGGCGCACAAAAGCGAGCACCGTCATAATGCGCGCCATGGCCTCGGGCGATTCGGTGAGTCCACGCTCAAACCAGCGCTGAATCATGCCGACCTCGGCACTCACGACGTAGGTAACGTAGTAGTCAAAGAACGTGCCCAGCGCCAGGCCCAAAATACCCGTCTGCGCACGCGGCACCACAGCCTCACGCGCAGTGTCGATGATCCTTTTAATGAAGGCCTGGTCGCCGCCCGGACCCAACAGCGCACCGATTAAGTCGCGGTTGGCCGCAAGATAACGCAGTAGCTCAACCGAACCGGGCGCTGGCTCGAGCTCATCGATGTTGTGATAGAGGTCAGGCAACTGAGCTGCAGTGATGAGCTCAATGCGCTCACGGATCTCGGCCAGCAAGCCATCCTCGATTTGATTGATAAAGTCGGGAATATCGCGGTAGTGCGAATAGAACGTGCGGCGCGTAAGGCCGGCACGCTCGGTGAGCGACGCGACGTTAATGCGCGAAAGGTCGCCGCTTTCGGCAAGCTCGCTGGCAAGTGCCTGGCGAAGGGCACGCTGCGAGCGAAGGGACCGGCGATCGCATTTCTCGAGCTGGGACAAACGTCCTCCTTGTTACTCAGCCTGTGCGCTATTGCACAGTGCGAGTATTATTGCACACCGTGTGCATCAACACGTAAAGGCAATAATTTGGATGTGACGAAGGGCAGTCCCTTTGTCACATCCAGCGACCGCCTAGGTTGTGCCAGTTGTACCCGGCTTTTGGAGTGGCATTGCCGATTGTTCAAAATGTCATTCGTGGGTAGAATAGTGTCGACGGCAGCCCAAGTTCTGGAAAGCTGGGCAGCGCCGTTGTTTGCATTAGGGGGTCAACGCCTTAGCGGCGGCGACCCCTTCTGTCGCGCTTCGAACGCTGCTTGAGTGCCTCGGAAAGGCCGACAAGCGCCGTGAAGAACGGGACCAAAGCGGTCAGAAGTCTCACGAAATCAATCAAATCGGTCATGGGCATCACCTCCCATCAGATGGAGGGCGCTGCCCGACACATGGAGCTGCCGTCAACGATACCGATTCTATCAAAACTTAGTTATATATACGAATATATGTTCGCATGCCAAAGGTGCAGGGTTCTCATGAAAAAGGGCTGTCCCTTTGTCACATTATTCGATGACGGTGCGAGAGTTTTGCTTGCGCATGGTGGCGAGCATGTGTTTGGGGACGGCGTGGACCATGCAGCTGCCGATGGTCGCGCTCGCGGCGGCCTTGGCTGCATCGCTTGCGTTTTTGGTCGCGTAGCTGTGGCGGAAACGCTTGAGCATGGCGATGTCGTTGCCGCCGTCGCCGTAGACCGCGACCTCATCCTCGGCAATACCGTAGTAGCCCGCCAGCCAGGCCACGCTCTCGCCCTTGTTGCACGCCACGTCCGTGATCTCGAACATCACCGGATCGAACGGCGCGTTGACCACGCGGTCCGATCGCTCGGCCAAATATGCCTTAAGGTCGCGCTCCAGCTCGGGCGAGGTCACGCGGCAGTTGATCTTGCACACATCGTGGCGCAGGATGTCACCGATCGACTGGTCGAAATACTGCTCCTCGTGATACCCGCCACGTGCACGCATGCCGCGCATCACAATACGCTTGATGGGGCTGTCCTTTTTAAAGCCCGCCTGATGCATCTCGAACGAACCGCTCGAGAACATGCCATCGGGCGTGGAGCAGTCGAAGCAAATGTCCGGGAATGCCTTGAGCAGCTCCTCGGTAACCTGCGGATCGATGGTCCAGGTTTTGAGCACCTCGCCATGACTGTCGCGCACGATTGATCCATTGGAGCAGCAGGCGTCAAGCGCCAGGCCCGTAAAGCCATGCTCGCCGATCGGCAGCGTCGAGCGTCCGGTCGCGGGAACCACATGCAGGCCAGCCTCGGTCAGCTCGCGAATGGCGCGGCGGATGGTTCCGTCGGCCTCGTGCAGGGCGTTCAGCAGCGTTCCGTCTAAGTCACTCGCAAACATCTTGATCATGGGCATGCCTCTCCTTCGTCTGCACGATATTGTAGACGAGAACGGGCGTGCCCAAACAATGGCGTCCCGGCGCGACGTGCCACTGCCTCCACAAATTCACGGTGCCCCAGTGCCTTAAGACATTCGCCATAAGCGACTTTTCAGCCGATAAAACAGCGCTGTAATCAACGTCAGCACCGCCAACATTCCTGCGAATACAATCGCCGGAGTCCATCGATCATATGCGAGCCCGTAAACCAATTGGCCAATAGGCGTTGCACAGGAAAGCATCATATAAACGAGTGCCAGCACTTTTCCACAGAGTTCCTTTGGCGCTGACCGCTGAACAAATGAAACGATTTCGACCGATGCAATGCTTGCCCACGCCATGACCCATGCCGAGCCGGCCACAAGCGCGGCAAACGCAAATTCATCAGGACCGCTCAGTAGCGTGACAATAATCGGCACGACTCCAAGACAGATCATCGCAACATATCGACATATGCCCTTGAAGGAAAAACGATGTGACCAAATACCGACCAAACCACTGCCGACAAGACCACCTAAGCCCATAGCCACCTCAATAATCCCAACAAAGGATGACTGCATTCCGAGATGCTTCGCAACAATAACGGGAGCACCAATCGTTAACCCAACTAACGCAAGGTTCAAAATAGCCGCAATCAAAAACACAACGAGCAATGATGAGTTTTGAGACAGGTACCGAATCAACTCCCGAAAATCGTTTCGGCGTGTCGTACGAATCGCGCCGTCTCCCATCGTTTCAGATGAGGCATTTTGCTTGAGTGCGCCCCCGAACAGCAGGGCTGAAATCGTAAACGTCAACGCCGCGGTTTCGCATAGAGTATCGATACCAAAGCACCCATAGACTGCCGTCCCGACTACAGGCCCCAAGATATTGCTCATCATGATTATCTGCGAGACCAACGCAGTGGCACGCTCAACCTTTTCTTGGCCCGTCATACGCACCGCCTCAATTTGAAGCATCGGTTTCAGCAGCGATTGGATGCCATATTGGACGCAAAGCATTGCTGCCACGACAACCGCAAGAGGCAGCGAACGCTTCATGGGGATAAACAGCAGTGATGCAGCCATCAGAACAATGCCGAGTACCACAAGAACCCCGCGATGTCTTCCCCGATCCGCCAAAATCCCGCCAACCGGAGTCGCGAGCACGCCCGGTATGAACGCTATCGCCGCAACGGCGCCATATAACGTTGAGGAGCCGCTGCAATCGAACAAGTAAAGCGGACACGCAAAGCACAGTGCCGACAGCATCGAATACGCACACAGCTGTGCAACAAGAAGACCAAATAGCCTGATAGATCGCACTGTTTTTGGCGCCAATGAAACGCTAATTCTTCGCATCCCAGCCATAAGCCTGCCCCCAAATACATACTGTTAGTATGTATTTAATGACTTGAAAAGGGCAGCCGTGGCTACCCTCACAAATCAATTACATACCGTTGGTATCTATATTACCATCCGGCACGGTTCCATACGTCCCAAATCTGGGCCGTTGTCTGGAGCACTTCATTACCCAAATCAAGCCCCACCGCGGCCGCCATCTGCGCCAAACATTGTGCGCGAGCAAGCATTCGCTCCTTGGGCTCGAGCGGACGGAACAATGGCAGCAGCCAAAGATTCGCTAACAACGATACGGCCTCCGCTGCTTCGCGCGGGCATTCGCACGCAATGGAGCCGTCAGCGATGCCCTCCTCGATTACTGGCAAGAGATTGCCATCGGCCGACTCGTCAAACGAACCTTGGTACTGCATCGCCAGCAGCCGCGAGCTTTTTACCGGATCTGCCGCAGGATGCATGCGAGCCCATAGCTCGATTTGCGGAACGACGGACTCGGGCGCATAAAGTCGTTTGAGCTTTTGAGCTCCCGTCATATTGCCAGCACCGAGTGTCGCGCGACGGTGCTCAGTAATCGGAGCCGTTGCCCGATCAAATGCGGCGTTGAAAATCTCCTCTTTGCTCTTGAAGTGATGATAGACAGCACCCTTGGTCATGCCATTGAGGCGGTCGACGATGTCTTGAATGCTCGTCCCCTCATAACCCTGTACGCAGAATAGCTCCAGCGCCGCGTCGAGAATCTTCGCGACAGTCTCCTCGGGATATTTATTACGACCCATAATCCGTCCATCCACAACGCAAGTCTTGTGCCTCATTGCAGCATTTTAACGTTGCGGATGGTAGACGGTCGATTCTACACCGCGGCGGGGCCGTGTTCGCCGGTACGGATGCGGATGACTTCCTCGACCGGCTCGACCCAAATCTTGCCGTCTCCAACGGCACCGGTGCGAGCGGCGTTGCAGATAATCTCGACAATGCCGTCGACGTGCTCGTCGGCGCAGATGAGGGTGAACTGCACCTTAGGAATCGTGTTGACAAGCAACTCGTTGCCGCGAACGTATTCCTTCCAGCCATGTTGCGCACCGCAGCCCTGCACCTGGTTGATAGTCATACCGCGAACATCAGCATCAAACAGCGCGTCTTTAAGAACCTCAAGCTTCTCCTGGCGCACGATAGCCGTGATCTTTTTCATAATGAATTCCTCTCAAAAATCAACGTATCCCTTTACATGAGACGCGGGTTTCCCAGGTGCCGCAAACCAACCTCGGAAATCAAAAAGTTCAACTGACTGGTCTTAGCAGGTTTCCCAAGTGCCGCAGATTGCCGTGAAAGAGGAGCGAAGCGTACTTAAGTACGTGAGCGACGATTGAACGGCAAGGTGCGGTGCTTGGGGAAGCTGCTAATCGAGTCCGGAGAACGAAGGATAAGCGCTCTCGCCGTGCTGACTCGCATCCAGGCCCAGCGCCTCGTCGGCCTCGTCTACGCGCAGGCTGCCGTGGAACAGCGCCTTGACCACCGCGGCAATCACCAGGTCGAGCACCAGCACGATAACGATCGTCACCACAATACCCAGGATCTGCGAGATGAGCAGCGACACATCACCCGTGTAGAACAGGCCGCCCTTGCCGGTCCACGAAAGCTCCGGCACGCAGAACAGGCCCGTGAGCACGCCGCCCAGGATGCCGCCGATGCCATGGCAGCCAAACGCGTCGAGCGCGTCGTCGTAGCCGAACTTGGTCTTAAGATGGCTGATGGCGAAATAGCAGACGGGCGAGACGATCAGGCCCATGACCAGCGCCGCCCACGGCTCGACAAAGCCCGCGCCCGGCGTGACCACCACGAGGCCCGCGACCAAACCGGTGCTGGCACCCACCAGCGTGGGACGGCCGGTGTGCACGCGCTCGACGGCAAGCCACGAGACCATGCCCGCCGCGCTGGCCGTTACGGTGTTGAGGATGGCAAGCGCCGCCACGGCGTCGGCCTTGAACTCACTGCCGCCGTTAAAGCCAAACCAGCCAAACCAAAGCAGGCCGGCGCCCAGCGCCACAAACGGCACGTTATGCGGGCGATAGCTCACCATGCCAAAACCGCGACGACGACCGAGCATCAGGCAGAGAATCAGGCCCGTCAGACCGGACGAGATATGCACCACGTCGCCGCCGGCAAAGTCGAGCGCGCCGATGATGTCGCCGATAAAGGAGCCCTCGCCGCCCCACACCATGTGAGCAAGCGGCGCGTAAACCACGAGCAGCCAAATGCCCAGGAAGGCCGCCATGGCGCCGAACTTAACGCGCCCGGCAAGGCTACCCGTGACGATAGCGGCCGTGATCATGGCAAACGCCATCTGGAAGGCGATGTTGATGATCTCCGGGTAGGCAGCACCGTCCGCGGCATTGCCCTCGGCAGCCTGCAGCACCTGGTTGAGCACCGGCAGGCACAGCAGCTGGTCAAAGCCTCCAATAAACGGACTGGAGCCATCGCCGCCGTAAGCCAGCGACCAGCCGGCAATGACCCACAGCACGCCCACCAAGCCAATGACACCAAAGCACATGAGCATGGTGTTGATGACATTTTTGCGCCTAGACAGGCCGCCGTAGAAAAACGCCAGGCCCGGTGTCATTAAAAACACGAGCATGGTGCAGATGAGCATAAACGTTGTCGATCCCGTATCGTACATTCGCTCCCCCTTGGTCGCATGAACGTTGTCGGCGCTCATGATGGAGCCGAAGGGCAACTGGTGTAGACCAGATACGGCGTTGTTAAACGCTGCGTTTTCGAATGGAAACGGTGCCGCAATCTTGGAAACGGCGCGGCAACGGACGCGAAACGAACGGGAAACGTGCGGGCGAGAAGGGCGCACTTGGCCCCGCCCCGACTAGCGACGAAACAGGTCGCGAGCGCGATCGCGAAGATTGGTTGCTCGGATAACACCCTCGTAGCGGTTGATACGCAGACGAGGGAAGGCGTTGAAAAAGCGCAGATCGCGGCGGCTGAGCGACACGCTCGGCACCGGACGGCTCGCGCGATTGCCGGCACGGAGACGAGTGAGCGACGGGCGCGGCATACTCGGTGCGGCATCGGCAACACGGCGGGCGGCAAGCGCCAGGCCACGAGCGCCGTCCGAGATAAACGTCGGCATCGACGCTTTCTCACGCAGAGCATCGAGCGCCGCATCGCCCAGCTCGGCCAGCCATGCGTTGACGGCACGGCTGCGGATATGCGTCTGCGCCACCGAGTCAATTGCCGAATCGGGAATGCGCTCGAGCATGGAATCCGAGGCATCGGCGAGCGATTCGTTGATGCGGTCGGCAAGGTCGGCGCGCACGCGCTCGAGCTGATCGGACAGACGGCGCCAGCTCGCCAGCGAACACAACGCATCCACGGCCATCGCAACGGCAACGGCAAAGGCCGCCAGTCGCACGATCAGCACCGGCAGATGGCCGAGCAGCCCCAGCAGTGCCGGCTCCACCAGGCGGCAAATGAACAGCGCACCCAGGCCAAACGCGCAAGCCCAGTACAGGCAGATGCGTCCATGCAGGTTAAACGGCAGATGTGAATAGTCCCAAAACCGGGCGCCGGTCGTTTTTTCGAGCAACACGCCCACGCTATATTCGATCACGCTGCACACGAGCGCTGCGGCGACAAACTGGCTCGAGGCATCCGGGATCCCGCGCAGCAGCAGCCAGCAGGCAATGCCGCCCGCACCGTAGATGGGACAGCACGGCCCCAGCAAAAAGCCACTGTTGGCAAAGCGTCCGTGATTGAGCATGGCGCAGACTGTCGACTCCCATGCCCAGCCGCAAAAGCCGTAGAAAGCAAACGAGAGCACCAACGCCGAAAGCGGGCAGGCGGCAAGCGTCGCACCGCCAAATGCCATGCCGATCGCGGTTCCCACCGTCTACCCACTCCTCTTTTCGTTCGATTCTTTGCTCGAGCCGTCGCTCGAGCCCTCGTTCAAATCGTTCGCGCCGCCTTTGCGCGGCAGACGGCCGGCAATCGTCTCGCGCAGCGCGCACCATTTATCTGCCAGGCACACAATCCATGCCTCACGACACGTCGGCGGCACCGGCACCAGCGGAAACATATGACGCACGATGATATTCCGCTCGCGCGACGTCAGCTCAAAATCTTCCTCCGCACGCGCCAGGGCAAAAAACGGATGCCGAAATCCGTGCAGTCGATGGCTCGGGTCGGGGTCATGCCAATCGTAGAGAAAGTAATCGTGTAACAGGGCCCCGCGCAGCAGCGAGGCACGGTCGACCGAAATGCCAACACGGCCCAGGCGCTCGGCAAAGGACAGACTTGCCCGCGCCACCGAGGTCACATGCGTATACACCGTCACATCGCCATGCTGGATAAACTCGCGCGTCAGGTCCAGACGGCCCGCCTGTGCCAGTTGACGGGCAGCATGGTCTACTTCGCACGCGATTTTCTCGGCACGAACGGCATCGGACATGCTGCCTCCTTCCAGCGACTCACGACGACAAGGCACGGCCTGCGCGCAATGAATAAAATCATCATCGAATCTACCAGTATGGCATCGGACAAAACGTTTTGCCCCACCAGTTGGCGAATTACCGCGCCGCCGTCACATATCAAACGCCAAAATGTGCGAGACTGTCTTGTGCAATTGTGCCGGCCGAGGGAGTGCCGGCGCACGATTCGCATGGAGTAACCCACAACGATGCTGCTTACGCAAACGACAACGCCCGAGGACGTCAAGGCTCTCGATCGCGCCGAGCTTCCGCTGCTCTGCGGCGAGATCCGCCACGCCATCCTCGAAAGCTCCGCCGCCGTCGGCGGGCACGTTGCCCCCAACCTGGGCGTCGTTGAGCTTACGGTCGCGCTCCATCGCGTGTTTAACTCCCCCACCGACAAAATTGTCTTTGACGTGTCACACCAGACCTATGCCCACAAGGCGCTGACTGGGCGCGCGTACACTTATATCGACCCGGCACGCTACGGCGAGGTCTCTGGCTTTGCCAATCCCGACGAGTCCGAGCACGACCTGTTCGCCATGGGCCATACCTCCACGTCGGTGAGCCTGGGCTGCGGCCTTGCCCACGCGCGCGACCTGGCGGGCGACAGCTACAACGTCATTACCATCATTGGCGACGGTTCGCTTTCGGGCGGTCTGGCGTTTGAGGGCTTTAACAATGCCGCCGATCTCGACAGCAACCTGATCATCATCGTCAATGACAATGACCAGTCCATTGCCGAGAACCATGGCGGCCTGTATCGCAATCTGGCCGAGCTGCGCGCCAGCAACGGCACCTGTGAGCGCAACGTTTTCCGCGCGATGGGGCTCGACTACCGCTATCTGGACGCCGGTAACGATGTGTTGGCCCTAGTCGACGTGCTGCAGGAACTGGGCGATATCGATCATCCCATCGTGCTGCACGTCTCCACCGCGAAGGGCAAGGGCTTTGAGCCGGCCCAGAGCGACCCCGAGCGCTGGCATCATGTAGGTCCGTTTGACATGGCGACTGGGCGCAAGCTCTGCCCGGGCCATCCGAGCGAGCCTGCGCCGCGCACCTATGCCGACATTACGGGCGAGGCCCTGAGCGCTGCCATAGAGAGCGATCCGCAGGTTGTGGGCATCACGGCCGCAACGCCCTACATCATGGGCTTTACGCCCGAGCTTCGCGCCGCGGCAGGCAAGCAGTTTGTTGACGTGGGCATTGCCGAGGAGCACGCCGTGACCTTTGCCACCGCGCTTGCGCGCTCGGGCGCCAAGCCAGTCTTTGGTGTGTACGGCACGTTTTTGCAGCGCGCCTACGACGAGCTGTGGCACGACCTGTGCCTCAACGATGCCCCGGCGACGATCCTAGTGTTTGGCGCATCAATCTTTGGCACTACGTCCGAGACGCACCTTTCGTTCTTTGATATTTCCATGCTGGGCGGTCTTCCCAACATGCACTACTTGGCACCAGCCTGCATGGAGGAATATCTGTCCATGCTGAGCTGGTCGCTCGACCACCGCGAGCATCCTGTGGCGATTCGCGTGCCCGGCATTGGCCTGGTAAGCCGCCCCGACTTGGCGCCTGCCGAGGACGCCGATTACGGTGTCGCGCGCTACAACGTGGTGCGCCAAGGCCGCGACGTGGCCGTGCTCGCGCTCGGCGATTTCTTTGAGCTGGGCGAGCGTGTGGCAAACCGCTTGGCAGCCGAATACGGTATCGAGGCCACGCTCGTCAACCCTCGCTTTGCAACCGAGCTTGACCGCGAGTTCCTCGACAGCCTTGCCGCCAAGCATCGCGTTGTCGTCACCCTCGAGGACGGCATCTTGGACGGCGGTTGGGGCGAACGCGTCGCGTGCTACTTGGCCTGCACGCCCGTGCGCACGCGCACCTTCGGCATCGCCAAGGGCTTCCCCGACCGCTACGACCCCAACGAGCTGCTCGCTCAGAACGGCATGACGGTCGAGAACATGGCCGCCGAGGCCGTAAGGCTACTCAACGAGTAAAAAACCTCCGCAAGGGAAGCACCCATGCGGAGGTTTTTATTTTCGCGACGCGATTATCTCAATCTGTAACATCTATGGCCCGAATTCCCGTCTAACTGTTACAGATCTAGAAAAGACGTCTTAGTCCCTGACCTTTGTCTCAATCTGTAACAGATAGAGACCTTCTGGCCGTCCAGATGTTACAGATTGAGACATTCGAATTCCCCTAAAGAGAAAATCTCGATCTGTAACAGGTAGAACCCATTTCCTCGTCTAACTGTTACAGATTGAGACAAAGCAGCGAGACAGGCCACCACATCTGCAAGAACCACCACAAAGGTGCCTGTCCCTTTTTGGTAGGAAGAATTACCCATAAGGTAAGTATGTTTCTGAGTTATTTCGTGTTGACCCATTTGAGCGGGATAGGGTATAACTCTACTCAACCGCTAGGGATTTTATTGAGAAAGGTGTTCTACCATGAGCAAAAACCTCTCCCAGCAGGTCGTTCTCGACCGCCGCGGCTTCGTTGCCGCCACCTTCGCAACCGTCGCCGGCCTTGGTCTTGCCGGCTGCTCCGACACCAGCGCCGAGGCCGACAAGGGTTCCGCCGCCGGCTCCTCCAAGAGCTCCGAAGATACCGAGGCTTCCACCATACTCGATGCCAAGGCATTCGACAAACTCGTCGACAACGGCCCCAAGGCCGATGACGACGCCATCGCCGCCAGCACCTGGGCCACGGCCGTCAAGGACGCCGGTGTCTTTAAGATCGGTGGCGTTCAGACCTCCACACTTTTCTCCCTCCTCAACGAGAAAGACGGTCAGACCCGCGGCTTCGACGCCGGTATCGCACAGCTCCTGTCCAACTACATTCTGGGCGAGAACAAGGTCGAGATCACCCAGGTGACCTCGGACACGCGCGAGTCCGTCCTGCAGAACGGCCAGGTCGACGCTGTCTTTGCCACCTACACCATCACTGACGAGCGCAAGAAGCTCGTCTCCTTCGCCGGTCCCTACTACTACACCCAGCAGGCTATCCTGGTGCTCGCCGACAACGACGACATCAAGAGCGTCGACGACCTTGCCGACAAGAACGTCGCCGTCCAGTCCGGCTCCAACGGCCCCGCCATCCTGGAGGAGTTCGCTCCCAAGGCCAGCCAGCAGGAGTTCAAGACCGACGAGGAGGCCCGTCAGGCACTTCAGCAGGGTCGCGTTGACGCCTATGTCATCGATAACAACATGCAGCAGAGCGCCCTGGTCCGCGAACCCGGTAAGTACAAGATCGCCGGCAAGCCCTTCGGCAGCAAAGAGCCCTACGGTATCGGCCTGCCGCTCGATTCCGACGGCGTCGCCTTTGTCAACGACTTCCTTAA
Source organism: Collinsella aerofaciens (assembly GCF_015557435.1). Taxonomy (GTDB): domain Bacteria; phylum Actinomycetota; class Coriobacteriia; order Coriobacteriales; family Coriobacteriaceae; genus Collinsella; species Collinsella aerofaciens_Z. Next base: position 43,774 of record NZ_JADNOH010000070.1, read on the forward strand.
GAAGATCGAGGACGACGGCACCTGGACCGAGCTGTGGCAGATCTGCATCGGCGACCGTACGGGCGACACCAATGTTCCCGAGCTGCCCGAGATCGGCGCCTAGGCAGCGAACCTGGTAACGGCCGCTACGAAACCATACGGAAACGCGCGATGTGCTTTATTGCGCTAAACTGTTTCCTCACTGAGTTGTCGGGGCTTCCGTACACACGGGAGCCCCTTTCCTTACCGGCGGGAGGTCCGCATGAGTCTCTCCGAGCTCTGGTCGCTCTATGGCCAGAACTATATCGACGCGCTGCTAGCAACCTGGGGCATGACGCTTGAGTCGTTTGCCATCGCCATGGTGCTGGCCGTCGCCGTCACCGTGATGCGCGTGTCGCCGCTCAAGCCGCTGCGCGTCTTTGGCGACCTGTATGTCCAGGTCTTCCGTAACATCCCCGGCATCGCGCTGCTCATTATCGTCGTCTATGCGCTGCCGCCGCTCAAGGTCGTCCTGCCCTACCGCACCTGCGTCATCGTCGCCACGGTGCTCTTGGGTTCTGCCTTTGGCTCCGAGAACTTTATGAGCGGCATCAACACCGTGGGCGTGGGCCAGGTCGAGGCTGCCCGCTCGCTCGGCATGAACTTCAACCGCATCCTCGCCAAGATCGTGATTCCGCAGGCGCTGCGCTCGAGTGTGCTGCCCATGACCAACCTCTTTATCGCCGTCATGCTCACCACCGCCCTGGGTAGCCAGGTGCCGTTGCAGCCGCAGGAACTCACCGGCGTGGTAAGCTACATCAACACGCGCTCGCTCGGTGGCGTCGCCGCGTTCTTTATCTCGGCCCTCGGCTACCTGGGCACGGCTTTTGTGGTGAGCCACATTGGCAACTACATCGATAAGAAGGTGAGAATCCTCCGATGAGCAAGCACTCCTCCCCTGCGCTCACCATGCGCGATGCGCTCTACGAGGCTCCCGGCCCCAAGATGCGCGCCAAGATTCGTATCGGCACTGCCATCTCGCTCGTTGCCGTTGCGGCACTCGTCGTCCTCGTGCTGCAGCGTTTTTACGTGACCGGTCAGCTCTCGGTCCACTACTGGTACTTCTTTACGCACCTCACCACCTGGAAGTTTTTGCTCGCCGGCTTTGAGGGCACCGTCAAGGTCGCGCTCACCGCAGGCGCCATCGCTCTGGTGCTGGGTCTCGCCCTCATGCTCGGCCGCACGAGCGACATCAAGCCGCTACAGCTGGTCTGCCGCGTGCTCACCGACTTCTTCCGCGGCGTGCCGAGCCTGCTGTTCATCTATTTCTTCTTTTTGGTGCTACCCCAGTACAAGATCGCGCTGCCGTCGTTCTGGATGCTCACGCTGCCCGTCGCACTCGCCGCGGCCGGCGTGCTGGCCGAGATCTTCCGCGCCGGCGTCAATGCCGTGCCGCGCGGTCAGGTCGAGGCGGCTCAGGCGCTCGGCCTCTCCAAGGCTAAAATCACCTTTAAAATCGTGCTGCCCCAGGCGATTCGGTTTATCATCCCATCGTTGATTTCGCAGCTTGTGGTCGTGGTTAAGGACACCACCGTCGCCTACGTGGTGAGCTACCCCGACCTGATGCAGAACGCCCGCGTGCTTATCACCAACTACGATGCGCTTGTATCGGTCTACCTGGTGATTGCGATCATCTACATCCTCATCAACGTCGCCATCAACAAGGCCGCCATCTATGTTTCGCACAAGACCGGCGCAACCATCATTCGCTAAGTACCCACGTTTTTAAGGCATAAGGAGCCGAGCATCATGGCACAGAGCACTACTTCTACCGACAAGCAGCCGCTGATCGAGCTCAAGCACGTCGACAAACACTATGGTGACCTGCACGTCCTCAACGACATCAACCTGTCGGTCGACCGCGGCGAGGTCGTCGTCGTGATCGGCCCCTCGGGCTCGGGCAAGTCGACCATGTGCCGCACCATCAACCGCCTGGAGACCATCGACTCAGGCGAGATCCTCATCGAAGGCCAGCCCCTGCCGCAGGAAGGCAAGGACCTTGCCCGCATGCGCGCCGAGCTGGGCATGGTGTTTCAGCAGTTCAACCTGTTCGCGCACATGACCGTGCTGCAGAACGTCATGCTGGGTCCGGTCGACGTGCTGGGCGTGCCCAAGGACGAGGCGCGCGAGCGCGCCATGGACCTCCTGAGCCGCGTGGGCGTGGCCGAGCAGGCCGACAAAGTGCCCGCACAGCTCTCGGGCGGCCAGCAGCAGCGCGTGGCCATCGCCCGCTCGCTTGCCATGCAGCCCAAGGCCATGCTTTTTGACGAGCCCACGAGTGCCCTTGACCCCGAGATGATCAACGAGGTGCTCGAGGTCATGGTTCGCCTGGCCCAGCAGGGCATGACAATGATCGTCATCACGCACGAGATGAACTTTGCCCGCCGCGTGGCCGACCGCGTCGTGTTTATGGCCGATGGCCAAATCGTGGAGACCGGCACGCCCGACGAGTTCTTCGACCATCCCCAGACCAAGCGCGCCCAGGACTTCCTCAATTCCATCAAGGGCCACTAACCCAGTAACCACGCCCGCCCGCCATGTCAATCCGAATTCGAAAGCCACCCCTATGATCGGAACCCGCACCTCATCCTCATACACCCCGCACGTCGACGTCGCCCCCGCCGACCGCCCACTGATCCTCGTCGCGCCGCGCTGGGAAGAGGCGAAGCCGTTTTTAAGCGAGACGCTCTCCCCCAACGAGGAAATCGCAAGTGTCTTTGTCGATGCCATCCTTGCCGCCGGCGGCCTGCCGCTGCAGATGTCCATCACCGAGGACATTGAGGTCATCCGCCATTACGTCGATATCGCCGACGGTATCGCTATTCCCGGCGGCCCGGATGTCAACCCCAAACGCTGGGGCGATGATCGACCCTACGACCCCACGCTGTGCTGCGAGATCCGCGATAGCTTTGAGTTTAAGCTGGTCGGCGAGGTGCTCCGCGCCAAGAAGCCGCTCTTTACCACCTGCCGTGGCACGCAGTTGTTAAACGTCGCCACCGGCGGCACCCTGTGCATGGATGTGCCAAGTCTGGGCGCGCGCGAGGGTCGCACGCAGTGGCGCCACACCCACGTGCTCAACGACCCCGTGCACCCTGTCGAGGTCGTACCGGGCTCGCTGCTGGAGCGCGCACTCGGCGGGCACAAGCTCATCCAGACCAACTCGGCGCACCACTGCTGCGTCGACCGTCTGGGCAAGCACACGCGTCTGGTCGCCCAGGCAACCGACGGCGTGCCCGAGTGCATCGAGGTCGAGGGCCAGCCCTTCTGCCTGGGCGTGCAATGGCATCCCGAGTACACCTGGCAGACACTCGAGACCGACTTTAACCTGTGGAAGTCGTTTGTCGAGGCGGCGGCAAAGGTTAAGCAGGCCCGCTAGCTCGCGAATCACACAGGCTTAAACCTTCCATGCCAGGGGGGGGGCGGACACCAGCCACGGTGCCCGCCCCCCCTGTATTTGGTATGCTCGGTATGATTATCCCTCACAAACAATCAAAGAAATCTCGACCGCAATCGGTCGACGGTAAAGCAGATGGCTAAAACGCTTGCTACGTTTATTAGACAGTCAATTAAAATCGAAACGCATTGGCCATTCCCCAACGGGGTCACACCGCAAGTCCACATGAGCATCGAGGACGGAAGCGGAAGCATGGAATCGGCTCCGAGCTGTATGTAGATCGCTACGACGTTGACAACCAACAACATGCCAATGGGACCGAAGCCAGACCCAAAATAAGAAACAACGATCACGCTAGAGACCGTGTATGCCAGGCAGACGACACTGGTCAGAAGAAGTCGATAGCAAAATATATCTAGGTTAGAATACTGTTGTGCATCCGAAACGATCGCGCAGTTAAGACGGTACAAAACGACGCTCGACAGGACAAAGGCGCCCAAAAGGGCGAAAGAAGACAGCATCGCTCGCGCAACAGTAGCGCATACCCGCTTCCCTCCCCGAGCCTCCGACAACCCCCACGGTTCCTCAACAAAGCCCGAACTGACAAAGCACGGAACAATGCAAGCCGCGATGAACGGAAAGAACAATGCGTGAGCCAACGGGGCCACGTTGAACAACAGACCGCGAAAAACCTCTGCATTATCAAATAGAAGGACATCCTCTGCCGATAGCCGAAGCGTCGGGTCTGGGAAAAAGCCCAAGAAACTGTTCTCACGGAGGCTACAGAACCACATCGGGAAAGAATTAAGCTGCAATACCACCATGCACGCATAAATTGCCAGGATTAAGGCGTATGCCCATTTGCTCGCATGCTTCAATTCTGAATGGAGGAACCCTTTAATCTGACGAGCCATTGAGTACACCTCCGACATGACAGGTCACGAGAGTGTAAATCAATACCGATAGACAGCCGGCTGCCGCGCCATACCCCAGAAGCGTGAGCTGGCCCATATCGCTATACCCAAGGGCACATCCGACTCCAAGGTACGGCCCCGGAAGAAAGAAGATCCATCGCAAGGATGGTGTGGGCGACTGAAGGTAAGCTCCGTAGAGCGTCAGGCTCATGACAAACCCTATTATTACCGCAGCCCCGCTAAATACGGCGCTGCTTGTAATCCGGTAGATGGTCACCGTCTCCAACGCAACCGATATCACCAATACGGCGTTGACTAACATCGCAGGCAAAAATGCAGCCAGCATGCCGTGCGTGCAGTTTTGTCCCCCACGTATTATGGCTATTGCAAGCAGAAGAAGGCAAAGCACGCTATATGCTGCGACAATCATTAAAGCAGACGAAAGCACGTGTGCCAGAGCCCCATTAAAGCGGGCGAGGCCTCTTGCCGAAGAAATTCGGTATCCCTCTTTATAGCCATGCTCCTGTAAAAGCACCAGACAAATGATGAGTGGGACGAACAGGGATGTACCGACAAAAGCACTGCGCGCAAGGGACTCGTCAGGCGCAGAAGGGTCGATTACATTCCAGATGAAACCAATATCCTCCCCACAAACGCCATTGCCAAAGGCTAGCAACGTTGCTCCGTTATTTAGGATGACGCCAAAGAGAAGACCGAACGTCAACATAAGCGCAAGACCAAACTGCGCCGGGAACATTCTGTGCAAACGCATCAAATCTGCCCTTATGGGACGAATCGCCTGCTTCATAGCGAGACCGCCTTCATCAAGCGCCTGTAATACTCTTTTAGGGACGACGCCTCATCCCTTATGACGTCCATCGATTCCTTTTTCAGCAGTTCACCGTCATGAATAAACAGGCAGCTTGTTGCAACCGATGCCAACTCATCCAAATCATGACTAGAGATGAGCATGGTCTTACCCTGCTCTCGATTCAATCGACCGATAAGGGCCCATATATTCTCGATGCCCAGCGGGTCCAACCCATTTGCCGGCTCATCAAAAATAAGCAAGTCGGTGTCACCCAACAAAGCCGTAGCTATATCCAGCCGCCGTTTCATTCCCAGAGAAAAACTGCTCACGCTCTTTTTCTCTTCGACGTCCAGTCCAACCAGACTCAAAACGCGAGGAACCTCACGGCTCTCATCGAGCCCCCATTCCGCACATCGGATTTGAAGATTCTCAGCCGCACTGAGGGACTGGTATGCTCCGCTGGAATCTGGCACATAGCCAACATGCGCTCGCATCAGGCTCAGCTCTCTTTTTGACTTGCCTCCAAAGAGCTCCACGCTCCCCGAAGATGGCTCACAGAGGCCCAATACGATTTTAATGAGCGTGCTTTTGCCTGCCCCGTTCTCACCAACAAGGGCGCAGAGCTCAGACTGATGCACCTCGAAGGAAACGTCACGCAAAACGCGCCGTTTCCTATAGCGCTTCGACACCTTTGATAGCCTTACCGCTGATGCACTCATATCGTTCCCCCTTTCTCTTATCGAATTTACTTCTAGTTATTGTTTGTCGATAACTTGAATTTGTCAAGATAATTTCAAAAGAAAGGACCTGCGTTAAACACGGGTCCCATCGCACTGATATTTCGTTTTTAGTTGTTCGCTTTATGCTACTCGTCGCTCAAATCTACAGCAAAGACTGATGTCGGAAGCGACGCCTCGTTGCCTCCGCCGTCCCGCATCTGCCTCACGACATTTTTTGCGCGCTCGACAATAAGCTCCTCGAGCTCCTCCTCGCTCACGCGCTGAATAATATCTCCCGGCTGACAATCAAGTTCATCACAGATATCGAGAAGCGTCTTGAGGCGAATGGCTTTAATTTTTCCGTTTCTTAGCTTTGAAATATTAGCCGGAGTATGCCCCGTCGCCCGAATCAGATCGGCGCTGGTCTTTCCGGTCTTAAGCAGCTGTGTCTCGAGCTCGATGATGAGATAGCTCATGTTTCCTCCCTACACAAGCTCATCAGACTGCTCTTGGAGCAGCGAGGCATAACTCCAGATTGCCGAGATAAATAAACAGACGACCGCGCCGATAAACGACCCCGCATCCAAGGTAACACCTTGGCAAATCGCAACAACGAAGGAATGAGGCACGATGTAAAGCTCCAGTCCGCCAATGGTGAGATCGACCGATTCATAGGCACCAACAAGCGAAACCGCGGCGTTAACAGCAAAGGCAAGTGCAAGAACACGGATAAGCCGCACATGCGCCTTGGTAAAGGGCGATACGCCCCGCGAGATGTTACGGCCAATTCCGCACATAACGACAAGCGAAATACCTGCGACAAGCGCCATGCACAGTCCGCTTGGGATGACGACGCGCCCGCCGTCGAGAAGCGTCACGACACCGAAAGAATCGACAGAAGCAACGTTTGCAACCGCATACCAGATCACGTAAACAACCAACGCGGCAAAAGCGACGAGCATCCCTGCAAAAACGGCTGCCATGCAAAAACCAAGCTTCCTGATATTTTCGCCCGCCTTGACCATACGCTGAACGCTGTTGGACATACACTCACCCTCATCGACTCTATCGTTATTCGAACAGTTTATCGAACAACGATATGGATTGCATGCGGAAAGCCCCGCCAGTGCGCATAGGCCATTTACTAATCAGAAGGGGTGAGAGTGGATTTTTGGACACGTATCGAACGAGAGTGGATAATCTCCCACTTTGAGGCCGCCACCGGGCCTAAAACGGGAGAGTATCCACTCTCATAGTCATCAAAGCTCGCAAGCTCTTATTCGGCCGCCTCGCGCAGGGCCGACATCGTAGCCGCATATTGCTGCTGTAACGCATGCATTCCCTCGCGAGCGCCGTCAACAGCATCGGCGCCGCGCAGCGCTTCGGTCACCACGACCGCTGGCTCGTACAGATTATCGAATCCCAGGTTCTGGCTCACGCCCTTGAGCGTGTGCGCTGCCATAAACGCTTCCTCGGCGTCTCCTGCCGCCATGGCAGCTTCCAACTTGTCCATGCTCTCGTCATCTAAAAACTTGAGGGCAAAGCGGGCAAGCATTTCCCCGCCCATCAGCCGAGCACACGCGTCATCATAATTAGCGCCGATCTTCTCATACGCCTCACGCATGGAAATCATGGATTAAAAACTCCTTTGGTCAAACTAAATCGTGGGAAACGCGACGACGTCGGCAGGGCGTGCCAACGTCTCGGCAATTTGGTCTTGCACCTCGAGCAGACAATCGAGCAGCAGCGGGTTAAAGGTGCCGCACTTACCGTCCAGGATCATCTGGATCGCCTCCTCGTGCGGGATAGCGTCCTTGTACACGCGCACGCTCGTCAGTGCATCGTACACGTCAGCCACCGAGACCACCTGCGCGGCGATGGGGATATCGTCGCCCTTAAGGCCATCGGGATAACCCTTGCCGTCCCAGCGCTCGTGGTGCCAACGCGCAATCTGGTACGCATATTCCATAAGCGCATTGCCGGCGTGATGGCTACCCAGCTCACGCAGCATGTCGGCGCCGATCGTGGTATGTGTCTTCATAATCTCGAACTCCTCGGGCGTAAGGCGTCCGGGTTTGTTGAGAATCGCATCGTCAATCGACATCTTGCCGATATCGTGCAGCGCCGAAGCCAGGGCAATCGTGGAGCGCTCCTCATTGTCGAGGGAGATGGTGCCACTACGCTGGACCAGACAGCCAAGCAGCAGCTCGGTCAGCTTCTCGATGTTCGTAACGTGCCTGCCGCTCTCGCCGTTACGAAGCTCCATGACGCCGGCCATGATGTCGATGAGCATGCGACTGTTCTTGACACGCTCGTTGTACTGCTGGGACAGCAGGTTCGTCAGGCGGCGCTGTTTGGCGTATAGGCGGATGGTGTTGCTTACGCGGCGGCGCACGACACGGGAGTCAAACGGGCGGTTGATATAGTCCGAGGCGCCCAGCTCGTACGAGCGCAGAACCATATCATCGGAATCTTCGCTCGAAATCATGATGACAGGCAGATTGTCGATACCCGATCGGCGCGACAGATCGGCCAGTACCTCAAAGCCGCTCGCGCCCGGCATGACAATGTCCAGCAGCACGAGCGACAACTCATCGCCATAACGGTCGACCATATCGAGCGCCGTACGACCGTTATCGGCCTCGAGGATGCAATACTCGTCCTTGAGCATCTCGTTGAGAATGGCTCGGTTCATCTCGGAGTCATCGACAATAAGCACCGAAGGTTTTTCGCTTTGGAAGGCCTCGATGGAATCGGCATCGGTCACGACCGTACCGGCTTTTGCCTTAGCGCGGCTCAGTAACTGGACAGCACGGCCAACGCCCTCATCGACCGTCTCGCCATGAATGCGAACGCCACCAACACATGCCGTCAAGCTCACGTACTCATGGCCCGGAATAATCGTGGAATGGACGGCATCGGATACCTGACGCAGACGACGGGCAAAGTCATCGGAGGGAATATTGGGCATGACGACCACAAACTTGTCGCAGCCATAGCGCACAAGTTCGTCAGTCGAACGAATACCGCTGCGTATGGCTGTTGCCACAGCACCGAGCGCAAGGTCGCCGGCATGGCGGCCACATGTATCGTTGAAGACCCTAAAATCATCAAGGTCGATCACCGCCACGCCAGCCTTCATGCGGGCGCTACGAAGCTTTTCTTCGTAATATCGGCGATTGCGCACATTCGTCAGCACGTCGGTGTAGACAAGGTCCTCTTCTGCAGCCTCTTGCCCATCGATCGGACGCACCATCAGCAAGACATGAGGCTCGCCCTCGACCTTTAGAGGGCGCAGACGGGCGCGGTACTCAACACCATCGTTGAGCAGTTGCTCCGACACCTCATCGGAATCTGTCAAGGCCTCAAGACTCGACTGACGCAGACAAGGGCAGCGATCGCCGGCGAGCAGGCAGTTAGGCTCGCTCTTAATCTGATCGGCCGACAGCAAACGTACCACGGGGTAGGTCCTTGCGACACGGGCGACCTCGGCGGCAGCCTCCTCGTCGGTTAGATTGACCTTGTGATTATTGAGCATACGGGGCCCTTTCGATAGTTTCGCATGGAGCGGTGGGTTCCAAATGTTACAAGGGTAACACCTTGTCGATGCAGGTAGGCACGTGAATGCTGTTACATTTTTATGAGTTGGCAGACGGCGCGATTGAAGCCGCAAACGTAAGGTTTTGAGCGCATTTGTTAACACGGCCGAAACGTTTGCGGATGAAGCCTGTTTTGTTTTTTTGCAGCTGCTAGAACCCCAGGATGCCACGGACAGTCTGGGCAGCCGCTGCCGGGCGATCGCGCAGGCCGTTGTGCGCGCCGGGAACCATTACGAGGGGGCAATCCAAAAGCTCAGCCGCCATCCTCGTTCCCGCCTCGCGGGGCGTACCAATCGAGAGCTCGCCCAAAAGCACGGAGGCCACCGTTTTCGACGCGCGAACGCTATCCCAATCGGGAACGCAGGTCATAGTAATCCCGTATTCGTTCGCCATGAAACTGCGGCCGTTGCGCAGGGCATGCTTGGCTTCCGCCACGGTCAACTTGGGGGCCTCAGGGTCCGAATCGCCGATGGCGCCCAGGAAGGCCCGTAATGCCCTGGAGACCTTTCCTGCGGCGATCATCTCGAGCAAAACCGGGGCCGCGCCCAGACCGGCACCCTCATCCGTCACGGCGGGTTCATGCAGAATCGCACGCGAGATTATGGCGGGGTTTGCACGGAGAAGCTCCAGGGCCACCAGCGTACCGGCACTGTGCGCGAGCACGTTTACCGGAGCGCCAATATGCTCGATAACAGCTTGCAGGTCGGCGGCTTGGGCGGCGAGGTCGTAGCGTCCGTCTGCAGCGTCGCCACTCTCGCCGCAACCGCGGCGGTCGTAGGCAATGACGCGATAGTCGCAGGCGAGCTCGCGGGCGATACCGTCAAAAAAGACACCGTCGACGCAGGCGCCGTGAACGCACACCAAGGCGGGTGCATCGGACGATACACCCGGGCCGGCATACTCGCGGCAGGCGATCGTGGTGCCCGCATTCTCGACCGTAAAATCCATGTTGTGCCCCATCGTCTTGCGTTTTGTTAACAGATTAACTGTACCCGACCCGATACCTTTCATGACGCGGCATCGAAGGCAGAGTTAAAAAACGAAACCTGCAAAGCACAAGCCCGGACCATACGTTGGAGCCGATGCTATGCTTAAGGTTAATTGTCTTGAGGAGCTTTTACCTATGTCTACGTTTCTAAATGCCAGCCCCATCTTTGGGCCCGTTCGCAGCCGTCGCCTGGGCCTTTCGCTCGGTGTCAACATGATGCCGGCGAGCGGCAAGATCTGCACGTTCGACTGCATCTACTGCGAGAACGGTCTCAATGCCGAGCGCCCCTGTCACGAATCGTATAACACGGCTGCCGTGGTGCTCGATGCACTCGAGGCCAAATTGCGCGAGATGGCAGTCGAAGGTGAGCTGCCCGATGTAATCACGTTTGCCGGCAACGGCGAGCCCACCGCCGCACCGGAGTTTCCGCAGGCCATCGCCGGCGCTGTCGCGCTGCGCGACGAGTTTGCCCCAAACTCCAAGATCGCCGTGCTCTCCAACGGCACGCGCGCCGACCGCCCCGAGGTGCACGACGCGCTCATGATGGTCGACGACAATATCCTCAAGCTCGATACCGTCGACCCGGCGTTTATCCAGCTGCTCGACCAGCCTGTTGGCCCCTACGACGTCGAGCACCAGATTGAGACGTTCGTAAGCTTTGACGGTCACGTTATTATCCAGACAATCTTTTTGACCGGCGAGTATCAGGGCAAGCTCATCGACAACACCGGCGAGGAGTACGTCGGCCCTTGGCTCGCGGCGCTCGAGCGCATTCGCCCGCAGGAGGCGACCATCTACACGGTGGCGCGCGAAACGCCAGTCGCCGGCCTTACCAAAGCAGCACCCGAGGTGCTCGACGCGATCGCCGAGCGCGTGCGCGCCCTCGGCATCCCCTGCCAGGTGAGCTACTAGCCCACAACCGCCCAGGGTAGTCTTTTTGGGACGGGGCTTTTTAGCTGCCCCTTATCCCATGCAGGGTCAGCCAAAAGAGCCCCATCCCAAATGAGCTGGTCTGCGGGTGGGCTATACTAGCTGCGGATGAAAGGAAGTTAGCCATGTATGACAAAGGACCCGTACCCGGCCGCAACGACGCTTGCTGGTGCGGCAGCGGCAAGAAATACAAGAAATGCCACAGCGCTTTCGACGAGCGCCTCGAGCGCCTGTGGGAGGAGGGCTGGGAGGTTCTGCCTCGCACGCTCTACAAGACTCCCGCCGATATCGAGGGCATCAAGCGCTCGGCAGCCATCAACGTGGGCGTGCTCGATTATGTGGGCGAGCATATCGCCGCAGGCATGACCACCAACCAGATCGACCAGATGATCTACGACTACACCGTCGAGCACGGTGGCACGCCGGCCGACCTCAACTACGAGGGCTATCCCAAGAGCGTGTGCACCTCGATCAACGACGTGGTCTGCCACGGTATCCCCTGCGATACGGACGTGCTGCACAAGGGCGACATCATCAACGTGGACTGCTCCACGATCCTAGACGGCTACTTTAGCGACTCGAGCCGTATGTTCTGCATCGGCGAGGTCTCGGCCGAGCGCCAGCGCCTGGTCGATGTCACCCGCGCCAGCGTGGAGGCGGGTCTGGCGGCCGTCAAGCCATGGCTGCCGCTCTCCGTCATGGCCGAGGCCGTGCAAAAGACGGTCGAGGACGCCGGTTTTAGCGTGGTGCGCGAGTACGGCGGACACGGCATCGGTAAGGAGTTCCACGAGGACCCGTTTGTGGGCTTTACCACCGAGGCGCCCGATGTGGACACCATCATGGCTCCGGGCATGGTCTTTACCATCGAGCCCATGGTCAACGCCGGAGCGCCCGACATCAAGATCAGCAAGGGCGACGGCTGGTGCGTGCGCACCAAGGACGGCAGCGATTCGGCCCAGTGCGAGGTACAGCTCGTGGTGACCGAGGACGGCTACGAGCTGCTGAGCTGGTAGCCGTGGATGCGCCGGGCTTCACGATGGATATGTTAACCATCGCGAAGCCCGGCGTTTTTATAGCGTTTTGCCTGATAAAACCTGCCAAAATAAACCTGTCCCTTTTTTGGCAGGTTGAGCGGAGAGGACTGCCTGTGAACATCCTGGTTTTGCTGCCCGTCAACGACCGTCATCGCGCAATTCTTGAGTCGAGCGCTCCGGGCGAGGACTTTATCTACACGAGCGCCGACGCCGCCGCGCGCAAGCAGGTCGCCGATGCCGACGTGATCCTGGGCAACATCGACCCTGACATGCTCACGGCATGCGAGCATCTCCAGCTGTTGCAATTGCAGACCGCCGGCTATGACGACTACCTTGCCGCCGGCACCGTGCCAGCCGACGCCAAACTGTCTTGCTCGGTGGGCGCCTACGGCCAGGCCGTGAGCGAGCACATGTTTGCCATGGTCCTTTCCATGATGAAGCGCCTGCCCGGCTATCACGACTTGCAGCGCGAGCATCGCTGGGAGGATTTGGGGCCGGTTACCTCGCTCAAAAATGCCAACGTGCTGGTGCTGGGCGCGGGCGATATCGGCGGCCACTTTGCCACGCTCTGCCGCAGCATGGGCGCACACGTCCGCGGCATCAAGCGCCATCCGCTCGTCTATCCCATTGTGTTTGAGTACATGGACGGCATGGACGCCCTCCCCGAGCGCCTGGCCGAGGCTGACATCGTCGCATCCTTTATGCCCAGCACACCCGAGACCCGCGGCCTGGCGAACGCCGAGTTCTTCACCGCGATGAAACCGGGCGCCTTCTTTGCCAACGGCGGCCGCGGCGATCTTGTGGTCGCCGACGACTTGGTTGCGGCACTCGAGTCCGGGCACCTTGCCGGTGCTGCGGTCGACGTCACCGACCCCGAGCCGCTGCCTGAGACAAGCCCACTGTGGGATGCGCCCAACATGCTCATCACGCCGCATGTCTCGGGCTGGTTCCACTTGGAGGCTACGCTCAACAATGTGGTCGACATTGCCGCAGAGAATCTGCGTCACCTGCAAGCCGGCGAAACTTTACGTTGTTGGATCGAGCATTAGGGTTCCGCCGTTCTAACGAACGGCGGACCACTCGACGCTGCGAGCCCGCCGTTTGGCCAATCTGCCGTTCAATTTCAAAGGCGCGACCAGAAGGTCAGCGCCTTTTCATTTCACGGCACCTTGGCGCAAACGGCGGGCTCTCGCTGACTTTTGTTCGGCCAGTGAGGTCTAGAGCTATTTGAGCGTTGCTAAGTAATTTTTTGCGTCTTCTACACTCATTGCTGCGACGGGTGCGTGTAAAGAGAGCTTGACATCGTTGGTGACCAGGAGATCTGCCTTTGCGCGTATCGCTGCCGCAATGATTAAATCGTCTTCGTAATCGCTATGGAGCTCACGCTGCCTGCTCGCCATCCATATATCGCTCAGGTCACAGGGCACTGGCGTGGCAAGCTGCGACAGCACGCTAAGACAATCCCATGCAAGCGAAGTCGCTACCGTAGCGGCATACTGGGAAAGCGAACCATGCTCGCGCCGATACCATGCCTTATGTTCGCTTGAAATCAAATAAAACAGGTCTTTGGACGATGTCGCCGCGTACAGCAAATCAACCTGCGCCGTGCATGCATCGCGTAAAAACTCAATCGCCACCGAACGACCACGTCGTGAGGGAATGAAGTAATCGAGCCACACGTTGGTGTCAACCAAGATGCGCTCTGGAGTCTCACTCATAGAGCCAGCTCATCTCCTCGCCATAGCGATCCGCATAGGCATTCCGTTTGAGCTCTTCGTCGTCCGATGGCTGAGCCTTGACCATATCGATTCCCGACTCACAGCAAGCGGCAGCGAACAGCTTCGACCCCTGATCCATGAGCTCGAGCTTACGTTTGGCGGCCTTTTCGCGCTCGCGCTGTTCCGCCCGGGCACGACTGGGCAGCAGGATATCCTCGAGCGCACCGGGGCGATCGGCCAGCGACGCTGCAAGCTGCCAGAGCGCTCGCACCGCTTGGCTCGGCGTCATACCGGCCTTGGAGAGAGCGGCGTCCCCACTCCTTTTAAGATCGGCATCGAGACGTACGTTGATCTGAGCGGCTGTTGTGGTCATAACCCCTCCTTAATACTTCAAAACTATCATAAAACTCTATGGTAGATACGTAAAGCATGTATAGCATTTATAAGCATTAGCCGTACTCTGTACACAAAAAGCCGCCGAGGCACACTGCACCTCGGCGGCTACGCATCACCAATCCAGTTCGGTTTCACCCTTTGCATTCGCCCAGATAAAACCTGCCAAAATTAACATCCCTTTTTGGCAGGTTTTAGAGCTCCACACTTTCGGCGCCGTTGATGGTTAGGTTGCGCTCGTAGAAGGCGGTGAGGGCGCGGATAGCGTACATCACGTCGCGCACGCCGCCGGTCTCGTAGCTCGAGTGCATGGCAAGCTGCGGCAGGCCCACGTCCACGGCATGCATGCTCGCCTGCATATTGGACAGATTGCCCAGGGTAGAACCGCCGGCCATATCGCTTTTGTTGGCAAAGGCCTGCGTGGGCACGTCGGCGTCATCGCAAATGGCCTGGAACACCGCGCGGCTAAAGGCGTCGGTGCAGTAGTGCTGGTTGGCGGCCTCCTTGATGACGATGCCGCCGTTGAGTACCACCTGATTGCGGGCATCGCACTTCTCGGCATGGTTGGGGTGCACGGCATGTGCATTGTCGCAGCTTACAAGCATCGAGGCGGCAAGTGCGCGGTGGTACGACTCGTCGTCAAAGCCCAACGATCCGTTGATGCGGCGCAGCGCGTCGGCCAAGAACGTCGACATGGCGCCCTGCTTGGTCTCGGAGCCAACCTCCTCATTATCAAAGCAGCAGAAGACCGAAACGTCGTGCGCGTTCTCGGCACCCAAAAATGCCTGCAGTGAGGTGTAGGCGCAGGCCAGGTCGTCGAGCTTGGGCGTCGAGATGAACTCGTCGGCCCAGCCCCAAATGCGCGCATCCTGACGATTGACCAGGAACAGATCGCGGCCCAGGATCTGCTCGGGCTCAACGTCCAGTTCGTCAGCGATCAGGGCGTCAAAATCTCCCTGCTTAAGGTCACCGGCGCTGATGAGCGGGCACAGATCAATGGCTCGGTTGGGAGCAAAGTCCTCGTTAACGCCGCGGTTCATGTGGATGGCAAGGCTCGGGATAATAGCGACCTCGCGCTCGGTGGCAAGCAGGCGGCTCTCAATACGGTCGCCCTCGCGCACCAGCACGCGTCCGGCCAGCGCGAGCGGACGATCAAACCAGGTGTAGTCGATCATACCGCCGTAAGCCTCGGTGTTCAGGCGCAGCGTTTCGCCCGCGCCGTCAAGCTCGGGCACGGCCTTGACCTTAAACGTCGGCGAATCGCTGTGCGACGCCGTGAGCTGAAAATGATAGTCACCGGCAACGCCGTCCTCGCCCCACGTCGCGGCCAGGTCCTCGCCCACCTTAAAGGCAACAACGCTCGAGGTGTTGCGCTGCGTGTAATAGCGCCCGCCCGGCTCGATATCCCACGCCGCATTCTCGGGCAGGTAGGTAAAGCCCGCCTCGTCGAGTTCGGCCATAATGGTCGCTGCCGTATGGAACATGCTGGGGCACGCCTCGATAAAGTCGATAAGGTCGTTGGCGGCCTCGATATCGTCGGCCGTCACATGCGCGCGCTCGGGCGTTTCCTGATCCGTCATGCTCTCCCCTTTCGCTGGGCTGATGGTCCCCTCCAGCATACCCCCAACTGACCGGCCTGTCCGACAAATCGAATGCCAAACAAAGCCAGACGCTCCAAACAGAAAAGTCGATGCTCTTGCGTTACAGGCAAACGACAATTGAATTGACAAGTTAACCAGTGGTAATTTCTGGTATTTTTGTTTACTGCCTTTAACTTTTTGCGGTAAGCAACATGAGTTCTATGGCAGTTACCTATCATGTGCGACGCACATGACCACTGTCCATCCGGGTGCAACAGGAAAGGAGAGCAGCACCCAACGACCGATCGATAGAAAAGAGGTTCTATGCACAACGATAACGCTGTGCTGCGCAAGCTCAACACTGTGGGCAGCAATGCCTGCCGAGGCGCACTCATCGCCGCGATGACCGTCTCGATGATGCCTACCAGCGCTTTTGCCGCAGCAGCAACAACGGAGACCGGCTCCGAAGCTACCAACAACGCGCCGATCTCCGCCACCAGTGAGGAAACGAAGTCCCTCAGCTCCGAGTATAGCCTGAGTGCCGTCTCTGACGACGCCGCATCCTCCTCGACCAGCTACGATTTGACTAAAATCGCAGATGGTACGTATGAGGGCACGGCCACGGCCGACTCGAAGGACCCGCTCAATAAAGCTGGCGACGAATGGAACGCAGCTGATGGAAAGTATGACGTCAACGTCAGCGTAACCGTCAAGTCTGGCAAAATTGCCAAGGTCGAAGTCGCCGACTACAGTAGTTTGGGCGACGATGACTGGGACCGCATGGACAAGGCCGTTAACGGTTTTAGCAAAAAAGGCACGTCCTATAAGGGCATCGTCGAGCAAATCGAGACTGCCGGCAACACTACCTCAATCGATGCTGTTTCGACCGCCACGATCTCGTCCAACGCCATCAAGGCTGCCGTCGATAATGCCCTGCAAGCTGCCTATGACGAGCAGAATCCGTCGACCCCTGCGACCGACGAGTACACCTACGGTTACGCTGGCCTGACGTGGGCCGAGTATTGGGCTGGTGAAAACGTGCAGGCGGCAGGGTCCTCCGCTTCGTCGAGCGAGCTCGATTCCCGCAACGAGGCCGACAAGGGCGCTTTTGACGTGGTGACCCGTGCAACCTTTAACCACGGCCTGCATCGCGGCAGCTATCAGTGCACCGACGTGATCAAAACTGCCGAGGGCGTAAAAATTTACCCTTCGTATTATCCCGACAGCAAGTCCTTTGTTGATGTCGATGGCAACGTCTTTTCTATTGACAGCAAGGCTAAGACCGTGACGGCGGCCGACGGCACGGTGTACACCATGACGGGTCACGAGGTCACGGGACTCAAGTACGTTCCCGTCAAAATCAAGACCAGCGACCTGGAGGCTTTTAAGGCGAGTCACAGCTTTGTCGCCAATGGCGAGACGCTCGCCGGCGGCTACGGCGAAAATAACCTCCAGGCCTACTCCGGCCTGGTTGCGTCCGTCGACGCCGACACCAACGGCCTTAAGACCGTGACCAACAACAACGGAACCTTCAGCTTCTCGGCCGCCGCCACCGGCACCGACTCGGGCATCAAGGGTCAGGAGCTCAAGACCGCCACGGGTATTGAACCCACGGTTAAGGACGCGAGCGGCTCCTACGGCGAGTTCCTGCGCGTAGACCTCAACGGCACCTATGGCGACCTGGGCGCCAATATGCAAAGCGTCACCTGGACCTATTACGGCGACGACGCGACCTGCACCAACGCCCTTGCCACCTACGGCACCAAGTTCGCGGCCGACAACTGGATGCACAAGTCCATGGGCATTCAGCTGGGCCTCACTAAATCCGAGCGCTGCCAGCTGCCCAAGGGCACCAACGGCACCGGCTACTGGAAGCTTACCGTCCATGCCTTGGGCTACAACGATTACACCTACACCTTCCAGGCGACCGATGACAACATCGTGGGCGCCAAGGAGCCGGTGACCGACGCCACCAAGGCCCAGCTGCAGGAGCTCTACGATAAGGCGACGTCCCTCGATAAGTCCAAGTACACCGAGGACTCCTGGACCGCCTCGTCCATCGAGGCCGAAACTGTCGAGACCAAGGACCTGCTCGCCAAGAAAAACCTGGGCGAAGCCGAGGCCGCCGAGCAGATCAAACACCTGCAGGGCGCGCTCGACGCGCTCGTGAGCCTGTATCCCCAGGCCGGCGACTACGTGCTCATGAACATCCCCTACAGCGATTTCTATGCCTCCGAGAGCAATAACAAGGGCACTGATGTCGTAACTTCGGCAACTAAGCAGAAGACGCGTTCGACGCTCGCCGCCGGCAGCTATCATGTCAACGCCGACGGATCCGATATTTCGGGCGTGACGTTTGCCGTCAAGGTAGGTGAAGGCGATATCGACTGGTCCAAGTTCACCCGCGTGACCGACGACAGCTTGGTAACCGTCACCACCTCGATCAAAGGCAAGGAGTCCACGACGACCTACACGGGCAAGGACGCCCTGTTTGAGTCTGCGAACTACTCTTACTACGTGCTGCCTGCCGGCGAGGTTCCGACCAATTACAAGGAGCTCACCGCCGATTCCAAGGGCAACCTAAGCTTTGGCGCTGTCAAGGGCAAGGAAGCCACCGAACTTGCAAACGTCACCGCCGACTTTAAGACCTCCAGCAAGTACGGCGACTACGAGATCGACTTTAAGAACCTGCGCGAGCAGATGGTCGACGCCGACGGCAACCAGGCGACCGTATACGGTGCCGTGGTCAATGCCGCCGATGCGGACGGCACCACCGAGGGCTATGGCATGCGCACCGTCGAGAACATCTGGAAGGGCAAGGAGATTGCCTGGAGCTGCGGCCTGGTCAACGAGTCTCACGGCAGCCCGTTGAGCTCGCGGCACTACAAGTCCATGATGGGCAAGACCATCAAGAGTGTGACGTTCTACACCTCTACGGGCACCTACACCGTTGCCATGAACCAGTACGTCCCCGTCAAGGCCTCCAAGTCCGAGATCGACGTCGAGGCGAACGCCAAGGCCGATGCCGAGACCGCCGAAGTCAAGGCGACGCTGCCGGCAGACTTCAAGGTCGAGTACAAGCTCGACGACGCCGATGTCACGGTCGACAACGGCACGTTCTCCATCAAGGACCTCAAGCCCGGCAAGCACACCCTCGTGGCGCGCGACGCCTCGGGCAAGTATGCCGATGTGACGAGCGAGTTCACCGTCACGACCGACAAGACCGTCGCCAAGTTTGACGAGGGCACCTCGAAGATCACCGCCGCCAACGAGGGCGACGATGTCGAGAACTTTATCGGCAACATCACCACGGTCAACGTCAACGGCACCGACTACGCCGCTTCCGGCCGCGGTTCCGTCAAAATCATCAACGCCGACGGCTCCATCAACCTCGACGCCGTCGCCGGCGGTCAGCAGAGCGCCAAGCCTAAGGCCACAGGCCAGCAGCAGGGCACCAAGGTGTTTGCCAACTACGGCACCTACACCATCAAGGTGACCTCCACCGGCTACAACACCCCGCTCGAGTTCACCTTTACCCACAAGGCCGACCGCACCGACCTCGATAAGGCCATCGATGCAGCCGAAAAGCTCGACAAGAGCGCCTTCACCGCCGTCTCCTGGAACGCCATGAGCGACGCCCTCAGCGCCGCCAAGACCGTCCAGGCCAACGATGCCGCCACCGATGACGCCATCGCCCAGGCCCTGAACGCGCTCAACAGCGCCGTGGCCAACCTCGCCGCCAAGGCGACTGATGAGGCCAAGTCCGCGCTCGCCGACCTGATCGAGAGCGCCGGCACCGTCAAGAACGACGGCTACACCGACGCCTCCTGGAACGACTTCCAGACAGCACTCGATGAGGCTAAGCAGGTTGCCGCCTCTGAGGACCCCTCCGCCAGCGAGGTGGCTTCTGCCGTTGACAAGCTGAAGGCCACCCAGGACGCACTTACCAAGAAGGGCACGGAGGGAAAGCCCGCCGGTGGCTCCACCTCTACGACGACCACGACGACGACCACCGATACCAAGAAGGCCAATGCATCCAAGAAGGACGCAAGCGGCCTCCCCGGCACCGGTGATACCCAGATCGCCACGGTCGGCATCTTCGCCGGTATCGGCGCCGCCATTGCGGCCGCCGGCGTCGCCATCCGCCGCCGCATGCAGCACTAGCGCCTAAAACGCGCGCCACGCGCTCGCAACGCAAGCGCCCGCAGCCCCAACCAGGGCTGCGGGCCTTTTCTCATACTCGACCACGGGAGACCACCCACAAATGGACAACTACCAACCCAAGCACTCAAAAGCCAAGGCGCTCGGCCACGGCCTCGCCACGGCAGGCTTCATCGTGCCCTCGATCGCCGTGGGCGCAACCGTGGCCCTCGTGGTGTCCCAGTACACCCCGCTCGTGGCCAAGACGGTCGCCGCCACGCCCGCGCAAGAGGCCGCAGGCGCCGACCTCAAGACCGTCGACACCTCCAACGTCCAGAAGGAGACGGCAACGCCGGCAACCGAATCGCTCGACCCCTCGGCCTATGGTATGGACGCCGCAAACCTCAAGGACGGCACCTATGAAGGCACAGGTACCGGCTTTAGGGGCAGTATCACCGTGCGCGTGACCATCGCGGGCGGCAAGATCGTGGCAATCGACATAGTGTCGTCTGCAGACGACCCAGCCTACTTTGGGCGTGCCCGGGCGATCACCCAGTCGGTGATTAGCGCTCAGTCGACGTCGGTCGACACTATCTCGGGTGCCACGTATTCATCAAAAGGCCTGCTCATGGCCATCAAAAACGCACTGGTCAAGGCATCGGGCGGGCTTGCCGAGGCTGTTGCCCCCGCCCCTGCGGCCGGCGGCTCCTCCAATAAGCCCCACCACACCATCGACCCCTTCACGCCCGCCGGCGGCTACGCAGACGGCGTCTACACCGACTCCGCCTGGGGATACAGCGAGGACACGCCCGTCAGCGTGCGCGTGACCATCGCGAACGGCAAGATCGCCAACATAGAACTCGTGAACACGGGCGACACGCCCGAGTATTGGAGCCGCGCCTGGAACGCACTCCCCGGGCTCGTCATGCAAAAGCAAAGCGTCAATGTCGACACTGTGACAGGAGCCACGTATTCGAGCGAGGGCATCCTGGGCGCCATCCAGGGCTGCCTTAAGCAGGCCGCAGCCGGCACAAAGGACCCCGAGCCCGCGCCCGGCCCCGACCCCGCGCCCAACCCGGACCCCTCGCCCGACACGCCAGACGAGGTCCACTACGCCGACGGCGACTTTACAGGCTACGCCCTCTGCAAAAACGAGGAGGACGACGAAGCCTTCAGCCCCTACTACGTCAAGCTCACCGTCACCGTTAAGGACGGCAAGGTTACCGGTATCCACGATATCGAGGGTGTAGGCGGCAAGCCTGACGAGAGCCTCTCCGACGCGCTTGATCCCTTTGACGAGGATAACGAGCCCTACCTCGATAACGCCATCGACGGCCGCACCTTCCGCGGTACCGTCTACACCGGCATCCCCGAGCAGCTGCTCGCGGGCACCGAGGCTGGCAAGATCGACGTGGTGGCGCGCGCCACCTACTCCAGCCGCGCCATCGCCAACGCCTACACCGACGCCCTCGCGCGCTCGGCCGCGGCTTATAAGAACGCGAACGACAGCAAAGGCGACAAGGCAGACGCTTCTGACAAGACAAACGCCCCCGATGAGCCTACGGCCAACCCGACCGCCGCAAACGGGGCCACCGAGGAGGCTGGCGCCCATGCGTAACCCGTTTGCCCTCCTTGGGCGCCACCTCTGGCGCAACCGCAATTTCTATCTCAAAGCCGTCAACGCCGCGGCCGTCGTCGCCATCGTAGCGGGCTACAGCAGCTGGGCCGCCCAGGCGGCAGAGGCCGACGCCCGCACCCAGGCGGAGGCTGTCCAGGCCGAGCGCTCGCAGACGCGCGGCGCCTACGACACCGACGGCACCTTCGAGGGCAGCGCCCAGGGCTACGGCGGCACTGTCACCTGCCGCGTGACCATCGAGAACGGATACATCGAAAGCGTCGAGGTCACGGACCACGCCGGCGAGACCCCCGCCTACTTTGCGCAGGCCGAGGGCCTCACGCAGACCATCTGCGATGCCCAGGGAACCAACGTCGACACCGTCTCGGGTGCCACGTTCTCGAGTGCCGGCATCCTAAACGCCGTCAACGCGGCGCTTGAGCAGAGCAACGCCGGAGGTACGCAGTAATGGCCAGGACTGCATCCACCAAGACCCGCGGCGCAAAGCGCCCCGCGGGAACCCTTGAAAGCCTGCGCAACGGCGCAAACGTCATCGCGCACCCCAAGAACAAGATGCAGGAGCGCCTGCGCCGACAGTACCTCCATCGCGGTGTGCGCTGGTGCGTACAGTTCGGCTTTCTCATCTGCTTCCCGGCCGCCTGGAACGCCGCCTTCAACGGCGTCAAGTACATCTTCACGCAGCTCGGGAGCCATGCACCCATCGAGCTCACCGGCTTTTTATCCCTGCTTTTGGCCCTCTTGGCCTTCACCTGCGTGTTCGGCCGTTTCTTCTGCGGCTTTGCCTGCGCCTTCGGTACGCTCGGCGATATCGTCTACGCGCTTGCAACCCCGCTGCGCCGGACACTCCGCCTTGAGGGCAAGGGCGCGCACCGGCTCCCCGCGGGCGTGCAGCACGCGCTCCAGCTCGTCAAGTACGCCGTCCTCGTGGGCATCTGCGCCCTCTGCGTGATGGGTATCTGGCCCCAGGTCTCGGGCGCGAGCCCCTGGGTCGCCTTCGCCGGCATCACTGCGCGCTCGCTCGAGGGCATCGCGCCCACGGCCTTTGCCGCGCTTGGCGCGGTCATGGTTGGGATGGCCTTTGTCGAGCGTTTCTTCTGCCAGTTCCTCTGCCCCTTCGGCGCCATATTCTCGCTGCTGCCGGTGTTGCCGATCTCGCTTTTCAACCGCCGCCGCGAAAGCTGTGCGCGCGGTTGCAACCGCTGCCAGGACAGCTGCCCGGTACGCATCCACCCCGAGCGCGCCGACCTGCAATCGGGCGAGTGCATCGCCTGCGGGCGCTGCGCCGATGGCTGCCCCATGGCCAACGTGACGCTCGCCCGGCTCGACGGCTTTAAGCGCGATCAAGCAACCGACGATGCCAGCGAGCTCGCGCAGAGCAACACCCGCAAGCGCCCGCCCGCAGGGCCCGCCATTCGCGGGACCGAGGTTGCGCTCACGCTCGTCAAGGCTGCCATCCTCGCCGCGCTCTGCTACCTGCTCATGTAGGGCACGCGCACCCGCGGCCCGGCACCCCGTCAACACCGAGTCGTGCAGGCGCAGGCTCATCCGTAACGCCACCGACCAGAAAGCTCACCATGATCCAGACCCCCCACACCATCGACCGCCGCACGTTTATCGCCCTCGCAGGCGGGGCCCTCGTCTCTTGCGCCGGTGCACTTACCGGCTGCTCGGGCACGCAGGGCGACTCGGGCTCTGTAACCGCGTCCAAAGCGGGCTCCGCGGGCTCCGACAGCTCGCCCAAGGTGCAGAGCACGACGCTCTTTGTCTTCGACACTGTCGTGAATATCAGCGCCCAATGCAGCAAAAAGGTCATGGACGAGGTCGCCGACCGCTGCACCTACTTTGAGAACAAGTTCTCGCGCACCGTGGAGGGCTCGGATATCTGGAACATCAACAATGCAGGCGGCAAGCCCGTGGAAGTCGCGCACGAGACCGCCGAGGTCATCGAAGCAGCCATCCGCTACGCCGAGGAGTCCGACGGGCTCTTTGACATCACCATCGGCGCCGTCTCGAGCCTCTGGGATTTTGACAACGAGGTCAAGCCCGCAGATGAGGACATCCAGGCGGCACTGCCCCATGTCGACTATCGCACCATCACGGTCGACGGTACCACCGTCACCCTCTCCGACCCCGAGGCCAAGCTCGACTTGGGTGGTATCGCCAAGGGCTACATCACCGACGACCTCGTGGCGCTCTTTAAGAAGAGCGGCGTCAGAGATGCTTCCATCAGCCTGGGCGGCAACGTCTACGTGATGGGCAAAAGCTTTGACGGCGACGCCTGGAACGTGGGCGTGCAAGACCCCAACGGCGCGCAGGACGACGTGCTCGCCACGGTCAAGACGCGCAACCGCTCCCTTGTGACGAGCGGCCTCTATGAGCGCGGCTTTGAGCAGGACGGCACGTTCTACTACCACATCCTCGACCCCAAAACGGGCTACCCCGCCGCCACCGACCTCAAGAGCGCCTCGATTATGACCAAGAAATCCGTGCTTGGGGACGCCTACTCTACCATCCTGTTTTTGCTCGGCCACGACCGCGCCATGGAGCTCATCGAAAGCGATGAGCGCTTTGAAGACGGCGTTTTAGTCGATATGGACGATCGCGCCACCAAGAGCGACGGCTCGACGTTCAAGATCTTGCAGGACTAGGAGCCATGATGGTCAAGCGCAAAGGTGCGCGCGATGGGCGCGACAACAAAAGACTCAACCTCATCCTGGTTTTGGCGATAGCGGCCATCGCCTGCGTCGGCTTGGTCGCCACGCGTCTGATGGGAGCAAACACGAACGCCGACACGGCCACAGTCGTTATCCGCGATGGAGAGCAAAACGTCTACGAGCTTCCTCTGAGCCAGAACACGACCAAGAGCGTTACGACCGACTTGGGAACCAACCTCATCGAAATCAAAGACGGCCGCGTGCACGTCGAGGAAGCAGACTGTCCCAACCAGGACTGCGTGCACCAGGGCTGGATTGACGCTGCCGGGGAGCAAATTGTCTGCCTTCCGCACAAGCTTACCGTCGATATCGTCGACGCGAGCGCCGAGACCACCTACGACGTAGTGGGGCGCTAATCCGTGGAGATGGTCGATATCGAACACACTCGCCGCCTGGCGCGCGTTTCGCTGTTGTGCGCTTGCGCATTGGTGCTGTCCTATCTGGAGACCATGATTCCGCTGCCCGTCGCGGTGCCCGGCATTAAACTGGGCCTTGCCAACGTGGCCGTAGTCGTCGCACTCTATACGCTCGATGCCAAAAGCGCCGGTGCCGTTGCGCTCGTTAAGGTCTTTGCATCGGGCTTTTTGTTTGGTTCGCCCATGATGCTCGTCTATAGCCTAGGCGGCACGGTCCTCGCCTTTATCGGCATGGTCGCCCTTGCTGCCGTGCCGGGTGTTGGCTTGGTGCCCGTGAGCATGCTTGCCGCCGTGCTGCACAATGTAGGCCAGCTGGGCGTTGCCGCCATGGCGCTGCAGACCCCGGCAGTCTTTATCAATCTGGGCGTTCTGGGCGTCGCCGCCTGCGTCACCGGCGGCATTACGGGCGCGGTGGCAGAAGGTGCGCTCGCCGGTATTGAGCAAGCCGATGACACACGTCCCTCCGTCGATTGCGCTGCACTTGCCGCCAATATCGTGGCAGGAGAGCGCATCGCCTTTGTCGGCACCAACGGCAGTGGCAAAAGCACCTGTGCACTCGAGCTTGCGGGGCTGCTCAAAGACGTGAACGGGCACGCTATGTGCGTGCAGGGCACCGTAGGCCTTGCTTTTCAGGATCCCGATAACCAGATCGTCGCTCCAGTCGTGCGAGACGACATCGCCTTTGGACTCGAAAACCGCGGTGTCCCCCGCGACGAAATGCGTTCAGAAGTCTTGCAGGCACTCAACGAGCTTGGCATTGTCGAGCTTGAGCAACGCGATGTCGCCACGCTCTCGGGCGGCCAAAAACAACGCGTGGCGGCGTCGGGATTGGTTGCGCTCACCCCTTCGCTCATGATTTTTGACGAGACGACCGCCATGCTCGACGAGACCGCCCGCGAGGCCGTCAATGATCTCATCGATCATCTTTGCCAGCGCGATGTTGCCGTGATCCAGATCACGCAGTTGCTCGACGAGGTCGCGCGCGCCGACCGAGTCGCCGTCTTCGAGGCGGGCGCCATCGCATACCTGGGTACCGTGCAAGATCTTGCCGACCAGCGCGATCTGCTCATTCGATGCGGCCTGGAGGAACTGTGTCGTTAACCTGCTCAAACATAACCGTCCGCTATCCCGAAGCAGACGCCTGTACCCTATCTCGTGTTTCGTTGGAAATTAGGCCCGGCAGCGTGATCGGTATCGCAGGCACCTCTGGCTCCGGCAAGTCAACGCTGCTGCGTGCCCTTGCCGGAGCGCTTGCCGTGCAGGCGGGGTCTGTCGTGGCGGACGGCACCGCGCTTGGCACACACCCCACGGCGGATGAACTTCGTACGTACCGCAAAACCGTGGCACTCGTGCAGCAACGCCCCGAGCAGCAGTTTTTTGCCGCCACGGTCTTTGACGAGGTGGCGTTTGGCCCCCGCAATCTTGGACTGGACGAAGCCGAGGTCAAGCGACGCGTTGGCACATCGCTCGCCAGCGTCGGGTTTGATCTCGCCGCTATCGGCGACACAAGCCCCTTTGCCCATTCTGGCGGAGAGCAGCGCCGTATCGCCGTTGCCGATATGCTTGCACTCGAGACACCGTATTTGCTGCTCGACGAGCCCAGCGCTGGACTCGATCCCCGCGCCCACCGGCTGCTGCTCGAGCGCTTGGCTCAACTCGCACGCCAAGGCCGCGGCATTGTAATCGCCACGCACGATTCGCGTGTGGCGAGCATCTGCGACAAGGCCTTTCGGCTGCAGGACGGCATGCTGCTGCCGCAAAGTTCCGAGGGCATCCAGGTGACATCCGTTGGCGTGACGGCCGCACGTCCCGTGGAAACCGGACATACTCCGCCAGCGTCCAAGGCGGTCTCGTTTGGCATCTTTCGTCCGGGGTCAAGCCTCGTTCACCTGCTGCACCCCGCCACCAAGCTTGTATTCTGCATGCTCTTTATGATTGCCGGCTTTATCGCCCAGCAGCCCGGCGCCCTTGCCGCCGTCGCGCTCACCGCATTCGCCTCGCTCGCCGCAAGCGGCAGCTCGATGCGTCAGGCACTTCGTGCCCCCAGGCCATTTCGCTGGCTTATGGGGTTTGTCCTGGTCTTCAACGCACTCTTTACGGCATCGGGGACTCTGCTGCTGCAGGCGGGACCCGTGCAGATCACCTCGGGAGGTCTGCTCTTTGGCGCGCTCTGCGTGCTGCGTTTTGCCCTCATTATGCTGGGAACGTCGACGCTCATGGCGACCACCTCCCCCACCGCACTCGCCGATGGCGCCGCGGCGCTTCTGAGGCCCCTCGCCCGTTTTGGCCTGCGCACCGACGATGCCACCGTCGCCATACAGCTCACGCTTCGTTTTGTCCCCGTGCTTATCGAAGAGTTCAATCGTATCAAGGCCGCTCAGGAAGCGCGCTTGGCGCGCTTTGACAGTCCCTCGCCCCTGCAGCGTGCACGTGCTTTTATTCCCGTCATCACGCCCTTGTTTAGCAACGCGCTGCGGCGCTCTGACACGCTCGCGCTCGCCATGGTCAACCGCGAATACGGAGCGCACCCGGCTGTCAGCAGAACCTGCCTGCGCAGCTATCGCTTTGACCGGGCAGACCTTGCTGTTCTGGCGCTCGGATGCTGCATCGTTGCGATTGCGCTGCTCTAGGGCTCGGTATGCCATGCCACTCGCCGGAATGCGGCATATGGTCTGTATGACATTTGCGATAATGCCTATAGCATCGCTTTGAGAGGAGTCCTCATGAAGCCACGTATCATTGCCATCACCTGCGGTGTTGCAGGAACCGCCGTCGGCCTTGCCGCTGCCGCCGGCATCGTTTACCGCAAGCAAATCAAGTCCGCCGCGTCGCTCAAACGCTTGACCGGCTACGCGGATGGCTATGACCTGTACGCAATCGACATTGCCTACGACTACGATCTTGATCGCATCATCGCCGCTGGCGTGCGCGACGACCAGGCCTACATCGATGCCGTGGTGGCGCAGGTGCTGCCCGGTGTGCCGGCACATGTCCAGGCGCCCCAGTTTGCCTGCAGCGCTTTTGTCGCCGTAGATGCCGAAGGCCGCGTGCGCACCGGTCGCAATTACGACTTTAAGGACGACACCTCGGCGCTGCTGGTGCGCAATCACCCGCGCGACGGCTATGCCTCCATCGGGTTTGCCGCCCTTAACAACCTGGGCGATAACACTCCGCTTGACTCCGTCGCCGGACGCGCCGCCGCACTCATGGGCCCGTTTGCCCAGCTCGATGGTGTTAACGAATGCGGCGTGTCCGTTGCCGTACTCACCCTGGATTCCAAGCCCTGTGACCAGGACACGCAACGCCCCGTCATCAATACCTCGCTCGCCATCCGTCTGGTGCTCGACCGCGCGGCCACCACGCAGGAGGCTGTCGACCTGCTTTCCGCCTACGACATGCACGCCATGGCAGGACGCGATTACCACTTCTTTATCAACGACGCCGCCGGTGACGCGCGGGTGGTGGAGTGGGATCCGCGCGATCCCGACCGTGCATGCAAGGCGACGCCCGTACGCCAGGTTACGAACTTCTACGCCTGCTATGGCGACGAAGTGCTGCCCAACCAAAAGAATGGCGAGCTGGGCCATGGTAAGGAGCGCGCCGTCGCAATCGCCGATGTCCTTGACGCCCATGTCGGTGCCCAAGACGAGGCAGTCGCTTGGAAGGCCCTACGCGCTGCGGCGCAAGAGCCCAATCCGGAAGACATCACCAGCAACACGCAGTGGTCGGTCGTCTTCGACAACACCGAGCCCGCTGCCGCCATCACGCTGCGCCGCCACTGGGGCGACATCGACGCCTTTGCGCTGTAAGGAGCCAGGCCCGTCGACCTTACGCTCGCCTGACGTTGTTTACATTTCTATACGCTTGAGCTAACACGTTTTACCCCCGTATCAACAGTGTACGGGGGTAAACTTATGCGCATGTTATAACTTGCCCGGAAGGATTCATCATGCTCAGGATCGGTCTTCTTACCAGTGGCGGCGACTGCCAGGCGCTCAACGCCACCATGCGCGGCATCGTCAAAACGCTCATGACCAATAGCGAAGAGCCTATCGAGATCTATGGTTTTGAGGACGGCTACCAGGGCCTTATCTACAGCAGGTTCCGCGTCATGACGCCCGCCGATTTTAGCGGCATCCTCACCCGCGGCGGCACTATCCTGGGCACGAGCCGCACGCCGTTCAAGCGCCTAGACATTCCCGAGGCCGACGGTGTCGAGAAAGTGCCCGCGATGGTCCACACCTATCACAAGCTACAGCTCGACTGCCTGTTTATGCTGGGCGGCAACGGCTCCACCAAGACCGCCAACCGTCTGCGCGAAGAGGGCCTCAACGTTATCGCCCTGCCCAAGACCATCGATAACGACACCTGGGGCACCGAGTTGACGTTTGGCTTTACGAGCGCCATCGACGTCGCCACCAAGTGCATCGACGACATCCACACCACTGCCTCGAGCCACGGGCGCGTGTTCGTCATCGAAATCATGGGACACAAGGTCGGATGGATTCCGCTGTACGCCGGCGTCGCGGGCGGCGCGGACGTCATCCTGATCCCCGAGATCCCCTACGACATGGATAACGTCATCAAGACCATCGAGCATCGCATGGAAACCGGCAGCCGCTTTACGATCGTAGCCGTCGCCGAGGGCGCCATCTCCAAGGATGACGCGGCACTGTCCAAGAAGGAGTACAAGAAGAAGCTCGCCGAACGCACGAGCCCGTCAATCGTGTACGACATCGCCAAGGAGATCGAGGCCAAGACCGGCCGCGAGACCCGCGTCGCCATCCCCGGTCACACGCAGCGCGGCGGTCAGCCCGATGCCCAGGACCGCATCTTTGCGACCCAGTGCGGTGTCGAGGCAGCGCTCGGCTGCCTACGCGGCGAGTTTGGCTACATGATTGCCCTGCGCGATGGCAAGATGTGCCACATGCCGCTCGAGGATGTCGCCGGCAAGCTCAAGTACGTCGATCCCCAAAGCGACCTGGTGCGCGAGGCCAAAGCGTTGGGCATCAGCTTCGGCGACGAATAGCCTCGGCTGGAATCCACCCCATCGGGCCCTCCGACCCCGCCCGACGTATTTCGATTTGGCTCCTCCCTTGACTCCGTCAAAGGTCGCCAATCGAAATCGTCGGGCGGGGTCGGAGGGCCCTGCGTTTACATACTCGCCGGGGCTATTCGTCTTCTTGCTGCGGGTGCCTGGTCTGAAATTCAGTTGCGGTGAAATAGTTCCTGCTTAGTCCGCAAATGGCTGAATCCAAAAACTATTCCACCGCAACTTACTGAGTGGGGGCTCTTGGCTGCTACTTGCACTAACATTTGTCCTGAAATGGCTGGTCGTTAGGGATTGCTACCGGTAGTTGCGGTAGGGTTGGGGCAGATTCTAACTAGAAATGGTGGTCGCTACCGGTTGTTCTCGACATACTCGAGCCATTCGATTACGGTCACCTCACGAAAGGAACTGCCATGGATCTTGCAATGGCGCAGCGGCTCGTCGATCGACGCAAAGCTGCCGGGCTTTCTCAGGAGGCGCTTGCCGCCCAACTGGGTGTGAGCCGCCAGGCTGTCAGCAAATGGGAACGCAGCGAATCCTCGCCCGATACCGATAACCTCATTGCGCTCGCCGCACTGTATGGCGTGTCGCTGGATGAGCTGTTGTACGGGGAGACAGTTGGAGACGGCGACGGCGGCACCGAGGCTTCGGATGAGACCGAAGAGACTGAGAACTCCGCTGACAATGCTCGCTGTGGTGACAAGCCACTCGTCGACATTTCCCTTGAGCACGGCATCCACGTTATCGATCCCGATAAGGGCGAAGAGGTTCACGTTGGCTGGAATGGCATCCACGTAACCAACGATCGCAAGGGCGAAGAAGTCCATGTGGGACCGGGCGGCGTGCACGTCGATACGCTCGAGGATGATGGGCATAGCGTGCATACCAATGCCGACGGCACCGTCACTATCGACGGCGATACGTTTTCAAGCTGGAAGGAGGCACACAACAAGCTCGACCATCATGGCAAGCACTTCCACACCAAGCTCGGTCGTGCGTGGAACAAGTTTCCCTTCCCCGCAGTGGTCGCCCTCGCCTATCTGGCGCTCGGCGTTGTCTGCGGCGTATGGGCCACGGGACTTTTCCTCGTCTTTTTGATTCCCGTCTACTACGCAATTGGCGACTTTATCGATCGACGCCGCCTGTCTAAGCTCGTCGGCAGCGTCTATCCGGCAGCTGCCATTGCCTGGTTCCTCTACATGTGGCTCTGCCTGGGACAGCCCCATCCCGCCTGGGTAATCCTCATCACCATCCCCGTCGTAGGAGCACTCATGCACTGGTGCCGAAAACAATGGAAGCACCGCAAGCAAGCCTAGTTTGCCCCGTCCCGCCGGCAAGCCCCAGCCGACGACCCTCCCCCTAAGTTGCGGTGATATAGTTCCTATTTAAGGCCCAAATGACCGAATCTAGGAACTATTCCACCGCAACTTAGCAAGACATCCAAGGAGCTGGCATGAGGATCGCCGAGGTTTCAAAGGAGTATGGCATTTCCGCCGATACGCTGCGCTATTACGAGCGCATCGGCTTGCTGCCTCGTGTGCATCGCAACGAGAATGGCATTCGCGACTACGATGAGCAGGACTGCGCACGTATCAAGTTCGTAAAGTGCATGCGCGGCGCCAACGTTTCAATCGAAGCACTCATCGAGTACATGCAGCTTCTAGAGCAAGGCGACGGCACCATGGCGGCACGCAAAGCCATTCTCGAAGAACAGCGCGACCAGGTCACCGAGCGTATTGCCGAAATGCAGGCCGGTCTCGATCGTCTCAACTACAAAATCGCCCACTACGACGACCTCATCCACGCCTGCGAGCAGAAGATAGCAAAGTAGCAAACGCCAGACCGCCCATAGGCTGCCCGGCGTTTGCCCAGATAAAACCTGCCAAAATAAACCTGTCCCTTTTTGACAGGTTTGACGAGCGGAGGAAATATGCGAGACGTAGCCGAAAGCGACTGGAAACTGTTTAAGAAGCTACTCCCTGAATGGCAAGAGCGCCATATGGAGGAGCTCATCGACCAGTACGTCGAGATACTGAACGGCAGCGGCGAAGCGTCCAGTAGATTTTGGGCACTAGAAGAACGTATCAATAGGGACAAGCTGTCCTCAGGCGTAATAGCAACCGACATTCGCCGCAGCACAATGCACCGCGAGATAGCCAACTTACTTATCGACAACGTGATCACTCTTGACGACCTTGACGGTTTTACCGAGGAAATTAAGAGCTATGCGCAGCACTGGATTGATCAGTAAAGGTGCCAAACAACACACGCGCCCATAGTCAAACAAAGTAACAAACGCCGGGCCACCTAATTGTTGCCCGGCGTTTGCCCAGATAAAACCTACCAAAAATGAACCTGTCCCTTTTTGGTAGGCTACTCGGCGCTTTTGAGGGCGCCGACCATGTCGATCTTGTTGAGCGTTCGATTGGTGGCGAGGTTGACGATGATTGTGAACGCAAAGGCCAGCACCACGGCAAGCACGTAGCTCAACGGTTCGACCTCAACGTCAAAGTAGAGCGACGGCATCTGCAGGATGTACGTAAAGCTCTCGGCCAGCAAGCCGCCCAGCGGAACGCCCAGCGCGGCACCGATTGCCGTCAAAATCAACGTCTCCTTGTTGACGTAATGGTGCACCTCGCCGCGGCGGAAGCCCAGCACCTTAATAGTCGCCAGCTCGCGCTCGCGCTCCGAGATGTTGGTGTTGGACAGCGTAAACACCACCACAAACGACAGGCACGCCGCCATAAAGGTCACGAGCACCACGACCGAGTTGATGATGGTGAAGTTGGCCTCGTAGTTTTCCCAATGCTCGGCCGTGCTCGAAAGCGTCAGCCATCCGTCGCTTTTAAGTTGCTTGCTAAACGCAATCTGATCGGCCGACGAACCCTTGAGCAGCGCAAAGATGCCGTTGAGACGGACGCTTCGACCAAACGCACGTTCATAGGTACTCTGCGTCATATAGAGCGTGTTGCCCAGGTAGTTGAGCGAAATACCGCTCACCTCGACATCGGCGACGTTGAGCGACGAATCCTGAACCTGCGCCGTATCGCCCGGCTGAATCCCCAGCACCAACTGTGAGCTCTTGCTCAGATACACGTCTCCGTCGCGCAAAGCGAGCGGCTCTTTGGACTCGTCCTCCAAACACACGTAGTCGTCCAAGTCGCTCGTACGGTCATCGGGCACCACGACCAGCTGCACGGTCTCGCTCTTGCCGCCAAACGTAAAGGTGACGTTGTCGGTCATGATCGGCAGCGTCGAGGTCACGGTCACGTCGGAGTCCTTGGCCGCGCTGCGCTCGTCCAGAGCTGCGCACGTCTGCGTAAAGTCATCGGGGTTGGCGACCGCCAGCAGGTCATAGCGCGTAATGTGCCCGTACTGCTTGGGCGAAAGCGCCACCGACGTGTCACGAATACCCATGCCGCAGATTACGAGCGCCGTGCAGCCCGCGATACCGAAGATAGTCATAAAGGCACGCTTTTTGTAGCGGAACAGATTGCGCGCGGCCACCTTGTTCAAAAAGCCCATGCGGCGCCAAATAAAGCCAATGCGCTCGAGGAAAATGCGCGAGCCGGCGCGCGGGGCCTTGGGGCGCATGAGCGAAGCCGGGGTCTCGGCCATCTCGTGGCGGCAGGCGATAATCGTGGCGCCTACCACGCCCACGGCAAACAGCGCCACCGAAACAATCGAGGACACGATGTCGTATGAAAGCAGCATCTGGGGCAGCGAGTACATGTCATCGAACACCGTAAACAGGAACAGCGGCAGGCCGACAAAACCGATGATGTTGCCGAGCACGCCACCGATCAAACAGGCCCACAGCGAGTAGTCCACATATTTGGACAGAATGCGCCCGCGCGAATAGCCGAGTGCCTTGTACAGGCCGATCAGCGTGCGTTCCTCCTCGACCATGCGCGTGGCGGTGGTGAGGCTGATGAGCACGGCGACGATAAAGAAGATGAACGGGAATACGGTGGCGATGGCCTCGATCGAGGAACTATCGCTCTCCACGCTCGAATAGCTTGCGATGTTGCCGCGATCCTGGATATACCAGGTGCATTCGCCCAGGTCAGAGAGCTCGGCGCGGGCATCGGCAAACTGCTGGTCGGCGGCGGCGCGGCGCTGGTCTAGGTCGGCTTGCGCCTGCGCGCGCTCCTCGCTGCCCTCGGCCATGCGATTGATGTTGTCCTGCTCGATTCCAAAGACCATATTCGCCTGACGCTCAGACGCGTCCAAGTTCGCCGGCGTGTCGACCGTCAGCTCCTTGGCACGCACCTTCTCGCGCTCTTCGCGAATCTTATCGATATTGGCTTTGACCTCGTCAATCTTTGCCGTATAGGCATCGGAATAGGAATTGAGGTCCTTTGCTCCCTCGACGACCACGTGAATCGCGGAATAGGATGACGACGTCGCGGCGTCCTCGCTCACGTAGAACTTGTAGTCCGCGGCCGAGGCAGCACGGAAAGCGTTGACCGTCGAGTCCGAGCTCACGTCGGTGGGATCGAGAACCTCAGCCGTGATGGTGTAATCTCCCGCAGCGAACTGATCCTTGGCGCTCTGGTTCGACGAGTTCGCGTCGTTGGCGGCAAAGCTCACCGTATCGCCGAGCTTTTTGCCCGATGCCTTCAAAAAGCGCGAAGTTACCGCCACTTCGCCCGACGTCTCGGGCAAGTCACCGCGCACCAACACCGGCTGATCAATATTCTCTTTAGAGAGGCTCTGCACGACGACACGCTCGCGCGCCGTGCCCACGGCGGTGTAGGCGGTCTCGGTATAGATGCCCTCGGCCGTCTTGACGCCGTCGACCTCTTGGATGGCGGCAAGGTCATCATCGGTCAGGCCATAGGTCGACTGCACGTTGATATCGTAGACATTCTGCTGGTCAAAGTAGGCGTCGACCGAATCGCACAGGTCCTCGCAACCCGCCTGGAGACCGCACATCACGCTCACGCCAAGCGCGGTAATGACCACAATGGACAGGAAGCGCTTAAGACTTCCGCGAATCGTGCGGTAAATGCCGCGGCGAAACACCGTCGGCACCATGTCGTTTGAGCTTTGGGCAGTGCGATAGGTCGTAAAATCCTGCTCACGCTCCGCATGCGCCTCGTTGCCGCCTTGGCTGTTTTGACGATCTTGGTCCATGGGCGCTACCACTCGATCGTCTCGATAGGCACGGGATTTTGCTGGACCGTCTCACTTTCCACGCGACCACTCTTAAAGCGGATCAGGCGATCGGCCATGGGCGCGAGCGCGGAGTTATGCGTGATGATAATGACCGTGATGCCCTGCTTTCGGCAGGTATCCTGCAGCAGCTGCAAAATCTGCTTGCCGGTTTTGTAGTCGAGCGCGCCCGTGGGCTCGTCGCACAGGAGCAGCTTGGGGTTCTTGGCCAGCGCGCGGGCAATGGACACGCGCTGCTGCTCGCCGCCCGAAAGCTGTGCCGGAAAGTTGCCCAGGCGCTCGCCCAGGCCAACCTGGCGAAGCGTTTGCTCGGCATCGAGCGAATCGGGGCAGATCTGCGCCGCGAGCTCGACGTTCTCGAGAGCCGTCAGGTTGGGAACCAGATTGTAGAACTGAAAGACAAAGCCCACGTCGGCGCGGCGGTACTCCACAAGCTGCGCCTCGTTGGCGGCACTCACGTCGCGCCCGTCCACCGTCACAGTGCCGGAGGTCGCCGTGTCCATGCCGCCCAAGATGTTGAGCGCCGTGGTTTTACCGGCGCCCGAAGCGCCCAGGATAATGGCAAGCTCGCCACGCTCAACGGTAAAACTCGCGCCGTCGAGCGCGTGAATGCGGGCATCACCCTCGCCATAGGCTTTAATGACGTCTCTGAATTCGATATAGGCCATCGATTGATTCCCATCTGGTCGGATAACTCTTTAGTATTACCCATTTCGCACCGACCAAAAAGGGACAGGTTTATTTTGGCAGGTTTTATATGGGGGAATGGCGGGTGTTGGTAGAGCGACAGGCGGCAGAAGGGTCATCAACGGAGTCAGGCCACCCGTCAAACGCAAAGGATTTATGTCAGCCGTCAGGCAAATCAGTCGAACGGGTGTTCGTTTCTATGATATGATGCTGACAGTTACACGGGTCCCTACGCAGAAAGGCGGCCGCCATGGCGTTCGACTTTAAAAAGGAAAGCAAAGAGCTCTATAGACCTGCCAGCAAGCCGAGCATCGTAACCGTCCCGCCCATGAGCTATGTCGCGGCGCGCGGAAAGGGCGATCCAAACGCCGAAAGCGGCGAGTATCAAAACGCCCTGCCATTGCTTTACGGTATCGCCTACACCATCAAGATGTCGAAGAAAGGCTCGAGGAGTATCGAAGGCTATTTCGACTTTGTGGTGCCGCCGCTCGAGGGCTTCTGGTGGCAAGACTCTCCCGGCAGCGACATCGATTATGTGCGCAAGGACGACTTCAACTTCATCTCGTGCATCCGCCTGCCCGATTTTGTCACCCAGGCCGACTTTGACTGGGCCGTCGCGGAAGCTACCGCCAAAAAGAAGCTGGACTTTTCCGCAGTCGAGCTGCTTAAGGTTGACGAGGGTTTGTGCGTGCAGTGCATGCATACCGGACCCTACGACAGCGAGCCGGCAACCGTAGACAACATGCATGGATTTGCGGCAGAGCAGGGCTATGCCCTCGACTTTTCCAATACCCGCCTGCATCACGAGATCTACCTCTCCGACCCACGCAAATGCGCACCGGAAAAGCTCAAGACCGTGATTCGTCATCCCATCAAGCGCACCGAATAGCGTGGGACACCACCCGGCGGATCAGATTGAGGCTAGTCGGTCGACAACCTCTAGGACATCCGGCGGCTTCCTTGACGCGATTCGTCGCATCCTATAAGTTTGTTTTGCTAAAGCTGGAAAGCCTCTCAACGATGCGCAACTCCAGCTCTTTTTTTCATTCTGCATAATCAAAATGGGACGCCGTTTCCGTAGACGATGCCATCCGGAAACTGCATCCCACTCTGAGGCGATATTCTGGGTCGCGGTTTCCGCTTGAAGCATCATCCGGAAAGTAATTGAGGCGTCTTATCGTCAGACAAGAGGTGCCGTGAAAGGACAGCGACTCGTCCTTTCGCGGCGCCTCATTCATGCAAAGCGCTCGAGCGTTATTCCTCGTACGCGCCCTCAAGCCGAAGCAGCCGCTCTTTGCGATCAAGCCCGCCGGCATATCCGTTGAGCGATCCATCGGCCGCGACCACGCGATGACAGGGCACGATGATCGAAATGGGATTGCGCGCAACCGCAGCCCCCACAGCACGGGGAGACACAACGGGGTCCTCGTTTCCCGGAACACGATGCTTGGCCGCGACACGCTGGGCGATCTCGCCATACGTAGCGACCTCGCCACGCGGGATAGAAAGCAGCTCGAACCAAACCTCACGCTGAAACGCCGTGCCGATCATATGCAACGGCGGCGTAAACCGAGGCTCCTGACCAGCAAAATAAGCATTCAACCAAGCCCAAGAACGCTCAAGCACCGCTGAGGCTGCGCCATTCGCCGGATTCACCGAAGACATCCCGCCTGCACCGGAAACCGCGTCGGCACCTTCGACGTGCTCGGCATTTTCTTTGAGGAGCGTAGAGCCAAAGTGCTCCTGTCCCTCAAACCAAAGCCCCGTCAAACCGCGGCCATCAGCGGCAAGCAGGATTTCGCCCAAAGGCGAAGCAAACGTCGTCGTGACCACCAGCGGCTCCTTTCAAAACTCCGCAACATAATACCGCGAATTGTGCAGACAACCCTACTCGGCCCCAAAGTCACCTCAGGCAGCAGGCGCGAAGCGCCGCCGCTGCCGCACGATCCCAAAGTCCCCGCAGGCAGCAGGCGCAACGCGCCGCAGCTGCCGGCCGCGCCCCACAGTCCCCCAAGGTGGCAGGCGCGAAGCGCCGTGGCCGCCGCCGGGACCAGGGCCCGCAACAGCCACGTGCCCCCACATCAGCCCAGCGGCCCCAACCAACAACGGCCCCATCGCAGGCCGCTCGCAGCAGCGTCACCGCAGGCGGGGGCCGGGCTTAGTTTTCAGAACACTCCGCAGACCAGTGTGGCGCCTTGTCCGCAGCTCCGAAGGAGCAGGACAAGGCGCCACACATGGTCGAGGACGTTCTGAAAACTAAGCCCGGCCCCCGCCGGACAGGTCCACCGCTACTCGCAGAGCAGCTTAGCAATCTGGACGGCGTTGGTTGCCGCGCCCTTACGGATTTGGTCGCCGCAGCACCAGAAGGTGATGCCGCGCGCGGCCTCGGGGTTCGAGATGTCGCGACGCACGCGGCCGACCCAAATCAGATCCTGGTCGGACGTGTCCATCGGCATGGGGAAGCGATCGTGCGCATCCTCGGCAGCCATATCGTCAACTAGCTTGACGCCAGGAGCGGCAGCCAGCGCAGCGCGGGCCTCCTCGACCGTAATATCGCGCTCAAACTCAAGCGTAATGCTCTCGGAGTGCGAACGCAGCACGGGCACGCGCACGCAGGTGCAGTTCACGCGCAGCTCGGGCAGGTGCATGATCTTGCGGCCCTCGTTCTGCAGCTTCATCTCCTCGGAGGTGAAGCCTTCCTCCTTGACGCCGCCGATCTGCGGAATCAGGTTGCTCGCCAGCTGGGCGGCAAAGGCGCGCGGCTCGGGAATCTCCTCGCCACGGCCCAGAGCGGCCAGCTGGGCCTCGAGTTCGGCCATGCCGGGAGCGCCTGCGCCCGAAGCCGCCTGATACGTCGAGACGATCATGCGCTTGACGCCGGCCAGCTGGTGCAGCGGCCAGGTGGGGACCAGGCCGATGATGGTCGCGCAGTTGGGGTTGGCAATGAGGCCGTGGTGCCACTTGATGTCGTCGGCGTTAATCTCGGGAACAACCAGCGGCACCTCGGGATCTAGGCGGAAGGCATGGCTGTTGTCGACCACGACGGCGCCACGCTTGACGGCCTCGGGCAGCAGCTCCTTGGCGATATCATCGCCAGCAGCACCGAGCACGATGTCGCAGCCCTCAAAGGCCTCGGGGCAAGCCTCCTCAATCACAACCTGCTCGCCGCGGAACTCGACGGTCTTGCCCGCCGAGCGTGCGCTCGCCAGCAGCTTGAGCTTACCGACCGGAAACTCCTGCTCGTTCAGGCACTCGAGCATCTGGGTGCCCACGGCTCCCGTCGCGCCCAAAATAGCAACCGTGTACTGTTTCATGCTTCCCCCTTTAAAGGTTCTGGCTTTTGCCCGCACGCTTAGCGGACTCAATAGTGTGCCCCAGTTTATACAAGAACGGGGCGGACACAAAACCCGCCCCGCCGAAACGAAACCGAAACGAAACGCCCCGCAGTAGATTTTCAGGCATGTCCCAGAAATCTACCGGAGTGGCCCCTACTTGTGCAGCGCGGCCAGGGCGGGCTCAAGCGGCTCGGAAGGCTCCAAATCGGAGACCTTGACGATGCCGTTCTCGTCCGAGAAGGCGCGGTAGATGGTCTGGATCGCCAGATCGAAGTCCTTCTCCTCCACGCCGATGATGATGTTGATCTCGTCACAGCTCTGCGAAATCATACGCACGCTCACACCGGCCTGGCCGAGCATGCCAAACAGGTGGCCGGAAATGCCGGCACGACCGCGCAGGTTGCGGCCGACGGTAGCGATAAGCGCCAGACCCTCGACGACCTCGATCTCGAGCGGCTCGACTTCCTTCTGAATGTCGCCCACGAGCGAGTACAGCGAATCGTGCACATCCTCTTCCTGCACCACGGCGCCAAAGCGGTCGACACCGGTGGGCATGTGCTCGACGGAGACGTCATAGCGCTCGAACACCGAAAGCGCGCGGCGCATAAAGCCGACGCGGGGCTTGGTACGGTCGCGGGCGACGTTAATGGCGACAAAGCCGCGCTTGCCGGTCACGCCGGTAATGATGGGCTCGGCCTCGCCCTCGTCGGCCGTCTCGCTAATGATGGTGCCGGGGTCCTGCGGCGCGTTGGTGTTCTTGATGACCAGCGGAATACCGGCCTCGCGCACGGGGAACACGGCCTCCTCGTGCAGGACGCTCGCGCCCATGTACGAAAGCTCGCGCAGTTCCTCGTAGGTAACGCGCGCAATGGGCTGAGCCTCGGGCACAATACGCGGGTCGGCAGAATAGAAGCCCGAAACGTCGGTCCAGTTCTCGTACAAGTCGGCGCCCAGGCACTTGGCCAGAATGGCACCGGAAATGTCGCCGCCGCCACGGTCGAGCAGTTTGATCTGGCCCTCGCGCGTCGCGCCGTAGAAGCCGGGCATGACAAAGCCGCCCTGCTGGCCGTACTCCTGAACCAGCTCGGAGGTGCGATTCATGCTGAGCGAACCGTCATGATGGAACGCCACGACCGTCGCGGCATCCAGGAACGGCAGGTCCAAGTACTCGGCCATGAGGCGGGCGGTGAAGTACTCGCCGCGGCTCACGAGCTCCTCGGTAGAGTAACCGCCCGAGCGGGCGCGCTCGGCAAAGGCCGCAAACTCCTCGCGGATGGGATAGGTGAGCCCAAGCTCGTCAGCGATATCAAAGTAGCGCTGACCGATGTCCTCGAGCAGCTCTTCGCACGACACGTGATACTTGACGTGCGCGTTGACCAAGTAGAGCAGATCGGTCACCTTGGTGTCGCCCTTAAAGCGGCGACCGCAGGCAGAAACCACCACAAAACGGCGGGCAGGGTCGGCGTCGACAATGGCCTTGATCTTCTTAAAGTGTTCGGCGTCGGCGACCGACGAGCCGCCGAACTTGGCAATCTTAATCATGGGCTTGAGGTTACCTTTCTAAAAAGCCTCTGCGAACCTACTTTGCGTGCTCTGATACCATGGTTTCACCGATTGGGACCAAGGCATCCGAGGAGCAGTGTTATATGGGAACTTATCATAGTACACGAGGACGCACTTTATCGTGCTCAAGTAAGGTGGCAATCCGTACCGGCATCGCTCCCGACGGGGGTTTGTTTGTATCGGACGAGCTGGGAACCCAGCAGCTCGATATCAGCTCCCTTGCAGATAAATCGTACTTTGAAATCGCTCAAGATGTGTTGGGAATGTTACTGAATGATTACACGGCCGAAGAAATTTCGGCGTGTGTCGACGAGGCATACCGCGGCACGTTTGCGAGCGAAGAGGTCACGCCACTCGTCAAGCTTGACGCGGCACCGGGCTCCGACGCCCCGCAGACCTATGTGATGGAGCTCTTTGGCGGCCCCACGAGCGCCTTTAAGGACGTCGCCCTGCAGATGCTCCCCCGCCTGATGGCCCGCACCTCCGCCAAGGACGGCGGCGCCGAGCGCATCATGATCGTCACCGCCACGTCGGGCGACACCGGCAAGGCAGCACTCGCCGGCTTTGCCGACGCCCCGGGCACGGGCATCACTGTCTTTTATCCCGAGGGCAAGGTCAGCCGCGTCCAGAACCTGCAGATGTCCACGCAGGAGGGCGACAACGTCGCTGTCTGCGGCATCCGCGGCAACTTTGACGACGCCCAGAGCGCCGTCAAGCGCATCTTTGCCAATAAGGAGCTTGCCGAGCGCCTGGAGGCCGCTGGCACCGTGCTTTCGAGTGCCAACTCCATCAATGTCGGCCG
The DNA here is from genome assembly GCF_015557435.1 of Collinsella aerofaciens. Taxonomy (GTDB): domain Bacteria; phylum Actinomycetota; class Coriobacteriia; order Coriobacteriales; family Coriobacteriaceae; genus Collinsella; species Collinsella aerofaciens_Z. The sequence continues at coordinate 85,393 of NZ_JADNOH010000070.1, forward strand.
CCTGGTGCCGCAGGTCGTCTACTACTTTGCCGCCTATGCGCAGCTGCTGCGCGCCGGCGCCATCGAGGCTGGCGACGCCGTAGAGTTCTGCGTGCCCACCGGCAACTTTGGCGATATCTTGGCCGGCTACTATGCCAAGCGCATGGGTCTGCCCGTCGCCAAGCTCGTCGTGGCGAGCGACAAGAACAATGTACTCACCGACTTTTTGACCACCGGCGTCTACGACCGCAACCGTCCGTTCTTCACGACCATCTCGCCGTCGATGGACATCCTCATTAGCTCCAACCTCGAGCGCATGCTGTACTTCCTGTCCGACGGCGACTGCGAGCTCGTTGCCGGCCTTATGGAGCAGCTCGCCCAGACCGGTCGCTACGAGGTGCCCGCCGAGCTGCTGGCCAAGATTCAGAGCGTGTTTGGCTGCGGCTGGGCCAGCGAGGACGAGGTCCGCGCCGCCATCAAGAGCTGCTGGGACGCCAACAACTACGTGATCGATCCGCACACCGCCTGTGGCTATCACGTCTTTGAGCAGGTAGCTCCTGCCGAGGGCGCCAAGGCCCGCGTGCTGCTTTCGACCGCCAGCCCCTACAAGTTCCCGCGTGCCTGCTGCGACGCCCTGGGCCTCGACGTTCCCGAGGATGACTTTGAGGCCATGCGCGTGCTCGAGCAGGCAACCAACACGGTCGCCCCGACCCAGCTCGCCGAACTCGAGTCCAAACCCGTCCGCTTCGAAGACGTCTGCGACGTCGATGAGATGGCAAGCTACGTCGAGTCTGCAGCAAAACGAATGAGCACCAACTAAACCCCTTATTAAGCGCCGGCGAAAGCCGGCGCACCTTCTTTTATCAGAAACCCACCGGGATGATGACGAACTGACATGCGGGTCTGCCTGTTTAGTTCGTCGCGAGTTCCGCACGAGCCGGAAAGCACTTAATGTGCTTTCCGAGCGAGCCAGGACTGCCCGAGCAGCGAACTAAACAGGCAGACCGCCCAGGAGATTCCCATGATCAAGATCACCGTCCCCGCCACCAGCGCCAACCTAGGCATTGGCTACGACACCCTCGGCATGGCCGTCAGCCTCTACTCGCACTTCACCTTCGAGCGCGCCGACAAGCTCACCATCACGGGCTGCCCCGAGGAGTTCCAAAACGAGAACAACCTGGTCTACGTGAGCTTTGTCGATGCCTTGGCCGCCTGGGGCGAGCCGGCCTTCCCTGTCGCCATCGACATTCAGACTGACGTGCCCGTCGCCCGCGGCCTGGGCTCCAGCTCCACCTGTGTCGTCGCTGGCATCATGGCAGCCGCCGCGCTGACGGGCCACACCGTCGACCGCGCCGAGCTCGTTCGCATCGCCACCGAGGTTGAGGGCCATCCCGATAACGTCGCCCCCGCCATCCTGGGCGGCGCCGTCTGCTCCTTTACGCCGACGGACTCGCTTCCCCAGTGCCTTCGCTACGAAGTGAGCGACAAACTGCGTTTTATTACCGTAATCCCGCCCTACGAGGTGCATACGAGTGAGGCGCGCAAGGTCGTGCCGCAGGAGATTCCACTCTCCACCGCCGTATGGCAAATGGGCCGCATCGCCGGCATGACGCGCGGCCTGGAGACCGGCGACCTTGACCTGATTGCCGCCGCCAACGACGACCGCATCCAGGAGCCCTATCGCCGCCGCCTGATTCCCGATTACAACGCCGTGCGCGACACCTGCCTTAATGGCGGCGCCAAGACCATCTGGATCAGTGGCTCCGGCTCGACCCTTATGGCTGTAACCGATGACACTATCGTAGCCAAGTTCCTGCAGGTCAAGCTGCGTGAGCAGTTCCCCAAATGTGACACGCATATTCTGACGTGCGACACGGAAGGCGCTCAAATCGAGTACCTGTAGACATCCTCCTCATATACCTGTCCGGGACGGTCGGGATGTTCCCTCAAAATCGTCCTCGCGCATGAAGGCCCCTTGTCCTGCTCCTACGGAGCGACGGACAAGGGGCCTTCGCGCTGCGGAATGATTTTGAGGGAACATCCCGACCGTCCCTGCGCCTACCTTGCTGAGGATGTCTACAGGGACCCACGCTTTGAAGGGGCGCCGGGCTGATGGTTTGGCTTTTTATTGGTGGGGGCCCTTACTGGGATGGGACCCTTACTAGAGGCAGGCCTCGGCGATGCGGCGCTTGAGTTCATCGATACCGGTGCCAGTCTGGGAGCTTGTGATGATTACGTTTTCGGCCGGGACGTTGAGCTGCTTTTTGATGGCTGCTGCCTGGCGGGCCTGCTGGGTGCGGCTGAGCTTGTCGGCTTTGGTGAGGCAGACGATAAAGTTGAACTCGTTGCCCTGCAGGTAGTCGATCATGTCATGATCGAGCTTGCTGGGGTCGTGACGAATGTCAACCAGCGATACGACCAGGTTAAAGCTGCGCTCGGAGTCAAAGAAGTCGCCAATAAGCTCGGCCCAGCGGTCGCGCTCGGCCTTGGAGCGACGGGCGAAACCGTAACCCGGCAGGTCCACGAAATGCACGTCGTCGGCCTCAAAGAAGTTGATGTTGCTCGTCTTGCCCGGCGTACTGGAAACCTTGACCAGGTTCTTGCGGCCAAAGAGCTTGTTCATAATCGACGACTTGCCCACGTTGGAGCGGCCGACAAAGCTCACCTCGGGGCAGGTGGACTCGGGAATCTGCGAAACCTTGCCGTAGCTGGCGACGAACTTGGCAAGCTGGTAGTTAATGGAATCGGCCATGGACACTCCTTGGTCGTAGGTTCTTACAAAAGAGCGCGCTATTGCGCAGCAGCAATGCGGCGGACGATATCGAGCGTGATGTCACTTGCGACACGCGCGTACTCGAACAGATCGAACTCTCGGTCGCAAATTGCATCGTACGCCTCGTCACAATTATCGCTGATAGCGCGCAACACCAGGCAATCGACACCATTTTTGGTTGCGACATGGGCAATTGCCGCGCCCTCCATGCCGACACAATCGGCATGCGTCGCCTCGATAGCGTCGTTGCGCATGGCGGCGCCCGTCACAAAGCGGTTACCCGTGGCAATCGTGCCGACCAGGAATTGTTTGGCTCCCTCGTTCGAAGCGGCTGCATTTGTCGAAGCATCAACAAACCCACGCTCAGCAAGCACGTCGACGGCAATATCGACCAGCGCGGGTGTCGAGCCAAACTCCTCGAGCCCCGGTGCGGACTCGGCGATAAGCGCGGTATCGGTATCCAGATAGCGTAGGCGTTTGCCAATGACCACGTCGTCGATATGGAGTCTGGGGTTCAAACCGCCCGCAATGCCCGAAAACACAACAGCCTGCGGAGCATACTTGCTAATGAGGTGCTGTGTTGCAGCGGCGGCGTTCACCGTGCCCATGCCCGCCGTTGTGGCGACAACTGTCAGGCCGTCGAGCTCGCCGCTCACAACGGTCAAGCCTGCCTCCCGCGCCTCGCAAACGTCGCTCAGCTCTTCCTTAATCTGCATGATCTCTTTTTCGAGCGCACCGATAATCGCGATGGTAGCCATACCATTCCCCAAACCTATACGAAATTCTCAACCACGGTATGGTACCAGCATTTTGTTTGACCTCGCCAAACGAACACGCTAAGCCAGTGCAGCTCGCGTATCAAACAGCGCCTTTGCAATCGCGGCCGTAACCTCGCTCGAGCGGTCGCTCCACGGCATCGATGTCATGACGCTCATGACATAGGTACAGCCATCGATGTCGATAGCAGGCATTTCTTTCCAAAGATATTCAGTCGCGTTTAAGGTGTCTCTAAACAATAAACAGGCGTTTCTATGCAAAAACACCGATTCCGTTGCGCATCTTTGCCCAAAACGCAGTTGCGGTGAAATAGTTCCTGTTTGGGCGGCATAAGCCGAAAAACAAGAACTATTCCACCGCAACTTGACGGGGCTCTTTAGCAATCAACTAGGTGCCCGGGAGCACTCATTTAAGTCTGTCCCCAATGAGTGCCGCTAGCCGATGGCGTTTTTGAGTTCGGCGCGGCGCTTTTTCATGCCAGTCATGACGGCGTTGCGCAGCTCGGGCATGCGCGCGGTATCCATCTGCGGCACGCCCTCGAGCTTATAGGGAATCCCCAGCTGCTCATACTTGACAACACCCATCGTGTGATACGGCAGCATCTCCAGGCCCACCACGTTGTGCCACGGCGCGATGAGGCGGCCAAGCTTCTCGCACTCCTCCACCGTATCGGTAATGCCCGGCACCACCACGTGGCGGATAACGACCTTAATCTTGCGGCGCGCTAACTCATCACCAAAGGCCAGAATGCGCGCAGGATCGCACCCGGTCAGCTTTTTATGCTCGACCGGATCGGCATGCTTAATGTCGAGCAGTACCATATCGGTCTCGTTGAGCACGGCATCGAACTTCTCGGAATGCTGCGGGTCAAACGCGTAACCGCAGCTGTCCAGGCAGGTATGCACGCGCCCATCGGGGTTGTTGTGCATAGTGTGGAACAGGTCAGCCAAAAACGCGGGCTGCAGAAGCGGCTCGCCACCGGACACCGTAATACCGCCGCTGCGGTAAAACTCATGGTTGCTCTGGAACTCGTCCATCAGATGCTCGACGGTCACCATGGTGCCACCGTTGACTGACCAGGTATCGGGATTATGGCAATACGCGCAGCGCATGGGACAGCCCTGGACGAACACCACGAAACGAATGCCAGGCCCGTCGACCGTGCCCATCGTCTCGATCGAATGCACGCGACCCAAGGCAAATGCAGAGTCCTCGGGACGAGCATCCACACCCTCGAGCGTCATCTCAGCCATATCCGCTACCTTGCCTTCCCTACTTCTAGCTAAATTAATGCCAGAGCCATTCTAGCCCATGCGTTTAGTGCTGAAGCGTTTTAGCGGCAATTGGGCAGCGTCATTTTGATGTCAAACGACAACGGCGGGCAGGTTGTCGCTACCCTGCCCGCCGAAGCAGTAGATATTGATTGTCGCTACCGTCTACGCCTTGAGCGTGAGCACCGCACCGAACGCCGTCGGACCGCAGTGGCTCGAAATGACGCCGCCAACCTGAGTCCAGGTAACGTCCTTAAAGCCAAGCTCGTGCGCATACGTCTCCATGTCATCGCGCAGCTCTTCGGAAAGGCCCACCGAATACGCCAGGCCAATGTGCGCGTAGTCGATATCGCCCTTGGCAATCATATGGTCGATAAAGGCGCGAGCGCATTTGAGCATGGAACCGCGGAACTTTTTGGTTGCCACAAACTTGCCGCCCGTCACCTCGATGCACGGTTTGATCTTGAGCAGATGGGCACCAAGGAACGCCACGTTGGACAGACGCCCGCCGGCCTTGAGAAAGGCGAGGTCGGTAGGGACAAAGCCCAGCAGAACGCGATCCATGACGGAGTTGGTAAAGGCGAAAATCTCGTCAACGGTGGCGTCCGGATGAGCCTCGATATACTTAGCGGTCTCAACGGCGACAAGCGACTGGCCCACCGACACAAAGCGCGTATCCATGGAGAAGACGTAATCGCGGCCCTTTGCCGCAATCTTCGACGACTGATGCGAGCAGGTCGTAACCTCGGAATACGCAAGATGCAAAATGGTCGCATCGGGCCGCTCGGCGTGGATGCGGTCGTACACATGCGCAAAATCCGCCGGCGAGCAACCGCTGGTCTTGGGCATCACACCAAACTCGTTGCAGCGCGAGTAAATCTCAAGCGGGTCGATCGATCCGTCTTCGACGGTCTCGTCACCAATCGTGACATGCATGGGCACGCGCACGATGCCATAGCGCTCGCAGAGCTCCGGCGTCACATCCGAACCAGACTCAACCACGATTACGTACTTGCCCATTATCATCACAACCCATCTCGACGTTGGCTTTTGAATATGTGACGCACGTCCGCCGTCCTGCTGCAGAACGGCCTCCAAGCGCCAAAGAGACGCCGCCCCTTGCACACAACAAAGGACAGCGTCTCCCTGGAAAACTCCGTGCTTATCTGAGATTCTACACGGTTTATTAAGGAGTGTTACTTATTCCGCAAACGGTAGCTATACGCGATAAACGGTAGCAAGCAAGAATCCAGAACGCTCAACCCATTAGGAGAGTTCCGCCTAAAGGGTAACTACACAGGACCCCGCCGGGGCTGTTTGGGCTACCTCCCAAAATATTCCGCAGGACGCAAGAAGCCCTCGCCGCACGAAGTGCGCAGCGAGGGCTTCTTGCATGTCCGAGGACGTTTTGGGAGGTAGCCCAAACAGCCCCGGCGATCCTGCGGGAGTTAAACCCCTTTAGAACTTGTTGTGGAAGGTACGCGAAATGACCTCGTCCTGCTGCTCCTTGGTGAGCGTGTGGAAGTTCACGGCGTAGCCGGAAACGCGAATGGTCAGCTGCGGGTACTTCTCGGGGTGAGCCTGAGCGTCGAGCAGCGTCTCACGGTTGAAGACGTTGATGTTCAGGTGGTGGCCACCCTTCTCGGCGTAAGCGTCGAGCATGTGGACCAGGTTATCGGCCTGAGTCTCGGAAACTTCAGAAACCTTCATAATGTGTCTCCTTCGATCGATAGGCGCCGGCCGAAACCGGCGCACTAATCAGTAATCGTTATTGTTAGTATAGCACTAACAATAGTTACTCGCCCAGCTGATCAAGGTCGATATCGCCAAAGAACACCTGGTCCTCCTTGCCGAGCGCACCCGGGATGATGGAGAAGGTGTTGGAGATGCCGTCCTGAGCATCGCGGAACGGGAGCTTGGAAACCGAAGACAGCGAAGCGATGGCGCCGTGGCTATCGCGCTTGTGCATGGGGTTAGCACCCGGGGCGAAGGGCTGGCCAGCCTTGCGGCCATCAGGCGTAGAACCGGTCTTCTTGCCGTACACGACGTTGGAGGTGATGGTCAGAACCGAGGTCGTGGGCACGGAGTTGCGGTACGTGTCGTTCATGCGGATGTACTCCATGAACTGGTGCACGACGTCGTGAGCGATCTGGTCGACGCGGTCGTCGTCGTTGCCGTACTTGGGGAACTCGCCCTCGGTCTCGAAGTCGACGATGATGCCGTTCTCGTCACGGACGGGGTGAACCTTGGCGTACTTAATGGCGGACAGGGAGTCGGCCACGACGGAAAGGCCAGCGATGCCGGTAGCGAACCAACGGTGCACGTGCTTGTCGTGCAGAGCCATCTGGATGCGCTCGTAGCAGTACTTGTCGTGCATGTAGTGAATGATGTTAAGGGAGTTGACGTAGACGCCAGCGAGCCACTTCATCATGTCGTTGTACTTGGCAACGACATCGTCGTAATCGAGCGTATCGCCCTCGACGGCGCGGTACTTGGGGCCGACCTGCTTCTTGGAGACCTCGTCAACGCCGCCGTTGAGTGCATACAGCAGGCACTTGGCCAGGTTGGCGCGAGCACCAAAGAACTGCATCTCCTTGCCGATGCGCATGGAAGAAACGCAGCAGGCAATACCGTAGTCGTCGCCGTGGTAAACGCGCATAAGGTCGTCGTTCTCGTACTGGATCGAGGAGCTGGCGACAGAAGTCTTGGCGCAGAACTTCTTGAAGTTCTCGGGCAGACGGGTCGACCACAGAACGGTCATGTTGGGCTCGGGGCTGGTGCCCATGTTCTCGAGCGTGTGCAGGTAGCGGTAGCTCATCTTGGTAACGAGCGTACGGCCGTCGACACCCATGCCGCCGATGGACTCGGTGACCCACTGCGGGTCGCCGGTAAACAGGGCCTGGTACTCGGGGGTACGGGCAAACTTGACCATGCGGAGCTTCATGATGAAGTGATCCACGAACTCCTGGATCTGCTCCTCGGTGAAGGTGCCGTTGGCAAGGTCGCGCTCAGCGTAGATGTCGATGAACGTGGAGGTACGGCCGATGGACATAGCGGCGCCGTTCTGCTCCTTGACAGCAGCGAGATAGGCGAAGTACATCCACTGGATGGCCTCCTGCGTGTTGGTAGCGGGGTTGGAAATGTCGAAACCATAGGTCTCGGCCATCATCTTGAGCTCGCCGAGGGCGCGGATCTGCTCCTGCAGCTCCTCGCGGTCGCGGATGTTGTCGGCGGTCATGACCGTCGGGGTGGAAGCCTTCTGGGCCTCCTTGTCCTTGATCAGGTAGTCGACACCGTACAGGGCGACACGACGGTAGTCGCCGATGATGCGGCCACGGCCATAGCCATCGGGCAGACCGGTGATGATGTGAGCCGAACGGCAAGCGCGCATCTCGGGGGTGTAAACGTCGAAGACACCAGCGTTGTGGGTCTTGCGCTCGAAGGTGTAGCGCTCGACGACGTTCTCGTCGATCTTGTAGCCGTGCTGGCTGGCAGCCTGGCAAGCGATGCGGATACCGCCGTTGACGTGCAGGGCACGCTTGAGCGGCTTGTCGGTCTGGAGGCCGACGATGGTCTCCATCTCGCGATGGGCGTTATCGATGTAGCCAGCGGGGTGGCTCACGATACCCGTGACGGTCTTGGTGTCCATATCGAGGACGCCGCCCTGCTCGCGCTCCTTGAGCAGCAGGTTGAGAACCTCGCCCCACAGCTCCTTGGTACGCTCGGTCGGGCCGGCGAGGAACGACTCGTCGCCCTCGTAGGGGGTGTAGTTCTTCTGGATGAAGTCTCGGACGTCAACCTCTCCCGTCCAGATGCCTTCCTTGAAGCCTTCCCATGCCTCCTGCATTGTGTAACCACGCTCCTAGTTACGTGTAATGCGGCGCTCTCTCACACCGCTGCTTATTGAATTCTTGAATGTTCGGCTTGCACGACCGGCTTCTTCCGTTTTCCGCCACGTGTTGACGCAGGAAAAACGTTTGTCCACCTTGGCGCTGCAACCCTAAACCCAAGATTTCACCCGTTTGAGAAGGATAACATAGCGACCCTCTCCATCTGGGCTGTTATATGTTTCTTTTTTTATATCATAAGAGCGTTTTTGACAAATCCGCAGGAAATGCGTGCGCGGGCAGATACCGTTCACCGAATTGTCTGATATTTCCCCTTGCCTTTATACGCCTGTCGCTCTAGCTGTTATGCCAGCTTTAGCTGGGTAAAGCGACTCAGAGACCCTAGCGACAACAGGGCGGCCACGAAGGAATATCCCCCGTGGCCGCCCTAAAGCATTGGCTTGTTGTGAGCGTTGATTTGTTGCGCGTGGCGTTACGCGGCGGCGGCAGCCTTGTCGGTCGCGGCCTTCTTGCTGTCGCCGTGATCCTGGCCCTCAAAGTGCTTGTAGCACCAGCTGGTGACCAGCGGGGTGAGGATGGCCGTCACGATAGCGCAGGCTGCGACCTGAGCCGTAGCCGTCGCGAGCACCGCGCCGCCGTACATGGCTTCGTTGACGCTTGCCATGGCGGCAGGCGTTGCCACGTTGGCACCGGCGCAGCTGGAGATTGCCGCGCCCGCGACACCCGTACCACCGGTGAGCTTATCAACCGCGATAACGGGAATGGCGAAGACCACCGAGCAGATAACGCCAAGCAGAATGCCGGGGAGGCCGCCGTTGATAAGCTGGCCAAAAGTCATGGTCGAGCCCATGGCAAAGAAGACGAGCACGATGATGGCGGAAAGTGCCGGTGCCATCATCTTCTTAAAGCTGGGGAAGAGGTTGCCCAGAATAATGCCGACGACGATCGGCAGGATGGCGCCCACGAGCGACCAGCCGATCGGAGCCTGGCCGGCAGCGCCGAGCACGATCATCGTGACCGGAGGGCCGACAACCAGCGTGGTGATGGCAACGGCGCCACGCTCGGCCTCGTTGCCCATGGTGCCCATCAGTCCAGCGTACATAGCGTTGTTGGCACCCGTGCAAGCGGCCAGCATCACCATGGCCGAGATGCCAAACAGGTTGTCGTTGAACACATAAAGGATGAGCAGCGACACGGCAACGACCACGATCTGCTTGACGGCGATGATGATGGCGCCGCGGGCAGCGGCGGCAGGAGCACTCTTAAACGAAATCGTCGTACCGACGATGAGCAAAAATGCGCCCACGAGCGGGCCTGCACCCTGCTGGGTCATGCCAAGCGTAAAGCTGCCGAGCGTTTTGAACAGGTCAGGGAACAGCGTGTTGAGCAGGCAGCCCAGCAAAAGCGGCACCAAAATATTGGCACCCGGGATGGAGGACATCTTAAAGAACGGCTCCTTTGCCGCCGGCGCCTCCACCGCAGTCGATTCACTCATATATATCTCCTTTGGATGCATGCGAATCGTAGCCGCACGCGCCTATGTCAGAAAGAAGGCGACGGTCCCGAGTCGCAGGGGCCGTCGCCGAATAATCGTCGTGGGGTATTACCCGTCCAGGACGATGCCGCCGTCGCAGTCACCGATCTCGCCGTTCACGAAGCTGGCGAGGTCGGAAGCGAAGAACAGCACCATCTGCGCAGGCTCGCTGGCCTGGGCGGCGCGGCCCAGAGGAATACCGTTGATGATGCGCTGAGAGTTCTCGTCAGAGAGAATCGAGGTCATATCGGTCAACGTGAGCGACGGGCATACAGCGTTGCAGCGGACGCCGAACTTGCCGCCCTCCTTGGCGACTGCCTTGGTTAGACCGTTAACACCGGCCTTGGAGCTGGCGTAGGCAGCGGTGCCGAGCAGGCCACCACCGATCTTACCGGCAACAGAGCTCACGTTGACGATAGTGCCGGCATGGGCCGCCTTAAAGTGCGGGTACACGGCGTTCATCATGGTAAAGGTACCGTTGAGGTTGATGTCAATGGTGCGACGCCACTCGGTGTCATCGATCTCGTCGAACTTCTTGGTGCTGATGACGCCAGCGCAGTTAATCAGGATGTTGGTCTGCGGCAGATCGGTGAAAATCTGCTCGACGGTCTCGCGCGCCTTGGGTGCATCGGCGACATCGAGCTGATAGAACTTGTTGCCCTCGCCAAGCTCGGCCACAGCGGCCTCGCCCTTAGCAGCGTTCCTTGCGATGAGCGCGACGTGTCCGCCGCCCGCAACGATACCCTTGGCAATCTCGAGGCCAATGCCCTGAGTGCCACCGGTAACGATCGCGGTCTTGCCCGTGAAGTCAAATGCCATGACTCCATCCCCCTTTATGTAAGGTGTCTCCTTGCGGGAAGTTGGAGCATCGCACGTGGCGATTATATGAGTCCCAGTCGTCATGGTGGTGACAACCCCTCGCCTAACCGCGTGCATGATAGTTCTTTAAAACGCTTCAGCAATTGAATGATTTTAAGTCTTTATGCGCTCTTTATATTGCCCACTGTATGAGGTCCACGTATGGGGGTATCATCTTCCACCGAAAATAGTTTCTAGTGTTAGGGGTTTTCGGTGGAAGATACTGATTTCCGTGAGCTTGGGCGTCAGCTCCTTACCGAGTTCGGCAGTATGTATCAGCGCATTTCACGCTTTGCGGACAAAGCCCTCGGCGGCGAGATGGCCGTCATGCGCGCCCTCATACTCGCCGGTGGTTCGCTCACACCGAGCGAACTCGCTGATCGTGCCTGGGTCTCGAGCGCCCGCATCGCCAATATCCTACGCGCTCTCGAGGCCAAGGGCTGGGTCGAGCGCGAGCACTCAAAGACCGACCGTCGTCGCGTACACGTCACGGTGACCGACAAAGGATTCCAGGATCTCGAAATCAAACGTCGGGAATTCGAGAAGCGCACCGCGGCTTTCCTCGAGCAGCTCGGCGAAACAGATACCCAAGAGATGGTGCGCCTTCTGAGACGCGCCAACGAAATTATCGACCGCAATCAAGAAAGGAGAGATGCCGAGTGAGGATTCTCAAGCTCTTTAAAAAGCATATCCTGGCACTGTTCGCAGCTATCGTACTTATCGTAATCAGCTGCAACGCTGATCTGGCACTGCCTACCTACATGAGCGACATCGTCGACGTGGGCGTGCAGCAGGGAGGCATCGCCTCGCCCGTGCCTGACACCATTCGCGCCGAATCGCTCGACGACCTTGAACTCTTTATGAGCGCCGAGGATGCCAAAGTTGTGGAGGCCGTCTTTAGCAAGGCGGACAAAAACGGTATTCGAACGTACAAGGGCACCGAGGAGGAGCGCGCCGACGGCGGCAAGATTGCCGACATCATGAGCCTGCCCGAGACCGTCGTGCTCGCCTTCAACCAGGGCATCGACGCCGACTCCATGGGCGACATGACCGGCGCATCCACCGAGGCAAGCGATGGCGGCGCCGCCCAGGCCATGCCCACCCCCGAGCAGATGGCGGCAATGACGCCCGAGCAGCTCGCCGAGATGCAGCAGAAGGCCGCAGCGGCGCAGAATATGCAAAAGCAGATTGATGCCGACGGCGGTAAGATCACCATGAAGAGCCTGCGTCTAGGCGTTGAAGGCGGCCTAATCGACCAGGGCAAGCTCGTCGAGGGCGCCAACGATATGGCGGACAAAATGGGCTCCATGTCGGGCTCCATCGTGACCCAACGCGCCGTGAGCTATGTGCAAGACGAGTACAAGGCGCAAGGCATCGACCCCGCCGACGTGCAGAACGCCTACCTGGGCCGCATGGCGACCACGATGTTTGGTCTGTGCCTTGTGTCGCTCGTCGCCACCATCCTGACCGGTGCCGTGGCTTCGCGCACCGCCTGCTCCATCGCCCGCGACCTGCGCCGCGAGACCTTCAACAAGGTAATGCACTTCTCGCCGGCCGAGGTGGGCAAGTTTAGCCAGGCCTCGCTCATCACCCGCTGCACCAACGACATTCAGCAGATCCAGATGGCCGCAACCCTGTTTATCCGCATGTGCCTGATGGCCCCCGTCATGGGCATCGTCGCCGTCATGCGCGTCCTGGCCAACCACACCGGCCTGGAGTGGACCATCGCCGTGGCCATCATCGCGGTCTCGGCCGTTGTCGGCGTGCTCATGGGCCTCACCATGCCCAAGTTCAAAAAGATGCAGAGCTTTGTGGACCGCGTGAACCTTACCGCCCGCGAGCTGCTCGACGGCCTTATGCCCATCCGCTCGTTCAACCGTGAGGAGCATGAGCTCGAGCGTTTTGACAAGGCTTCGCTCGACCTGATGACCACGCAGCTCTACACCAACCGCGCCATGAGCTTTATGATGCCGCTCATGATGCTCGTCATGAACTGCATCACCGTGCTTATCGTCTGGTTTGGCGCGCAGGGCGTGTCCGACGGCGTGATGCAGGTCGGCAACATGATGGCGTTCATCTCTTACACTATGCAGATCGTCATGGCGTTTATGATCCTCACCATGGTTTCGGTCATCCTGCCCCGCGCCGAGGTCGCAGCCGAGCGCGTGGAAGAGGTCATCACCTGCCCCACGAGCATCAACGACCCCGCCTCGCCCAAACTGCCCGCTGCCAGCGCGCCGCGCGGCGAGCTCACCTTCCGTGACGTGAGCTTCCAGTATCCCGATGCCCGCGCCGACGTCATTAGCGGCGTAAACTTCACCACGCACGCCGGCCAGATGCTCGGCATCATTGGCTCCACGGGCTCGGGCAAGTCCACGCTCGTGCAGCTGATTCCGCGCCTGTACGACGTCACGGGCGGCAGCATTTCGCTCGACGGCGTCGATGTGCGCGACATGACCCTTTCCGAGCTGCGCCGCCGCATTGGTTACATCCCGCAGCAGGGTCGCCTGTTCTCGGGCACTGTCGAGAGCAACCTCAAGTTTGCCAGCGACATGGTGAGCGATGATGACATGCGCCGGGCCGCGCGCATCGCCCAGGCCGAGGACTTTATCGCCGAACGCGAGGGAGGCTACGACTCCCCCATCAGCCAGGGCGGCTCCAATGTTTCGGGTGGTCAGCGCCAGCGCCTGGCCATCGCCCGCGCGTTGGCCAAAAAGCCCGAGGTCGTGGTTTTCGATGATTCGTTTAGCGCCCTCGACTACAAGACCGACGCTCGCCTGCGCGAAGAGCTTGCCAAAAACGTTACCGACGCCGCGCTCGTGGTCGTGGCCCAGCGCATCGCAACCATCATGCACGCCGACCAGATCATCGTGCTCGACGACGGCCACGTGGTGGGCACCGGTACGCACGAGGAGCTGCTGCGCAGCTGCCCGGCGTACCTGGAGATCGCACAGTCGCAGCTTTCCGCCGAGGAGCTGGGGCTTACCCAAGAAGAAATTGCAGCCGTCATGGAAGGAGGCGAGCGCTAATGGCAGACGAGACCAAGACCCAAATTCCCAAGCCCACCCGTCAGCGTGGACCCATGGGCCGCATGGGCGGCATGCGTCGCGGCGAAAAGGCCAAGGACTTTAAGGGCACCATGAGGCAGCTGCTCGGCTATATCGGCCAGCACAAGATTGCCGTGTTTGCCGCCGTCGCCTTTGCCGTGTGCTCGGTCATCTTTAATATTGTGGGACCCAAGGTGCTCGGTCAGGTTACGACCAAGCTGTTCGAGGGCCTGGTTGCCAAGGTCAACGGCACCGGCGATGTCGACTTTAACTGGATCGCCAAGACGCTCGGCTTTTTGCTCTGCCTGTATCTGGCAAGCTCTGTCTGCAGCCTGGTCCAGGGCTGGCTCATGACCGGCGTCACGCAAAAGATCTGCTACCGCATGCGCAAGGAAATCGCCGCCAAGATTGCCGTCGTGCCGATGAGTTACTTCAACGGCCACAGCAAGGGAGACGTACTCAGCCGCATCACCAACGACGTCGATACGCTGGGTCAGTCGCTCAACCAGAGCGTGACGCAGCTCATCACGTCGGTGACGCAGATTATCGGCGTGCTCGTCATGATGCTTTCGATCAGCCTGCCGCTTACCGGCGTCACCGTGCTCACGCTGCCGGCAGCCGCGATTATCCTGACCGTGATGATTCACTTCTCGCAACCGTACTTCCGCGAGCAACAGCAAGTCCTGGGCACCGTCAACGGCATTATCGAGGAGGACTTTGCCGGCCAGAACGTCATTCAGGTGTTCGACCGCGCCGAGGCCTCGATTGAGGAGTTCGACCGTCAAAACGACCGCCTCTTTATTAGCGGCTGGCGCTCGCAGTTCCTGTCGGGCCTGATGATGCCGCTTATGAGCTTGGTGGGCAACATGGGCTACGTGGGCGTCGTCGTGGTGGGCGCGCAGCTCGCGCTGACCGGCAATGCCACGCCCGGCGACATCCAGAGCTTTATCCAGTACGTGCGCAACTTTACGCAACCCGTGCAGCAGCTGGGCAACGTGAGCAACACGATGCAGTCGATGGCTGCCGCCACCGAGCGCGTCTTTGAGTTCCTGGCCGCGCCCGAGGAGGAGCAGAAGGCCGACGCGCAGATTCCCGAGAAGCGCCCCGGCCACGTGGTGTTTGACCATGTCAAGTTTGGCTACACGCCCGACAAGATCATCATCCACGACTTTAGCTGCGAGGCGCAGCCCGGCCAGACCATCGCCATCGTCGGCCCCACCGGCGCCGGCAAGACCACGCTCATCAAGCTGCTGCAGCGCTTTTACGACGTGGACGGCGGTTCGCTGCGCGTCGAGGGCGTCGACGTGCGCGACTGGGACCGCGCGGCGCTGCGCGGCGAGTTTGCCATGGTACTGCAGGATACCTGGTTGTTTAACGGTACCATCCGCGAGAACATCCGTTACGGACGCCCCGATGCAAGCGATGCCGAGGTCGAAGCCGCTGCACGTGCCGCACGCTGCGACCACTTTATCCATACGCTCGCCGGCGGCTACGACTTTATGATCAACGAGGAGGGCACTAACCTGTCGCAGGGTCAGCGCCAGCTCGTGACCATCGCCCGTGCCATTTTGGCCGACCGCCCGGCGCTGATTCTGGACGAGGCGACCTCCAACGTGGACACCCGCACCGAGGAGCTTATTCAGCGCGCCATGGACGCGCTGATGCAGGGTCGCACGAGCTTTGTCATCGCGCACCGCCTGTCCACGATCCGCAACGCCGACGTGATCTTGGTGATTCGCGACGGCGACATCGTCGAGAAGGGCACGCACGACGAGCTGCTCGCTCAGGGCGGCTTCTACGCCGACCTGTACAACTCGCAGTTCGACGAAGCGGCGTAGGGCTGGCGCCGATCTGCTTTATATGCTCGTAAACGGGGGCGCAGGATGACCTGTGCCCCCGTTTTTGCGTTTCGTGACGCTCGAAATGTCTCCTCGGGGTCTTTGCTGACGGACCTTTTTAGACCCCATGGTCAAAAAAGAGCAAATATGAGTACTGTTACCTTTTTAGTAGCAGCGAAAACCGCCCCAAATGGGCCCCTTGGAGCTTTTATACGCCTGCAAATCGTTCGAAACGCCCGATACCGGGGTAGCGCGCAGAGATGTGGTGTAAGAGGCGGGGCATGCCCCGCCTCTTCTCT
>NZ_JADNOH010000071.1 GCF_015557435.1 Collinsella aerofaciens
CGTCGGCTGGCAGCCCGCCGTCGGCAACGGCGGCACCGCCGGCACGACCGGCCAGGCCCGCGCCGTCGAGGCGATCGCCGCCGAGGTCTCCTCGCCGGTCTCCGGCGGCCTGTCCTACAGCGCCCACGTCTCGGGCGTCGGCTGGCAGGACGAGGTCTCGGGCGGCGCCGTGGCGGGCACCACCGGACAGGGCAGGGCGGTCGAGTGCGTGAAGATGCGCCTGACCGGCGACCTCTCCGAGTACTACGACGTGTGGTACCGCGCCTACGTGCAGGACTACGGCTGGCTCGGCTGGGCCAGCGACGGGGCCCGCGCCGGCACGACCGGCATCGGCTACCGCGTCGAGGCGCTCCAGGTCCGCATCCTCGCGAAGGGCTCGGCGGCACCGGGCCCCACGGAGGGCGCGTACAGAGACGTTGCTGATGAGAAAGTGATTGGCGTTCCGCGGATCAGACTCGTTACTTGGCTTACCCAACATCAATATGACGGCTACTACCTCGGGACTCCATATTCCACTGGATTCTCTATTCCTACCTGCACCTATCCCAATGGTGAGAGGCGTTGGGATGGATACTCTGGTATGAATTGCACCGGTTTTGTCGCCCACGCATGGTCGAAATGCGGCGGCAATCTTGCAGCGGTAGCCGCAAATAATAACCATTCTCCTTGGGCTGGAGGCCC
The DNA here is from genome assembly GCF_015557435.1 of Collinsella aerofaciens. Taxonomy (GTDB): domain Bacteria; phylum Actinomycetota; class Coriobacteriia; order Coriobacteriales; family Coriobacteriaceae; genus Collinsella; species Collinsella aerofaciens_Z. The sequence continues at coordinate 682 of NZ_JADNOH010000071.1, forward strand.
CGGTGGCGGTAGCTATATCAATGCTTGGCGTTTTTACGGTTATGCGATTGATTCCGGCTCAAAGGTTTATGAGTTCAACAAGGTGCAGGATCTGCTGAATAGTGGGTTGGCAAGAAAGGGCGACGTCATATTCTTTAAGACTGCTCCTAACGTCGATTGCCATATCGGGTTTTTCTGGGGCGACAATCCCCGTGATAATAAGATGTGGCACTCCTCATCGCCCGCCAATCAGATTTCGTCTATCTACAACTATTCAAATCCGGCCGAGATCAATCAGCATGTTTGTCTGATTAAATAGCTGATGGTTAATTACCTTTATCGGCTTGGCCCCCGTCCCCCCCAATCTAGTAGACTCTAAACCGTTGCTAGATTAGGGGGATTTTCCATGAA
>NZ_JADNOH010000072.1 GCF_015557435.1 Collinsella aerofaciens
ACAGGAGGCCACTTAATGTGGCCTCCGTCGTGAGCAGGACTGTAGAGCAGGAAACCTAAGCCGGTGTCCCCGCTCTCCCGGGGCCGGCAGAATCTAGTTGTTCAGCATGCGGTCGAAGCTTCCCGAGTCGCCATCCCGATAGTCGGCCGTCATCAGGATCTCCTGCGGAATTCGCCCGCCCTCGCGCAGCACGTTGCGGAACTGCACGCGCGTGACCATGGGCAGATCTTTGATCGTCGCCGCCAGGTTCTGCGGCACGCCCTGGTTGGCAGCTGCGGGCTCGCACTCGCCGCCGGCCTTCACGCGGCGCTTATGCTCGGCGAGCATGGCACGATACATGCCGGCATGCAGGCGGATCTCAACGACATTGGCATTGCGAGCCTGCTCGACGATACGCGCGCCTTCGCGATCGATGTCGCCCACGTAGTAGACGTAGTTAAAGCGATAGCCGATCTCGGCCAGATAGTCATCGAGTGCATGCGAGACGCTTGCCTTGCAGCCACCGCCGAAGATGACACCGCCTACCTTAGTGCCAAAAAGCTTGGCATGCTTGCGGCCGCGCAGGAGCTTGACGATCTCGTCGTAGGTGTCCAGGTTCTCGACCATAATGAACGGCTTGTCGGCACCCAGCGTAAAGAAGCCCGTAAAGTGCACGGGGCGGTTAGGGGCGACCTTGATCGCCTGCATGCTGATGCCCTTTTCGGTCATACGCCTGATCAGACGCTCGCCGTGCTTACCGTCAAAGGCTTTCTCGTCATTGAAGATCTGGTAGGCGCGCTGGCGACGCGAGGCAATCGGCGTATCGGCGCCGCGATTCTGCTCAATCCAAGCCTGGATGATTGCGATCTCCTCGGCAATCTTGCGATTGGACATCTCGTTGTGCTGAGTGCGCTGCGGAGCCTTTTTACCGTCCTTGCCCTCGACCTTAACGATCTGAGTCTGCTGCTCCTTAATCTTGGAGAGCGCCGTGGGCGTGGGAACGACCTTGAGCAGTTGCCTGCCCAAAACGCGGGCCAGGGCAAATACCGAAACCTCGCCGTGAGCAGTCGTCTCGGCCTGCCGAGCAGCAGCATCTGCCGCGGCAGACTCGGGCTTCTTCTGAGACTTGCGCTTGGAGTCGCCTTGAGCGCCGCGCTCGCCCTTCGGCGTAGACGCCTGCTTTTGCGAGCGCTCGGACTTACCCTCCTTCGCCGACTGACGCTTGGGCTGCTCCACCGGAGTGTCTGCCTTCGCATCTTCGTCGCGCGTCGTTCCCTGTTCGGCAGCAGTCTGGGCATTTGAGCCGCGACCGCTACGATGACGGCGACGGCGAGGCTTGCTCGAAGTGCCCTCCCCCGTCTGCTCGCTCGCAGGCTGCTGGCCCTGAACCTCAACATCGGACGCAACCTTTTGCTCAACAGGCTTCTGTTCACGAACTTCCGACTCAGCGGGCTTCTCGGCCTTCTCGGTTCGCGCCTCCGGAACCTGATCAACCTTCTCCTGACGCTTTACGGGATACGCGCGACCCACAAAGCCACGACCGGGACGACACGAGCCCGAGGTCTTCTTGGCCGGCTCGTCAGCCGCATCCACAGTCTCGACAGGCTTTTCGACTTCGCGCGCGGCATCCTGCTGCTCAGCCTTAAAGTGCGCACCGCGACGATGCTTGGGCTCCCGAGGCTCAGCGGACTTTTGCTCTTTCACAGACTCCTGCGGCTCGGCGACAGGCTCGTTCTCGACAGCCTCGATATCGGCCCCGTCCTTTTGAGCCACGGCACGACGGAAACGCTCCTGCTGGGCACGACGCTGCGCATCGCGCTTGCCGCCTCCGCCAAAGCCGCCTCGCCCCGCCTTGGCGGTGAAGGCGCGCACGACATGCTCATCGAGTAGCTCGTCAGTATCGACATGCTCACGCGGGGCAACCTCCTCCACAGCGGGCATCTCAACGGAATCATCGACGGAAGCCTCTTCTGCGACCTCGGCAGGCTGCTCCTGGACATCGTGAATCTCAGCATTGATGGTATAGAACGCGGGGCGCCCGTTAATGCCGCTGCCCTCGATCTTGGTCACAATCTTTGCCGCGATAAGCTCATCGCGCATCGCCTTGGTATCGCACTCCTTATCCACGGAGCGGAAAATTTGCGCCAGAGCGCTCGACTTGATCTTGAGCGCCTTGCGGCAGAGCAGGTCGTAGGCAACGAGCTTGGCCCGCTCAGCAGAAAGCGACGTCTGGCTACTCAGACGCTCAGCCAAAGCATCGACATTGTTTTGGTTATCGGAATATACCGTCTTGGCCACGGGGCCCCTTTCATATGCACACATATACGTCTACATGGTACAACGCGCGTGCCCGTCCACGCAAAACATCTGCGAGAACACCCCTGGCATCGCCCGTCTTCACAAGAAAAAAGACCGGGCCCGCGTTCTGCGGACCCGGTCTTTCCGAGTCATAGAGATGGAGGATTCTATCCGTCCGATCGACTAGGCCTTGGCGGCCTCGGCGTCGGCAGGAGCCTCGGCGGCAGCGGCGCGACCATACTCGGCCTTGCCCATCTCGGACCACTCGGGCTCCTCGTCGGGCATGGAACCGGCCTCCTTGCCGAAGAACTCCTTGAGGCAGTTGACGGCAACGATGAGGCCCAGGACCATCAGCAGGACAGCGAAGACGAGCTGCAGGCCCTTGGTGGCGGCGACGGAGACGGCAGCCGTGGTGGCGGTAGCCGGGATGGTGCCGAAGAAGCCGTAGGCCTGGACGGCGGTCATGCAGCCCATGGCGCTCTGGACCAGCGAGGTGAAAGTGCAGCAGAGCAGGAAGGCGACGGGCACGTAGAGCATCCAGCCCTTGCGGCCGGTGCACTTGCAGAACACGGCGAGGGTGATCATGGTCATGCCGCCGAGCAGCTGGTTGGAAGCACCAAAGAGCGGCCAGATGTTAGCATAGCCACCAAAGGCGAGGGCGAGACCGGGAAGCAGGGTGACGACCGTGGCGAACCAGGGGTTGCCGAGAACCTTCATGTAGCCGGCCTTGGAGTCGATGGCCAGAGCGTCGTTGGTCTGGGCAAAGAACTCGGAGAAGGAAGTACGGGCGATGCGGGCGACGGCGTCGAGCGAGGTCAGGGCCAGAGCGGAGACGTTCATGGTCATGAAGACGGTAGCGAGCGTGCCGTCAACGCCGAAAGCCTGCATACCGCGGGAGATACCAGCGGCGAAGATCTGGAACGGCGTGGAAGCGACGCCGGCGTTGAGGGCACCGGTACCGGCGGTGTTCATGTCGGAGAACATGATGCCGGCGACGATGATGGCGAGGATGCCGACGAAAGACTCGACGATCATGGCGCCGTAGCCAACCTTGACGGCGTCCTGCTCCTTCTCGACCTGCTTAGAGGAGGTACCGGAAGAAACGAGGCTGTGGAAACCGGAGAGAGCGCCGCAAGCAACGGAGACAAACAGGACCGGGAACATCATGCCGGAGGCAGTGGAGAAGCCGGTGAAGACCGGAGCAGTCATCGTAGCCTGGCCGTTAACACCCAGGACGACGATGCCGAGAACAGCGCAGACGATCATAACGATCATCATGATCGAGGTGAGGTAGTCACGCGGGGTCTTAAGCATCTGGATGGGCATAGCGCCAGCGAAGACCAGGTAGACCATAACGACGGCGAACCACTGGAACTTGTCCAGATAGACCGGGAACTGCATACCGACGGCAAACATGAGAACCATGAGGACCACGCCGGTGACGAACTCGGCAGCGCCGGTGAGGTTGAACTTCTTCTGGGCCCAACCAAAGACGATAGCAACGAAGGTGAACAGGATGGAGATGGTACCAGCGCAGCCGGCGGCATAGGACTTGGTGAAGTCGACGGCACCGGTAGCAGCGCCAGAAGCGTCAACGGCCGGGGTGAACATGAACGTCTTGCAGACCATGTCGGTGAAGGCGGCGATGACGATGATGCAGAACAGCCAGCAGAACAGCAGGAACAGGCGACGGCCGGTCTTGCCGATGTACTTCTCGATGAGCTGAGCGAGCGACTTGCCGTTGTTCTTCATCGAGGCGTACAGGGCACCAAAGTCGTGGACGGCGCCAAAGAAGATGCCACCGACGAGGACCCAGAGCACGACGGGCAGCCAGCCAAAGGCCATGGCGACGATCGTACCCGTAACAGGACCGGCACCGCAGATCGAGCTGAACTGGTGCGAGAACGCGGTGAAGGCGGAGACGGGCGAGAAGCTCTTGCCGTCCTTCATGCGCTTGGCCGGCGTGAGGGCCTCTTTGTCAACGCCCCACTTGTTGGCCAGCCAGCGGCCGTAGCCCAGATAGCCGCAGGCGAGCACCGCCGCAGCCACAACCATGAGCAAAACTCCGTTCATTACATTTCCTCCTCTAAAAAGAACTTCCCAGACATAAAAAAATGAGGGCCGTCGGTTGCGCTCGACGGCCCTCATCTTCATCAGCCGCCCGTTATCGTACGGGCTAGCTGTATGTGCTAACCCGCATCAGATAATTACTACGCTGATAATGTTTAGCTGATGCGTGAACATGTCTAAGAAATCCTCTTCAATCATGATGCGAACGATCCGTGCGTGTTCACATCCCCCAGTGGATGAAAAGCAGTATGAAACTTTAGTTACCTAAAGTCAACGCAAATTTGTAATGAATTTTCAACTTTTTTGAAATTCTCGGTATAAAACGCCACTGACCTCGGACTTTATCCTGCGACAGTTTTTGCATGAGAGACGTCCCTGTGCGCTGCGGGGGCCGGGCGGCATATATGAACTTTCCTGCTCTACAGTCCTGCGCAAGACGGAAAGCACATTAAGTGCTTTCCTTTG
>NZ_JADNOH010000073.1 GCF_015557435.1 Collinsella aerofaciens
ACCTACAACAGCGCGGTTAACAGCCGCGTGCTCTACCATTGAGCTACCGAGGAATAGGTGCGTGCTCTCAAGCAACGAAGTTTATTATACGGACGAATCAGCTCAGGGCAAGAACTTTTTTAAGAATTTTTCCGACCTAGTCATTGGGGACGTCCCCAATGACCACATGAAAGCGCCCCCAAGCGGATGTGCTTGAGGGCGCTTCTTGCTTGCGAGGTTATGACTCGATGTAGTCCTTCAGCTTGCTGCTGCGGCTCGGGTGGCGGAGCTTGGCCAAGGTCTTGGACTCGATCTGGCGGATGCGCTCGCGCGTGACGCCAAACTCACGACCGACTTCCTCGAGCGTGCGGGGATGTCCGTCGACAAGGCCAAAGCGCAGTTCGATAACCTTGCGCTCACGATCGGCAAGCGAATCGAGCACCTGGGTGAGCTGCTCCTGCAGCATAGAGAAGCTGGCCGCATCGGGCGGAACGATAGCCTGGGAGTCCTCGATGAAGTCGCCCAGCTGGGAATCCTCTTCCTCGCCGATGGGGGTCTCGAGCGACACGGGCTCCTGCGAGATCTTCTGGATCTCGCGGACGCGGTCGGCGCTCATATCCATCTCGGCACCGATCTCTTCGGGGGTCGGGTCGCGGCCCAGGTCCTGAAGGAGCTGACGCTGCACGCGGACGAGTTTGTTGATAGTCTCGACCATGTGCACGGGAATACGGATGGTACGGGCCTGGTCGGCGATAGCGCGCGTAATGGCCTGACGGATCCACCACGTGGCGTACGTGGAGAACTTAAAGCCCTTCTGGTAGTCGAACTTCTCGACGGCGCGGATCAGACCGAGGTTGCCCTCCTGAATCAGGTCCAGGAACAGCATGCCGCGACCGACATAGCGCTTGGCGATGGAGACGACCAGACGAAGGTTTGCGCTGATGAGCGCCTGCTTGGCTTCGAGGCCCACGTTCTCAATGCGCGTAAGACGACGCATCTCGGCACGCGTGAGTTCGAGCTCACCAGCATCGGCAGCCTCGAGCTTCTCGGTAGCCTCGAGACCGGCCTCGATCTTCATAGCCAGATCGACCTCTTCGGAGGCGGTCAACAGGTCGACCTTGCCGATCTCCTTGAGGTACATACGGACCGGGTCGCCGGTCAGCATCACCGTGGAGGCATCGATGCCACGCACGCGGGAGCGTGAACGGGACGTGCGCACGGTGCGCTTCTTCTTGTTCTTGGAAGAACCCATCTCAGCGTCGGCCTGACGGGCCATCTTGAGCTCGTGATCGTCGAGCGAGCCGGAATCGTGCTCGTCGTCGTCATCGAAATCGTCGGTATCGGTATCGGTATCGGTATCGTCGACACCCATGGGGGCGTCGTCGTTACCGCTCGCGGAGATAATCTGGATGCCGCTGTTGCGCAGCGCGGAATACACCGCGGTGAGCTGCTCGTCAGAAACATCGATATCCTTCAGGGCGACCTGAATCTCGTCCTCGGTTACCGAAGTCCTGTTTGAGCCGTTGCCCATGAGCTTTGCAACGTAGGATTCCAGCCCAGTACCCGTGCTCTCAGTCTTTTTTGGCACAGATTCTCCCTTCATAGTCCACAGGACTCAATACTTTAGCACACACATTGACGTCTATACCCAAAAAGAGGGCTGGATATAGGCGAGAATACGCTGGTTGACCACAACATCTAGGCTTGTTCGGTGCCTGCGGCCTCCAGGCCGATCAAACGGAAAGGGTCCGCCACGCCGCCGATCGACTTTTGCAGTTCGCGTTGACGCTGCGAATCCTGCGCGGCCTGCACGGTCAGCGCGCGACGGGCCTCATCATCGAGTGAACGGTCCTGGCGCAGCTTGGCCTGTGCGGCACGCATGCGACGCTTGATGGTGTAGAGCTCAAGCGTATCAAGCATAAACACGATGTTCGTCTCGGTGGGGTGCTTGCTCGTCGCGGAGATGCGCCCGGCACTCACAAGCGTTGCCGCATCGGGACACACTGAGCGCGCCGCATCCATGCAGGCTGCAGGATCGGTTCCCGGCGGCGTTGCCAGAACGGCCCATGCAATGGACTCGTGACGCGGGTCAACCCACTCGATGGAGCAGATGCGGTCGGCATACGTGCGGAACAGGTCGGGGTAGCTCGTGAGCATCGTCAACAGCTCGCGCTCCCCTGCCAAGGACTTGCGTTCAAGATCGGTAAGAACCATCGGCGCCCCCGCAGCCGGTGCGCCCGAACCGTCAGCCACAGGCACAGCGCCCATACCATCAGGCACATCGATCGGCGGCAGGTCGTCGACGACCTCCACGGGCGCGGCGCCGTAGGCATCGAGCGGGACGTAGTCGTACGGCTCTTCTTCGACCGGCGCGGACACCGGCGGCGTCGCGCCCGATGCCCAAGCACCGCGACCGGCATCGCGAGAACCCGACGCCCGACCGCCCGCGCTACCGGACCGCTCAGTCTGTGCCCGCTGGCGCTCATAGTTCTGCTCACGACGTCGTTCCGCATCCTCGCGCTTGGCGACATCGCGAAACACACGACCCGAGCTCGCGCGCACCGTCTCCAGATCCAAACCCAGCAGATCGGCAATCTGGATAAAGTACGTGTCGATCATATAGCTGTTGCGCAACGGATAGATAAGCGTCAGCGCATCTTCCAGCGCCTTAGCGCGACCGCCCGGCGTGGTGATGTCACTCGACTCCTGCAGCGAACGGTAGACAAAGTCCATAAGCGGCTCGGCAGCGTCGATGCGCGTCTGCAGTGCCTCGCCACCATGTGCGGTGATGAACTCCATGGGGTCGTTGCCGTCGGGGAGCACCACGCAGCGCAGGTCCATGGAATCCTGCTCGATAAACTGAATCGCGCGACGGGCGGCCTTCTGGCCCGCTGCATCGCCGTCGAACATATACACGATGCGCTTGGCAAAGCGAGTGAGCGTCTTGACGTGATGCTCCGTGAGGGCGGTGCCCAGCGTGGCGACAACGTTTTTAATCCCCGCCTCCCAGCAGGCGATGCAATCGGTATAGCCCTCTACCACGATGGCGGTATCCTGCGCGACGATAAACTCCTTGGCCCAATTAAAGCCGTAGAGGTTTCGCTTTTTATGAAACACGCTCGTCTCGGCTGTGTTGAGATACTTAGGATGGCCGTCGCCCATAATGCGACCGCCAAAGGCAATGTTGTGACCCTGCTCGTCAAAGATGGGGAACATCACGCGGTCGTAAAAGCGGTCGGCAAGCTGCCCGCGCCCGCGACTCACGGCAACGTTGGCGTCGATCATCTCCTGCGGGGTAAAACCCGCCTGGGACAGGTGCGACACCAGCGCGTTACGGCCCGGTGCAAAGCCCAGGCAGTAGCGGCGGCAGACGTCGCCGCCCATGCCGCGGCTGGCAAAGTACTCGCGCGGACGGCCGTCCTTACCGCGCATGAGCATGGTGTGGTAGAACTGGGCGGTCTCGGCGCACAGATCGTAGATGCGGGCACGCTTGGTGCCGCGCTCGCGGCGATCTCCGGTGTCATGCAGCTCAATACCCGCGCGATCGGCCAAGTAACGGATTGACTCGGGAAAGCTCAGGTTCTCGCGCTTCATGATATACGTGAAAACGTCGCCACCCTCGCCGCAACCAAAGCAATGCCACACCTGCGTGGCGGGGATAATGTGGAAGGACGGCGTCTTCTCGCCATGGAAGGGGCAGCATCCCCAAAACTCATGGCCGCGAGGCTTGAGCTCGACCGTTTCCTGCACGATGGCAACCAGGTCAGACGCAGCGCGTACCTGGTCTTTTTCCTCATCGCTAATCACGGATGCTCACCCCCTGATCGCCCAAGTTGTGACGAATATCCTCGATATTACCCTCGACGGTCGCGATCAACTCATCCAGCGAATCGAACACGCGCGAGGGACGCAGCCAGCGCGTAAACGCCAGCGAAACGGAAGCGCCGTACAGGTCGCCCGTATAACCAATTAAATTAGCCTCGAGATGCGCAGATGCCGCATCGTCAGCATACGTTGGCGGCAGGCCGACGTTCACAGCAGCGGGCCACGCGGTGTCATCGACCAGCACCAGACCCTCATACACGCCATCGGCTGGCACCTGAATGCCGTCGGGAACCTGCAAGTTTGCCGTGGGAAAGCCCATGCCAGAACCCTCGTGACGGCCGCGAATAACACCGCCACGCACCATATACGGACGGCCGAGTAACCCAGCAGCAAGCTCCACATGGCCCTGTCCCAGCTCATGACGAATGCGGGTGGCGCAAATGGCCTCACCGCCCTCGCAAAGCAGGTCGTGACCATACACGTCAACGCCGTGCTCGGAACCCCAGGAGCGCATCTCGGCAACACCAGAAGCACCGCCACGACCCAGCCTAAAGTCACTGCCAACGCGAATCGATCGAATGTCGACCAGACGCGACACCAGCGAGAGAAAATCAACATGGTCAAGCGCCGCAACCTCAGACGTAAAGGGAACGGCCACCACCGCATCGACCCCGGTCTGAGCCAAGGCATGCAGACGGTCGGCCGTCGTCATCAGTTTTTGAGCGGGCGAAGGGCTCACCACGACGTCCGGGTCGGGATCGAAGGTAACTACTACCGCCTTGCAGCCATGGGCACGGGCATCCCGGACAAGCGCCGCAATGAGCTCCTGGTGTCCACGGTGAACGCCGTCGAACACGCCGATGGCAATCGATGCGGCACCCAAGTGCTCACACTCATCAAACGTATCGGCAGCAACGATGCGAGCCTCGTCCGACTCGCCCGCGAAAAAGACACGCGCGAGCTCATGAGCGGACAACATCATCGAACACCGCCGATTGCCTGCGGAAACACGTGCTCCATAACAAAGCGGCCACTCTCAATGCGGGCGAGCGCCTTGAGTCCCCCATCGAGCACCAGCGCAAACAGCGCCTTCGAGACATCGAAATCGGCAAGCGCACGCTCAACGGGAATGCGACGGCCGCAGAGCAGGTCGTCGGCAAGATTGCCCGGCAAGTCAACACGCATGGCGCCCAAGGCCGCAATGGGATCCAGGGCAAAGCCAGCGGCGGACTCGGGAGAAAGCTCCTCCACCGCATGACAGGCGCCAATGGAAACAACACCAGATGCGGTGCGACGAAGTGCGGAAATATGCGCGGCGCTATCGCAAGCGCGGCCCAGGTCGCGAGCGAGCGCACGGATATAGGTGCCCTTGCTCACCGAGAACGCCACGGTCCACACACACGTATCACCTTCGCCGCCCACGGCAATCAGGTCGGCGGCATAGACCTCGACGGGGCGCGGAGGTAGGTCCACCGCATTGCCCTCGCGAGCAGACTTGTAGGCGCGAACGCCATTGACCGAGATAGCAGAAAACGCCGGCGGCACCTGCATCTGCGGGCCCAGCATGGCGGCCAAGCGCTCACGAGCATAGGCAGGATCGCGGAGCTCGTTGGCAACAGCCACCGTGCGGACCGCCTCGCCCTCCGCATCATCGGTATTGGTCTCGGCGCCAAACGAAATATCGGCGACGTAGCTTTTGGTATCGAGCGTGAGCATGCCCAGCAGACGGGTGGCCTGGCCCACACCCACCACCATGACGCCAGATGCCATGGGGTCGAGCGTGCCGGCATGGCCGACACGCCGCTCATGGAGGGCGCGTCGGCATTGCGAGACCACATCGTGGGACGTGCAGCCCACCGGCTTATCGACAGCGAGCAGCATATTCAGTTGTGAAGGCGTACGACGAGCCATGTACCATCCAAAAAGTTAAAGCTCGACGGTCACCGAAGCGGGATCCTCCCCTACCAGCTCGGCCAGCATGGGAAGTGCCACGGTGAGCGTCTCGAGAATTGTTCCGTTGTTGGAAAAGCCGGCGGCGGCATGATGCCCGCCACCGCCAAAATTGGCAGCAATCTCGGACACATCGAGGTCGCCCTTGGAGCGCAGGTTGCCACGCACCTTGGTATCGCCCTCAATGCCCTTTAAGAACATGCAGACCTCGACGCCCATCACCGAACGCACCACATCGACCAGGCCGTCGCACTCGTCCGAGGTGACGCCGCAGGCTTCAAGGTCGCTCTGGTAGGCATAGCTATACGCCACGCGCCCATGCGCGACCGTCTTAATGCGACCCATGACAATGGACTTGAGGTGCAAAAACTCAACGCGCATGCTCTGGTAGACCTCGAGCGCAACGCGCGCCGGATCGGCACCGTGCGCCACCAGGCGCGAGGCTGCATGGAACGCGGCGGCATCGGCGTTTTGGTACTGAAAACGGCCGGTATCGGTAACCAAGCCACACAGCAGGCAGGTCGCAACGCCATCACGTGCGACAATGCCGCAATTGTCCAAGAAGCGGTCGATGATCATGGCGCAGGCCGCGGCATCGACGCGCCTCAGGCTCAGCTCGGCAAACTCCTCGCGCGCCGGATGATGATCGAAGCACACCACATGCTTGGAGCGACGAAGCACCTCGGCGGAATTATTGAGGCGCTCGACGACCGGCACGTCCACCGAGATGAACAGGTCCGGATTGCCGGTATACGCAGATGCCGGCACCAGACGGTCGGCACCCTCCATAAAGCGGTAGATGCGCGGAACCGGGTCATCGTCTGCCAGCAGCAGGGCAATGTCCTTGTTGGGGAAAAACTTCATGAGCGAAAGGCCCAGACCCAATACGGAGCCCAAGGCATCGCCATCGGGAGAAGTATGTCCCGAAATCGCAATGGAGGACGCACCCTCGATGAGCTCGAGGATGCGTCGCTGAATATCTGCAGACTCGCACGAGGCGAGGTCGGCGGAATTAGTCATCTAAAGCTGCCTCCTGGGCGGCATCCGCTATCGGATAGCCGTCCTCGTCCTTTTCGATCGCAAGCGTGGCGGGAACGTTTTCCAGCGCACGCGTGATGCGCTCGGCCTCATCGGTCGAGCGATCGATGCGAAAATCGAGCTCGGGCGTGACACGCCAATCGAGCGAGCGAGCCAACAGGCTACGAATGCGGCCCTTGGCGCTTGCGAGCGCCTCCATGACCTCGTCGTAGCGGCTCGCATCGCACGACACGAACACGCGCGCGAACGAACGGTCCACCGCGACCTCGACCGCGGTCAAAGTAACCAGGTCGAGACGCGGATCGGAAACCTCAAAGAGCAGGATATAACCGAGCTTCTCGCGAAGCTGCTCGCCCAGACGGCGGGTTGCCTGCGTTTGCTTCATAGCGCTACCCCCTACTCGGTACGGGCAACCTGGTCGATACGGTAACCCTCGATCTGGTCGCCGGGCTTGATGTCCTGGAAGTTCTCCAGGCCAATGCCGCCCTCGGAGCCGCTCTTGAGGCTCTTGGCCTCGTCCTTGTAGTGGCGCATCGAGGCGATCTTGCCGTTGAAGACCACGATACCGTCGCGCACCAGGCGCACGGAATCGGTCGCGGCGATCTCGCCCTCTTCGACGCGGACACCGGCGGCGATACCGACTTTGGGCACCTTGAAGGTGTCCAGGACGGTCGCGGTACCCGTGGAGACCTCGACCTCGGTGGGCTTGAGCATGCCGATACGGGCAGCGTCGAGCTCCTCGAGACACTTGTAGATGACGTCATAGCAACGGATCTCGACACCCTCGCGCTCGGCGGCGGAGCGGGCCTTACCGTCGGGACGAACGCCAAAGCCGATGATGATGGCGTTGGAGGCGTCGGCCAGGACGACGTCGGTTTCGTTGATGGCGCCGACCGCGGAGTGGATCGTGTTGATGCGCACCTCGGACTGGTCCATCTTGTCGAGCGAGTCCTGAAGGGCCTCGATGGAACCCTGGACGTCGGCCTTGATGATCAGGTTGAGCTCCTTGACCTCGGCGTCGGCGATGGTCTCGAAGAGGTTCTCGAGCGTCACGTGCTTCACGCGGCTCTGCTCCTCGATACGGGCCTTGAGCGAACGCTCGTCGGCAAGGGCGCGAGCCTCGCGCTCGTCCTCGAACACGCGGAACTCGTCGCCGGCGTTGGGGACGGACTGCAGGCCCAGGATCTCGACGGCGTCGGAGGGACCGGCCTCGGTGACGGCGTTACCCTTGGGGTCGAGCATGGCGCGGACGCGGCCATAGGTGAGGCCGGCGACCAGCGTGTCGCCCACGTGCAGGGTACCGCGGGTCACGAGCACGGTGGCAACCGAGCCGCGGCCCTTGTCGAGCTTAGCCTCGAGGACGTTGCCCGAAGCGAAGGTGTCGGGGTTGGCCTTGAGCTCGAGCACGTCGGCCTGGAGCAGCACGGTCTCGAGCAGGTCGTCGATACCGATCTTCTGCTTGGCCGAGATGTTGACGAACATGTTCTGTCCGCCCCACTCCTCGGGGATGATGCCGTACTCGGTGAGCTCCTGGCGCACGCGGTCGGGGTTGGCGCCCGGCTTATCGATCTTGTTGACGGCGACAACGATGGGGACGCCGGCGGCCTTGGCGTGGTTGATCGACTCGATGGTCTGGGGCATGACGCCGTCGTCGGCAGCCACGATCAGAATGACGATGTCGGTCACCTTGGCGCCGCGGGCACGCATGGCCGTAAAGGTGGCGTGACCGGGGGTATCGATGAAGGTGATCTTGCGGTCGTTGATCATGACCTGCGAAGCGCCGATGGCCTGCGTAATGCCGCCCGCCTCGCCGGCAGCGACGCCGGTGTGACGGATAGCGTCGAGGAGGCTCGTCTTGCCGTGGTCGACGTGGCCCATGACGGTGACGACCGGGGCGCGCGGCTTGAGGTCGGCGGGATCGTCGTAGAACGAGAAGGTGTTCTCCTCCTCGGGGGTGATGATCTTGATCTGACGGCCCAGGTCGTCGGCGACGAGCTCGACGAGGTCGTCGGACATGGACTGCGTCATGGTGAGCGGCGTACCCAGCAGGAACAGGCGCTTGATGATGTCGTTGGCCGGAACGTCGAGCGCCTCGGCGAGCTCCTGAACGGTAACGCCCTGGGAAACCTTGATGGCGTCGAGCTCCTCGGGGTTCACGCCCTGGGCCAGCGCCTCCTCTATCTTGCGCTCCTCCTGAGCCTTGGCAGCCTCGCGCTCGCGCTTCTCCTTGCGCTTCTTGCGGCGACCGGTGGACTCGCGAGAGGCCTCCTCGACGGCGGCACGAGCCTCCTCGAGCACCTTCTCGCGGCTGTACTCCTCGGCCTCGCGAGCCATGCGGCTATAGTGGTCCTCTTCGTTGTTGTGACCGCCCTTGCGCTTCTTGCCCTTGCCCTGCTTATCGGGGTTGGGGAAGTCCATGCCGGCAGCGACGTTGTTGCTGGCGTTGGTGCGATGGCTGTGCGGACGGCTCTCGGAGGCGTTACGCTCGGAGTTGTTGTCGGAGGCGTTGCGATCGTTACGACGGCCACCGCGGCGGTCGTTGTTGCCGCCACGACGGTTACCGCGCTCGGCGGCGCGCTCGGCCTTGGCCTTGTCCTCGGCGTCCTTCTTCTCCTTGAGCACGGTCTCCTGTGCGGCGATCTGGTCGAGCAGGGAACGGAAGCGCGAACCGGAGTCGGAAGCGGGAACGGCGCGGCGCTGGGCCTCGCGGGCAGCCTCCTCCTTCTCGCGGGCAAGGCGCTCCTGCTCGGCCTTCTTCTTGGCCTCGGCCTCGGCGCGGGCAGCCTCCTCGGCAGCCTGGGCTGCGGCAAACTGGCGGCGCTCCTCCTCGCGTGCCTTCTCGGCGGCGATGCGCTCACGCTCGGCCTCGGCGGCGCGTGCAGCCTCCTCGGCGGCAGCTGCCTGCTCCTCGGCCTGCTTGGCGGCCTCGACTTCCTGAGCGCGAGCCTCGATCACCGAGGCGAGCTGCTTGCGGACCATGGCGACATAGGCGTCCTCCAAGGTGGAGGAAGCGGACTTAGCGGGAATCTTCATATCGGCGAGATGACCCATCAGTTCCTTAGAGGTCATGCCGAACTCTTTGGCCAGGGTGGACACACGGACTTTTGCCATATGACTTCACCTACCCTTTCTGGCACCTTGGGTGCCTAGAGACTGAACGAGCGTGGGAGATGCGCCGGGACCTGCCCGGCGCGACCGCGCGCTAGATCAGGTCCTCCGCATCATCGAAGGCGTCGGTGTCGTGGATACCGCAGAAACGGGAGCCGGGACGGGCCTGGTTGCGGCACTGGATGCCGTCCTCGGACACGTACTCGCAGCGACGGACGTCCTCGTCCTCCTCGTCACCGATCAGGTCGGCGGCGGGCTCCTCGTGAACGGGGACGTTCTTGAGGATGTCGGCGGCAAGCGTCTCGGACTTGATGTCGATGTGCCAGCCGGTCAGGCGCGCGGCGAGGCGGGCGTTCTGGCCCTCCTTGCCGATGGCGAGGGACAGCTGGTCGTCGGGCACGATGACGCCGGCGTAGGCCTTCTCCTCGTCGATGAGGACGCGGGTGACCTTGGCAGGCGACAGGGCGTTGGCGACGTAGACGGCAGGATCGGCATCCCACAGGATGACGTCGACGCGCTCGCCACGGAGCTCGCCCACGACAGCGCGAACACGGCTGCCCTTGGGGCCGACGCAGGCGCCCACGGGATCCAGACGGTCGTCGAGCGAGTGGACGGCTACCTTGGAACGCTGGCCGGGCTCGCGGGCGATCGACTTGATCTGGACGGTGCCCTCATAGATCTCGGGCACCTCCTGCTCAAACAGACGACGCATGAGCTCGGGGTGGGTGCGGGAGATGACAATCGGCGGACGGCTGTGCTCGCCACGAACCGGCTGCAGGTTGGAGTTGGGGTCGCGAACGTCGATGATCACGGCCTTGATGTGCTGGTTGTGCAGGTAGCGCTCGCCCATCGGACGCTCATTGCGCTCGTTCTCGTAACGGCGCTGGTCGAAGTGCGGCAGCTCGGCCTCGACGCCCTCGCGGATCTTGACGATCGTGAAGTCGGGCGTGGACTGCAGCACGGTACCGCTGATGAGATCACCGATGCGGCCGGAGAACTCCTCGTAGATCTGCTCGCGGGCGGAGTTACGCACGATGGCGTTGATCTCGGCCTTGGCGTGCTGGGCAGCGATACGGCTCGTGTTCTTGGGGGTGACGTCGATCTCCTCGAACTCGGTGAAGTTGCCCTCCTCGTCCATGGAATCGTCGATCGGCTCCAGGCGGTAGACGTAGATCTTGCCGGTGGTGCGGTCGATGGTCACCTTGGCGCCCCACTCAAGATGCAGGATCTCGGCATAGCTCTTGGCGAGCGACTGCTCCAGGCGGTCGATCAGGTAGAGCTGGTCGATGTGCTTCTCCTGGCAAAGCTCCATCAGGGCGGACATCATGTCGGATGCTGCCATCTTACTTTCCTTCCTTCGCGGGCTTGAAGTCGTAGGTGGGCTTCAACTTGCACTTTTTAACATCAGAGAAATCGAGGGTAACGGACTCGCCGTCCTCGAGCTCGAGGGTCACGTCGGTCTCGGTCGCAGCGGCAATCTTGCCGGCGTACTTGCGACGGCCCTCGGTGGCGGTGGAGGTGAGCTCACAGTTCTCGCCCACAAAGCGGGCAAAGTCGCACGGGCGGCGCAGTGGGCGCGCCATGCCCGGGCTCGACACCTCAAGCGTATAGCTCGAAGAGATAGGGTCGAGCTCCTCAATCACATCGCCGACCCACTTGGTGTTGGCCGTGACGTCGTTGAGAGACAGGCTCTGACCCTCGGCACCCTCGATACGCACGCGCACGCAGGGGGCCTTGGTGGCGCCCACGAGCTCGACGTCGACGATGTCGACATCGTGCTGGGGAGCGACGGCCTCGAGCGCGTCGATGATCGCCTGCTCGGTCTTGGTCTTGACCATTGCGGCACCTCCATCCATACAAAAAAGAAGCGGGGCCGAAACCCCACTTCTTTCAATTACAACTTCATTTGCAAGCAAACTATACCAATAGCTGCGGAAACGTGCAAGCACAGTACGAATCTGCAGGTCAGCGTGCGCACAGGTTCTCCACAAGAATAGGACAATTGACCGAGGAACCACATGCGGCGCGCCCTCAACAGTCCCAAAACGGGCCATGCGTCCCAATCCACAGGTCTGTTCGGACCCCAAGGGCATTCCTCCCCGAGCCCTTATCGATCAGACTTACGCTAAGGGACATTCCGCAACAAGCCGGCCAGCAAGTCGCACAACGACGAACCTTTCCAAATCCTCTACGGCAAGGAGGCACCCATGAAACGCCTAGGCACCCTCTGCATGACTGCGCTCGCCATCGCAACGTGCTCGTTGGCCCTCGTGGGCTGCGGCAAAACGAACAGCAAAACCGGAACATGCGAACCGGATCCCGGCAGCACCAAAGCCATCGAAAAAACCGAACCCCCGGTGAGCTTCGACAAAATAGACGAGGACATCGTCGATCCCCAGGGTTTGGGCCCCGATCCCCAAGAACAGTTCCCCATCGACCTAGAGGCGGACGAGAACGTCCATGTTACCTGCGTGGGCAAGGACACGGATGGCTACGGCGACGCCGTATTGGTCTTTGCGGTGACAAACAACACCGATGTCGACATGATGTTTGGCGATGTGGACTCCTATGCCTACGTCAACGGCGTGGTCCGCGATGTGCGCATGCGCCAGCAGGTCGCAGCGGGCGAGGAAACGCGCGCCATGCTCACCTTTGTAGGCACCTTCGACGACCCGGACTTTGATGTAAACAACGACCTCAACGACATCTACCTCAATATCTGGATGTTCGAAGAGGCAACGGGCAACGTTTACTTTAGGGACCTGGTACACATCCCGTAGAAGACGGTGCGACGCACTGACTAAGCAGGTCATACAACACAAAACGAGGGACGACCCAACCGGATCGTCCCTCGTCTTTTATGCGTCAGTTAAGCGCGCAGTGCTTACTTGACCACCAGGTTGACCAGCTTGCCGGGCACGCAGATGGCCTTGACGACCGTCTTGCCCTCGAGCCACTTGGCGACGGCGGCCTCGGCGGCAGCCTGCATATCCTCATTGGAGGCATTGCGGCCCACCTCGACGCGGCCGCGGACCTTGCCGAGCACCTGAACGACGATCTGCACCGTGTCCTCGATGGACTCGGCCAGGTCGAACTCGGGCCAGGCGGCGGTATAGGCGTTGCCCTCGCAGCCGAGAGCCTCGTGCCACAGCTCGTCGGCCCAGAACGGGCAGATGGGGGCAAGAACGCTCACGATATCCTTAGCCACGCCATAGCACAGCGCCTTGTCACGGGAAGCGACCTCAGTGGCGTTGAGGTAGGCGCTCGCCGCGTTAACGAGCTCCATGACGGCCGAGATGGCGGTGTTGAACTGGCCGCGATCGAAGTCCTCGGTGCACTTAGCGATGGTGCGGTGACGCTCGCGATAGAGCTTCATCGCGGTCTCGTCGAGCGCGGACTTGTCGAAGGCCACGTTGGCGTCGCCGGACTGGACGAGCTGCCAAACGATACGCCAGGCGCGCTTGATGAAGCGGTTGGCGCCCTCAACGGCCTTGGGATCCCAGTCGAAGTCCTTCTCGGGCGGGGCGATAAACAGGATCGCCAGACGCATGGTGTCGGCGCCGAAGGGCTCGATGACCGAGCTCGGGGGTACGACATTGCCCTTGGACTTGGACATGGTGTCGCCGTTCTCGTCCTTGACCATGCCCTGGCACAGCAGGTTGGTAAAGGGCTCGTCCACACTCAACAGACCCAGGTCGCGCAGCGCCTTGGTAAAGAAGCGGCTGTAGAGCAGGTGCAGAATGGCATGCTCGATGCCGCCGATGTAGTTATCGACGGGCATCCAACGGTCGGCAGCCTCGCGGGAGAAAGGCAGCTCGGTGTTGTGCGGGTCGGTATAGCGCAGGTAATACCAACTGGAGCAGGTAAAGGTGTCCATGGTATCGGTCTCGCGCTTGGCCGGGCGGCCGCAGACCGGGCAGGTGGTCTCGTAGAACTCCTTGCACTCGGCAAGGGTCTCGCCGGCACCCAGGTCAAGGTTCTCGGGCAGCGTCACCGGCAGCTGATCCTCGGGCACGGGCACGATGCCGCAGTGCTCGCAGTGGATGGCCGGGATGGGGTTGCCCCAATAGCGCTGGCGGGAAATGAGCCAGTCGCGCAGACGGAACTCGACCTTACGACGACCGCAGCCCATGGCCTCGAGGTCGGCCACGATCGCAGCCTCGCCCTCGGAGTGCTTGCCGCCGCGCATACCGGTGTACTTGCCGGACTGGACGAGCGTGCCCTCGGCAGCATGGGCGCAATCCCAGTCGACGGTCTCGGCATGGAAGGTATCGATAGTCTCGCCGTTAGCCTCGACGGCTGCGCGGTCGTCATCGTCCAGGATGATCGGCACGATCGGCAGGTCGTACTTGCGGGCGAACTCAAAGTCGCGCTGGTCGCCGCAGGGAACGGCCATGACGGCACCGGTGCCGTAGTCGGCAACGACGTAGTCGGCAACCCACACAGGGACCTTCTCGCCGTTGACCGGGTTTACCACATAGCGGCCCGTGAAGGCACCGTGCTTTTCGAGGGTGCCCTGGGCACGCTCGACGGCAGAGATATGCTTGGAGTCCTCGACGATCTTGGTGACGGCCTCCTCGTACTCCGTGCCCTCGACGAGCTCATGCAGGCCGGCGTACTCGGGAGCCAGGACAAAGAAGGAGACGCCAAAAAGGGTGTCGGCACGCGTGGTGAAGACGGTGATCTTACCCTCGTCGCCCTCGATGGGATCGCCATCCTGGTCGCACAGGGTAAAGTCGACCTCGGCGCCCTCGGAACGACCGATCCAGTTGGCCTGCATCTGCTTGACGCGCTCGGGCCAGCCGGGGAGCTTCTCCAGGTCATCGAGCAGCTCCTGAGAGTACTCGGTAATCTTGAAGTACCACTGCTCAAGGTCGCGCTTCTCGGACTCGGTGCCGCAGCGCCAGCACTTGCCCTCGGTGACCTGCTCGTTGGCCAGAACAGTCTTGCAGGTGGGGCACCAGTTGACCGGGTTCTTCTTGCGGTAGACCAGGCCCTTTTCCCACAGCTTCTCAAAGATCCACTGGCCCCAGCGGTAGTAGTCGGGGCTGCAGGTCTTGACCATGCGATCCAGATCGTAGGAGAAGCCCATGCGCTTCATCGTGGCGAGTGCCTGGTCCATGTTCTTATACGTCCAGGCGGCAGCCTGCGTATTGTGCTTGATGGCGGCGTTCTCGGCGGGCAGGCCAAAGGCGTCAAAGCCGATGGGATGCAGCACGTCGTAGCCGCGCATGCGGGCCTGACGGGCCATGGCATCGCCGATGGTGTAGTTGCGCGCGTGACCCATGTGCAGGTCGCCCGACGGATACGGGAACATCTCGAGCACGTACTTCTTGGGCTTGCTGTCGTCGGTGTCGACGGCAAAGAGGTTGGAGTCCTCCCAGGCCTTCATCCACTTGGACTCAATGGCCTGTGCGTCGTAAGCAGGGATCTCGTCCTTATGATCTGTGCAATCGCACATATCAGCTCCTTTGTTATCTAGGTTGGGGCGGGGCGTTCTTACCTTTACTCGCTGCTGCGGACAGTCCTGCTCGCACGAAGAGCACATTAAGTGCTCTTCGGCTCGTGCGGAACTTGCAGTGAGCAAAGGTAAGAACGCCCCGCCACATCGTTAACTCGCATGATGATAGCAAATACGACAAGCGAGATGCCTGCGACTTGCAGGCATCTCGCTTTATCTAAAAAGAGTATGTACAGGGAAAGCACGCTTCATTGGATATGAGCCATCAAAGCCTCATGAAATGAACGATATACCCATCTGAGTTAGATCAAACAAAACCTAGTTCTCAAGCTCAGCCTGTTCGGCCTTGTTAGGGTCAAAGAAGAACCAAGTGAGCAGACCGGAAACCGCAATGCCAACACCATGGATGATAAAGTAGTTGATGATGGCCTGCTGGCTGTACAGGTAGGTAACGATTCCCGGAATAGCAGCAACGCCCATACCGGTACTGGCAGCATGAAGCATTGCGCCACACCAACCAGCGCAGGCACCTCCGCAAAGAGCGAACAGGAACGGCTTGCCAAACTTGAGGTTCACGCCAAAGATTGCCGGCTCGGTAATGCCCAGGAATGCAGGCAGCGATGCAGCCATATAGAAGCCACGCTTTTTAGGGTTCTTTACCTTAAGACCGGTAACCAAGGCGGCGGTAGCCTGGGCCATAATGCCACCGGAAATCATGGCATTGAAGGGGTTGAAACCGGTGGTAGCAAGATAGTCAGTTTCGAGCGCAAGGAAGATGTGGTGCATACCGGTAACCACAATCGCCTGCTGCGTTCCGCCAAGGATTAGTCCACCCAGACCGAACGGCAACGCGATAACGAACTTCGCGGCAGCCAAAACAGCGTGTTCCACGGTCTGGCAAACGGGGCCAATAACAAGCATGCCAAGCAAGCCGGCAATGAGGATCGTAGTAAACGGAGTGATGATAAGATCCAGAACATCCGGAACAACGTTCTTAAGAGTCTTCTCGGTCTTTGCAGCGATATACGCAACAACAAGAGCGGGAAGCACCGAGCCCTGATAACCTACAACATTCCACTCAAGACCAAACGGATGGAAAGTAATTGCCTCAACCGTACCCTTAACCACATCATTCGGGTTAGGAAGAAGCGGGTTCACCAGCATGAGACCAAGGACGATGCCGATGACGGGGCTACCACCAAACTGCTTCATGCCCGACCATGCAATAAGCACGGGCAGAAAGGTAAAAGCAGTTTTCATCAGAATGGTCGCGATCGTCAAAACGTTGGGGTCCATCTGAACGCCAAACGAGTTGATGCAGTTAATGAAGCCGCTAAAAAGGCCTGTTGCCACTAGGACGGGAATAACGGGAATAAAGATATCGCCCAAAATACGAGAGAGCTTCTTGGGGAGCGACATGCCGGCATACAGGTCGGCCTTAATATCGGTGTTAACACCGCCCTGATTCTCGCCCGCGACAATATCGTAAACACGGTTAACAAGACCGGTGCCCAAAATCACCTGATACTGTTCGCCGGCGAAGAATTGGCCTTTGACGCCCTCAATATCTTCGATTGTTTTCTCATCGACCTTGGTCTTATCATGAAGCGTCAAACGCAGCCTGGTCGAACAATGACCCACGGCCCTGATATTGTCTACGCCTCCAACTGCAGCAACAATGCCTTTGGCAATGGCCTTATCATCAGTTTTCATGGTCTATCCCCTTTCAAGGAACTCAAATACAAATAACTCCGGGTCGCATTACGGTCGAGCAGCGGAACCATCCGGAAGTCTGCAAAGAAGCCAACTCAAATCCTTATCGACGGGAGGGAACTCTGCTGCGAGATTCTCATCGATATCCACACCGATACCGGGCTGATCGTTCAGATACACATAGCCGTTCTCAACGACTGGCATGCCCGGGAACACACGATACGTGTTCTCCTTAATGCTGCAGCTCCACTCTTGGATACCGAAGTTCGGTGAGGAAATGGAAAGGTGCGTGTTGACCGCATGCCCAATACCGGACATATCGCCAGGACCATGCCAAGCGGTGCGAACTCCATTAACGTCAGCGAAAGCAATGATCTTGCGAACGGGCGTGATTCCACCTGCCTGACTGATGTGGAGACGAAGATAGTCAACGCTTCGATTCTGAACAAGCTGCATCCACTCATGCGGGTTGTTGATGAGCTCGCCCATGGCAAGCGGGCAAGTCGTATGAGCGCGCACCTGATCGAACCATGCGATTTGCTCGGGAGCGAGCACGTCCTCAAGGAACAGCAGGTCGAATTGGTCCATTTGCTGCGCGAAGCGGATTGCCTCGGAAGGCGTCAAACGCTCATGGACATCATGGCACAGCTCAATGTCGTCACCAAACTCGCGACGTAAGGCAGTAAAGCCCTCAATAGCCGTGCGCATATACACTTTGGGATCATAGTATGCACCGGGTAGCGCATCTTTAGGCTTATTCTCAACAGGAACGTTTCCGCCATAGCCACCGATTTGAACGCGGATTCGATTCCAGCCCGCATCGACGCGCTGCTGGACCAAATCGATTGCGCCCTCTATCGTCTGTGCATCGGCATGAATATACGCCGGAACAGCATCGCGGCATTTACCACCAAAAAGGTCATAGAGCGGCATGCCGGCCATCTTGCCCTTAATGTCCCAAAGTGCCATGTCAATGCCGGAAAGTGCATTGTTCCAGATCGGCCCGTTTCGCCAATATCCAGAAACATGTGCAGTCTGCCAGATATCCTGAATTCGCGCAGGATCTTTACCTAGCAAAAAGGGCTTCAGATAGCGGTCAACCGCATGGGCAACCGCCTCATAACGCTGCGTAAACGTAGCGCAGCCAACACCGTAGATGGACGGGTCATTCGTCTCCACCTTCACCACAACAAGGTTAATGCCCTCGGGAGCAGTGCAGATGGGACGGACGTCCGTGATCTTCAAGGAATCCATTTCGTCCCTTCCCGATTCACCGAGACTCGCATTCGTTCGCGGTCTCGTTTAATGAGGCCAAGTGTAGGAGGCGAATATCCCAGAAAGACCTGAGAAAGACGATATAGGTACATCGTCCGTGGTTGGGACGAATTCCCACCAGCTGGGAAATTTCCACAGCTCGTTTACCTGCGGAAACCTATCGATGCGCTCGTTTGTATTCGGAATACTTCAAGAACAAGATGCTGACAAGAAGAAAATAAGCGTCGAGCACTTCGTAACTATGTCCGCCACCAATCGGTAGGCTCTCGGTACCAACCAAGATGCTCTCATCAGCAAGATGAGCGATATCGTTATCCAGATAGCTCGTTACCGCAATAAAAGGAACGTTTCTGGCTTTGAGATTTCGCGCAAGCGTAGTTGCATTATCGGATTGTCCTTTTAGAGAAAAGACAAAGAGAAGATCGTCTTGAGTCAAAGCGCCCGTAAGAGCTGCGGTCTCATCAACGCCTTCCACGACGTAGAAATATTCGTCACCAGCCAAAAACACGCGACGCATCTCTTGAGCAACCGCACGTTGGAGCGTTCCCGTGCCGTAAAGAAACACCTTTGAGCTCTGCTCGATAAGCCTGAATACAGGCGTGAAATCACGCGAAAGAAAGTCTTTAAGCGATTTTAAGACAATGGCGGTATAACGATCGAGAACCGCAGCGTCGACTATATCGCGAGCATCAGCTTCTACTTCAGCCTTGAGGGCGTATTTGAACTCAGAGAATCCACGAAACCCTAGGCGCTGAGCAAAGCGTAGAACGGCAGATTTTGATGCGTTGCACTTGGCCGCTAGATCAACAAGCGTCGAATTAGCAGCCTCGTAGCGATGCATTGAGATATAGCGCCAAATGTCACGATCTATGTCGCCCAAATCGACGTAATGGTCACGAACCAGCTCGTCAATTTTCATCTCTTATCTCCCCTATAAAAGGCATTGCAACGCAAACAATAAAACGATAGCCGATTTATTCGAACTAGAAAAGAAAAAGTGCCGTCCGCAAATGAAGCGGGCGGCACCCTTGATTATCGACTTCATCCGAACACCTCCCACATTCATCCGCACATGTACGGATGAATATGGGAACCCGATACCCTGAGGGCCGGACCGGCCGGCCCCGGGAGATCGGAGGACGGCATGTCCGGAAAGAGGAGGAAGGGTTC
>NZ_JADNOH010000074.1 GCF_015557435.1 Collinsella aerofaciens
CAAGGACGCGAAGGACTGGACGCTCGGTGAGCAGAAAGCCGTGGCCGAGGACATCGCCGCGAAGGGCGAGGCATTGCCTGCGTACGCCAAGGCGAAGGCCGCCATGGATGCCGGCATCAAGTTCTCGATGGAACTGACCGATGGACGGACCCTCAGATACCGCATTATCGGCATCAACCACGACGACCTTGTCGACGGTAGCGGCAAGGCGGGCTTGACGTTCCTTACCACCTCGAATAGCTTTGCTTCCCGCGTGAACGCCACGGACACCAACGCCGGCGGCTGGGAGAAGTCGGAGCTCCGTAAGGAAATGAACTCCGGTGAGATCTGGAACCTGATGCCCGTCGATTTCCAGTCCAAGGTGAAGGCCGTCAAGAAACTCACGAACAACGTCGGCGGCGGCAGCGCAAACAAGAATGCCGCCGTGACGGCGACCT
The DNA here is from genome assembly GCF_015557435.1 of Collinsella aerofaciens. Lineage (GTDB taxonomy): Bacteria > Actinomycetota > Coriobacteriia > Coriobacteriales > Coriobacteriaceae > Collinsella > Collinsella aerofaciens_Z. Next base: position 438 of record NZ_JADNOH010000074.1, read on the forward strand.
CCGACAGGCTCTTCCTGCTCAGCTACTCCGAAATCGTCGAGACCCCATATAGCGATTGGTCTGACTATTCATAGATTGAACAAGAGGGAACCCAGTACGAGGCCTTCAAGGGCAAGGTGATGAATAGCCACTCGGGCAACCCTGCCATTGCCACAGGCGGCGGTTCGTGGGAGCGTTCGGTGCTTCCAGACAACTCTGTGCGCTTCCTCTATGTCGACAACCACGGCACGCCGTCGAGCAACATCTTTGCGTCGAGCTATGGTTACGTCTGCCCCGCCTGGTGTTTCTAGTTTCTTTTGGTAACCGCGCGAACGATTGTCGTCTTGAAGCATAGTTATCGGGTTGAGGAGAAAATGGGTCATACAGTGGCTCTTAGAGCGCCTGCCGCGCTCCTCCGCCAGTACCTCTGCGGCGTCCTCGTGTAGAGCCTCATCCTGCTTGGCGTTTCGAGTTCGGGAAGTACGCGGTGGGTGGATAATTGACTCACTCAGATGACGGCGCTGACGGGAGCGGCCATGGCGATGTGCGAGATTGCGGTCAAGTTCGATGAGGACGAAAGAGCTTCGATTCGGGATAATGCGGACGCCGCGGGCATGTCCTTTTCCGAGTTCGTGAGAAGGGCCGCGCTCGAGAAGGCTGAGGACATGGCGGACACCGAGGCCTACAACGAGGCCTTGGGCGGGGTCCGGCTTATAGCCGGATCCCGCTTTTCTATGGCTTTCATTCGTCTGTCTAAAGGTATGAAGCGGTTGACTCGATAGGAATGCGGGCAACGCCCGAAGCGGGCGTCATGGCTGCTCTCAGAGCGCCTGACTCTTTCCCCCGCCGCTACCGTTGCCGCAGCGGCACGTTACGGGCTGATCGGTTCGCTCTAACGTACGCTCCTGCATGCAATATCAATCCCCATACGAAGGGAGTGTCGCATATGTATGCAGCGGCGCAGAACCTTCGGGGGGGGTATCTCCTAGAGGTGCCCGCCTCCGAGCCCAATCTATCATCGAGTATGTCCTGATCATCGCGGTAATCGGCCTGGTCATCGTGTTGGCGGGACCAGGCGTGGCCGGAGCCATCCGCAACCAGTTCAACCTGGTCGGCAACACGGTGAACAATGGGACGACCGGCGGCACCGAGGGAGGCGCGTCCGGCGGCGGCTCCACAGGCGCCGATTCCGCGACCGTCCAGGCGGCCGTCGCCAAGGAAGCGAAGGACTGGACACTCGACGAGCAGGAGGCGGTTGCCAAAGACCTCGCCAAAAACGGGACTTCGTCTCTCGCCTATGCCAAGGCAAAGGCTGCGATGGACGCTGGGACGAAGTTCTCGGTGAAGCTGACGGACGGCAAGACGCTGACCTACCGAATCATCGGTATCAACCACGACGAACTCGCGGACGGGTCCGGCAAGGCAGGTCTTACATTCTTTACAACATCAACGAATATCTCCTCACGCATGAATCCCGATGGCAAGACTATCGGCGGTTGGGAGAAGTCAGAGCTCCGCGGGAAAATGAACTCGGGTGAAATCTGGAACCTCATGCCCTCAGATTTCCAGTCCAAGGTGAAATCCGTCAGGAAGCTCACGAACAACGTCGACAGCGGTATCGAGAACAAGGACGCCGCCGTGACGGCTACCACCGACAAACTGTTCCTGCTTAGCTATTCGGAAATAGTTGATAACCCCGAAGTAACCGAAAATGGCGCTAAATGGCCGCCGAACAGTTGGCTCAGTAAAGAAGGGACTCAGTACGAAGTGTTCAGAACACCCGAGAATAAAAGTCAACTTGGGAATTCTTTGAGTAACGGCGACGCCTTTTGGGAGCGCTCTCTTCGTCCGACCTACTATAATCCGACGGATTTTCTTGATGTCCTTTCAGGAGGTTGGGCATCAAATGCTCAAAACGCAAAATATTCAAAGGTTGTCTGTCCCGCCTGGTGTTTCTAGCTTGTCTTCTAGCTTGTCTAGCGAAAAGCCCGCGCGAAGTGAACTGCGCCCCAAATCTTGGACGCCCTAAATAGCGACTAGGCCGCGAGGGCCTGATTCCGGTACTCCTCCGGGGTCAGGCCCTTCAATCTTACCTGCCTCCGGCTCGTGTTCCAGTGGACTATGTATTCCTCCAGGTCGCGTTTGAAATCCTCGAACGTCTTCCACTCGCGGCCCCTGTAGAACTCGTCCTTGACGTGGCCGAAGAGCTGCTCGGTGGCGGCATTGTCGATGCAGTTCGCCTTCCTGGACATGCTCTGGACGATGCCGGCGGCCTCGAGCCTGGATGTGTACGAGGCGTGCTGGTACTGCCAGCCCCGGTCCGAGTGCATGGTCGGGGCGGCGCCCTCGGGGATCTTGGACAGCAGCCCGTCGAGCATCCTCGCCTGCTGGGCCATGTCGGGCGTGGTCGATATGTCGCTCGCCACGATCTCCTTGGTGCAGAAGTCCAGCGTCGGGGCCCAGTAGGCCTTGCCGCCGGCCACCTTGAACTCGGTGACGTCCGTCCCCAGCTTCCGCCACGGGGCCCCGGCGTCGAAATCCCTCGCGATCACGTTCTCGAACGTCCTGCCGACGACGCCCCTGTACGAGTTGTACCTGTGGTAGGCCGTCTCGCGTCTGATGCCGCAGCGAATCCCCATCTCGCGCATCATCTTGAGCACGGTCTTGTCGGCTATCACGGCCCCCTCTTCCGCCCTGAGGCACATCGCTATCTGCCGGTGCCCGCAGCCGTTGGCGGTGCGCGAGAAGATCTCGGCGGCCGCCTCCCGGAGCTCGGGGCGCGTGGGCCTCGGCGGGTGCGCGAGGGCGTAGTAGTAGGTCGACCGCTTGAGCTCGGCGCATGCGAGCAGGTGCCCGAGCGCGTGCCCCTCGGCGCGCAGGGCCGCGACCGCTTCGGCCTTCGCCCTGGTCAGAGCCCGTCCCTCTCGACCAGGGCGCGTAATTTTTTTAGGTAGGCCACCTCGGCCTCGAGTCTACGGCACCGCTCCTCGAGCTCCTCCTCGCGGGTCCGCGGCCTCGCCCTGGAACCGCTCGGCCGGCCCTTGGGCCTCGGGCGCAGGGCCTCCGCGCCGCCCCGGCGGTATAGCGCGCACCACTTCTTGAGCGGCGACATCGACATTATGCCGAACGCCGCCATCGCCTCGGTCTTCGTCATGCCGCCGTCGACGACGGCGGAGGCGGCGGCGACCTTCTGCTCGTATGTGTACCTGCCCTGCTTTCCGTCCATGCGCAGCAGCACCTCGCTCCCGAACGCGCGGTATATCTCCTGCCATCTTCTCACGGCTTCCGCGGGAAGCGAAAGGGCAATCGCGGCAGATTTATACCCGTGCCCGAGCTCGAAGAGCCCTATGGCCGCCTTCCTGGCCTCGACATCATGCTTCACCCTCAAATCAACGCGCATAAAGAAAGCCTCCCATTTCTCATGTCCAAGAAATGGGAGGCAGTTCAAAGTCGTGCGGGCTTTTCTTTTGGCAACCGAACGAACGGTTTGAAGTTCGTGGCACAGGTAATCGGGTTGAGGGGAAATGGGGCCATGCAGCGGCTCTCAGAGCACCTGCCACACTCCCCTACGAGCTCCGTTGCCGCAGCGGCAAGACCGGTGCAGAAATCTGAAATAGCCCTACCCTCGAGCCGTATCTACAAACCCTGAGCGAAGGGAGCCGCATATGCATGCAGCGGCAATTAACCTTCGGGGGGGGG
>NZ_JADNOH010000075.1 GCF_015557435.1 Collinsella aerofaciens
CGTGCGACGGGGGCGAGGCGAATGGCTGAGCGGTATCGATATGCGGGTTCAACGGTATTATATTGACTACATAGATTATTAACTTGCTTGACTTGTAAACCTAGTCGTCCTGTCATCATATTCAACTTCGAAAAAAGGGGAATGAGGGCATCCCGATGCATCGAGTATTACTGGAACCCCGGCGATACGCTGAATGATTTGTGACGAATAGTCATGTCCATCAAGAAGGCTCGACGCTTCGGGCAGCTCGTCAATCGATATATCAATTCTTGGAGACATGTATTCCTACCATTTTTAAAGAAACAACGGCGGTAATCGCTATCGCGATTGCGCCAATAATACCGAGCGCCATCTATTTATACTTGATTTAAGGCGGAGTGGAATGTGGGCGCGCAAGGAGATGCGGAATCGATGAGAGCCTCAAAAAAAATTACTGCAGTGTTATCATCTTTCATCCTCTCTATTCTTCCATTTCTGATTCTATGGACGGCTTGGTCAGTCCTCCCTGATACAATTCCCGCTCATTGGAGTGGGGGTGTGGTTGATCGATGGGGTAATAAGCTTGAATTGCTGGTTGTTCCGCTGTTTTCTCTGATTGGTTCTATTGCAATTTCTGTGTACCTTATTGTTTCCACGCGGCGAAGAGAGTTCGCGGATTTCTCTGTTCGAATGCGACGGGACTTTGTTGCGTGCTATATTTCTAGTCTTCTTTTATCGACAACCTGCTCAGTGATAATTGCCGTTTGGGTTCAGTTGATTCTTACGCAAAGCACTGCAGTTGATGGGGGACTTGGACTATCGATCCTGTATTCCCTTCCCGGGCTATATGTGATCTTGTGCGCTTTGCCGCCTTTTTATGCGAGCGGCGAGAGCAAAAAGGCAGAGCGCCTGATAACAGTTCTTATTGGCGGCGCGGAGATTGTTCTTTGTGGAATAGTGCTTGAAGGTTCGGCTGCCTCTTATGCGATGATTGGACTGATGATTCTGTTCTGTGCGTTTGAGATTGTGTCACAGGTAAGGGATAGCCGGTCCTTATGAGTTGAATTACGCGCGTGCGGATATAAAGGGTGGCATGTTAAATTTGTTGAAAGCTCTGACATGCGCTGTCGACTTCATTAAAATCGATTGCCGATCAAGTCTTCCTATATATGCGAGCCCCAAGAAACTGCGCTGTGAACCTGAGTCCTCTATCGATCGGCCCGGTGCACCGGGCCGCTGTCCTCGAGCCGGCAACAGCTTGCCGGTCTCAAAACGTATGCCGTCCGGCACGACCGACGGCCGAGTCTTGCGCCCCGTTCGGGCAGCGCCAGAACCCCGTGCCGGAACCCATGCGGTCGATTGCAGGGGAATTCAGCCGAGGCCATCGAGGAGCCGACCTAGGGACGGCGCCCTCAGTCCTCGAAGGATTTCAACCGCCCCTTAAAGGCTCGGATTGATTTAACGGTTGATTCAATCCGGCAGAATATGCCGGGCATGGACCGGTTGACACAATGTAAGGTAAAAAGCAGATGCGGCCGTACGCCGGTGCGGGGTTCGGGTGATGTGATAGAAAGAAATATACGTATTACATCTAACCAAGAGGTGCGTCATGGCAACCGCCACCGCAGCCCTGAGAATCCCCGAGGACCTTGCGAACAGGTACGACCGCCTGGCGAAGTCGACGGGCCGCACGAAAAACTTCTACATGACGGAGGCGCTTGCCGCAGAGATAGGCAGGCTCGAATACGAGTACGGCCTCATGAATTATCCGGGAAGCGTTTGGTTGCGAGCCACGCCGGTGTGAGGGCCTGAGTCGTCAGGCCCCGCACAGGGGGACCGCGATGGTGGCCACCGCGCCGCCCGAGGGGCTGTTGGCGAGCGAGACGGAGCCCCCGTGGGCGCTCGCGGCCTCGGAGGCGGCGTGGAGGCCGAGCCCGTAGTGGCGGCCTCCGTCGCGCGAGGAGCGGGAGGAGTCGTCTGTGAAGAGGCGCTCGCAGCCGCGTTCGAGGGCGGCGGGAGAGAAGCCCGGTCCGTCGTCGGACACCTCGATGACGAGGTGCCCGCCCGCGACGTCGCAGGAGACCGCCACGCGCGAGCGCGCGTGCTCGGCGGCGTTGGCCACGAGGTTCGCGGCGGCTCGCGTCAGGGCGGTTCGGTCGAGCGGGGCCTCGGGCGCGCCCGCGACAGCGGGGCCCGTGGCCGCGTCGAGTGTCACGCCTCGCGACCGGGCGATCTGGGCGGCCTCGGCGAGGACCTGCTCGCAGAGCTCGGCCGGCCGCATGGGGGCCCTCTCCGCCCCGCCGGACCCGCGCGAGGCCTCGATGAGCAGGCGCACGTAGCCGTCGAGCCTTTCGACACTGCCGGCTATGTCGCGCGCGGCGGCCGCGAGGTCGGCGTCTTTCTCGTTTTCCAGCTCCTCTGCCACGAAGTCGGCGTTGGCGCGCAGCACGGTGAGCGGCGTCTTGAGGTCGTGGGCGAGCGACGCCACCTGCTCGCGCTGCCCCCGCTCCGCGGCCCAGCGGGCCTCGAGCGACTCGGCGAGGGAGGTCCGCATGGCGTCCATCGCGGCAAGGACGTCGTTCACCTCGCGCACGTTGGTGCTGCCGACCGCGAAGTCGAGCTCCCCCGCGCCGACGCGCCCCGCCGCCTCCGCGAGCGGCGCCATCTTGCGCGAGATCACGCGGCTCGCGCGGCGCGCCACGAGCGCGAGCGCGAGCGCGCTTCCCGCAGCGGCGCCGACGAGCATGAGGTTCTGCGGGTTGGGAAGCAGGCCGGCGAGGTCGCGCGAGACCCACTGCGGCAGGTACTCGCTGACGAGTGCGCAGGCCCCGCCGCCCTTGAGCGGGAACGCGGCGTAGGTGAGGCCCGAGCCCCCGCCCTCGATCTCCACTGTGCCCGGATCCGCGGCGAGTGCCGCACGGGCCATTTCCGTCGCGTCCTCGAGCCGCGTGCCCTCGAGGTCTGTCATCAGCACGTGTCCGTCCTTGTTCAGGATGAGGTAGCGGTACGCCGTCGGCACGTCCTGCTGCCCGCAGACGCCGTCGCGTGCCAGGCCCTCCGCGACCTCGCGCGCATTGGCCGGCCCCCAGCTTGCCTCGTAGACGAAGCCCGCGTTGATCGCCGCGGAGAGCGCCATGAACGAGGCGAGCCACGCCGTGGCGACCGCCGCGAACGCGTAGGCGAAGTAGCGCGCGATGACGAAGGAGAGCGGCATGCCCCCGCGACCTCGCGCCCCGGTCCTCAGAGCTGCCACTTGTACCCCATCCCCCAGACGGTCGCGATCGGATCGGCGCCGGCCTCGGAGAGTTTCCTCCGGGCGCGGCTGACCTGCATGGATATGGCCGCGTCGTCGGCGTCGCTCTCCCAGCCGAGCACCGCCTCGCGTATCTGCGCGCGGCTCATGACCTGCCCGGGGTGGCGGGCGAGGTACTCGCAGATGGCGTACTCGGTAGGCGTGAGCGGCACGGCCTCGCCGCCCACCGCGAGGCCGCGCGCGCCGAGGTCGATCCGCACCTCCCCGAAGGAGAGGGCGTGCGAGCGCGGCCGGCGCTCACGGCGCAGATGGGCCGCGACCTTGGCGCGCAGCTCCGCGGCCCCGAAGGGCTTGCGGACGTAGTCGTCGGCGCCCAGGCCGTAGGCGGCCACGGCGTCCTCCTCGGCCACGCGCGCGGTCAGGAAGACGATGGGCCCGTCGAAGTCCGGGCGGATCTGCCGCACGAGCTCGAAACCGTCGAGCCCCGGCATCATGACGTCGCAGAGCACGAGGTCGAAGCGCGAGAGGTCCATCCCCGGGACCGCCGTCGGGTCCGCCGCCCTGACGACCTCATGGCCGTCGCGGCCGAGGACGCGCGCGAGCGCGTCGAGGATCGCCCGTTCATCATCCACTGCCAGTATCCTCGCCATGTTCGACCTCCTGAAACTTCCGTCGAAATTGTACTAGCGCCGCGCTCAGCGGTCCAGAGCCCTGCGCGCAGCGCCGACCCCCAGCCGGCGTCGAGCAAGTCATTCCCGCCCAGGACGAGCGCTGCGGAGAGGAGGACGAGCATGGCGGCGAGCGGCCTCCTACGCATCCGCCCTCCCGTCCTCGAAGCGGCAGAACCAGGCGAGAAGGACGGCGTCGGCTAACAGGGTGAGCACGAGGCCAGCGAGCGCAGTCGTGAGGAGAGGGCCCGCCGCGCGTGCTGCGTCGATGAAGGCCTCCACCCCGAGCGACCCCAGGCGCGCGGGCCAGGCGAGCGGCACCCAGCTCAGGGGCGTCGCCAGGGCACCGGTGAGCTCGCCGGTCATGAGGCCGTGCGCAAGTCCGCCCACTGAGAAGAACGCGAGGAGCATACCCGCCGCGCCGGCGCCGATGGCGGCGTTGCGGCCGAGGCGCAGGGCCACGCCGAGCCCCAGCGCGTAGAGGGGCAGGCTGCCCAGCACGATGCCCGCCCAGGCGGCCGCAAGCGGAGCGGGCCCAAGCGGCAGGCGCCCGGCAACGGCGAGCACGGCCCCGAACACGCCAAGCGCCACGGCCAGCGCGCCCGCGCCGAGCGCCGCAAGGGCGAGTAGCTTCGCCGCGACGGCGCGCCCGCGCGAGGGGACCGCCGTGAGGTTGGCGAGACGCCCGGCAGCGCGCTCGTCGTCCACGGTGAGCCCACAGACGATGGCGGACATGAGCGGCATGAGGGCGCCGAGGAACTGGGCGTAGGCGTCCGCGCCCAGCGCCGGGTCCCATCGGGTTACGGAGAAGTACTCGCCGCAGGCAAGACCGGCTGCCAGGCCGCAGACGAGGTGCACCGCCGTGAGCGGGGAGCGCGCCAGGCGCAGGGCCTCGGAGAGCAGGGCCCGCGGGAGAGTCATGCGCGGCGTCGGGTCGGAGAGTCGTGTCATGGCCATCACCTCTCCTCGGAGCGCGCGAACCAGGCCGCGCCCGCCGCCGTGAGCGCGGCGAACGCGAGCGCGCTGACCGCAAGGCCCGCTAGCGTGAGCATGCCGTCCGCCGCGAGCGCCCCGCCGAGCGCCATGTCCGCCGCGAGTGGCTCGCCGCTCGGCAGCACGGGGATGAAGCTCGTGGGTATGACCATGCTCGCCGACGGCGGAAAGAGCTGCGGCAGCGGCACCAGCGACCAGGCGAACCCGCCCACGAGCTGCGCGGCGAGCGGGCAGAAGATGCCCGCGAGCATTCCGAGCCGCGCCGTGAGGAAGAGCCCTGCGGGGATCATCCACGCCGCGGTCACCGTGTTGGCGAGCGCGCAGAGGAGCATCGTGAGGGTGCCCGCGGCCGTGAGGCCCTGCGAGGAGAACGCCGATCCCGCGAGGTAGATGCCGAAGACCACGAGGTTCGAGAGCGTGCAGAGAGCGAGGCACCAGAGCGCCTTGGCCCACCAGGCGCGCCCGAGCGGGAAGCCCAGGCCCAGAAGCCCCCGCATCCGCGTGCGAGCGTCCGCCCGCGCGACGCACGCCACCACGAGCGAGAGAGACACGGGCAGGAAGAGCGCGTACCAGTAGTTCCACGCGCTGAAGATCTGCACGCCCCGGTAGGGCATCGCGCCGAGCAGCGGCATCGGCAGCGCCATGAGCACGGCCAGGCGAACCGGTGCCGCGTGGCGCGACTTCAGGGCCTCGGCGCGCAGGCCCGCGAGCAGGTCGCCTTTCTCGCCCGTCATGCCGCCACCTCCCCGCGTGCTCGTCGCCCTTCCCGGCAGAAACTCATGAAGAGTTCCTCGAGGTCCTGCCCGGGCCGAAGCGCATCCTCGTAGGCGAGGCGCCCTCCGCAGATGATGCCGATGGTGTCCGCCATCTGCTGCACCTCGGAGAGGATGTGGCTCGAGACGATCACCGTCGTGCCCGCCGCCGCGAAGCCGCGGATCTGGTCGCGCAGCTCCTCGATGCCGATGGGGTCGAGGCCGTTGGTGGGCTCGTCGAGCACGAGCAGGCGTGGCCGGGCGATCAGCGCCAGCGCGAGCCCCAGGCGCTGCCGCATGCCCATCGAGAAGCGCCCGGCGCGCTTCTTCCCAGTGTCTGCGAGGTCCACGGCGGCGAGCACCTCATCTATGCGGCTCTCGGGAAGGCCCAGCAGCGTGGTGCGCACGCGCAGGTTCTCGCGCGCGGTGAGGTTGGGGTAGAGCGGCGCCTCCTCGATGAGGCTGCCGATTGCGTAGAGGTCCTCGCGGCGCCAGGCGTGCCCGGCAAAGAGGATCTCCCCGGCCGTCGGCCGCAGCATCCCGCAGATCATCTTGAGCGTTGTCGACTTGCCGGCGCCGTTGGGGCCGAGCAGCCCGTACACCTCGCCCTCGCGGATATGAAGGCTCACGTCGGCCACGGCGTCCTGCGCCTGGTCGCCGCGGCCGAAGCGCTTGGTGAGCCCGCGCGTCTCGAGCATGTAATCCATGGGCTTATCCTTTCTCTTCCGGGCGCGCGGGCCGAGTCGCCGTGCCCGCGCGCCTTACCTTTCGGGTTCACCATCCATGATGGGGCGCGTTTCTAACGAAGCCGTAACGGCCGTTGGGCTCTTTTGGTGCCAGCCCTTCTCGACCCGTACGCATTTGCTTAAAGCAACAACTTTCCCGATCGATGTAATCACCGAATCAAAACGTGTACACCAGCCACCAAAGATGCCGAAAAATGTCGCTTTTGGAGGCTGATGTACACAAATGCAGAATCCAGCGCAGCCCAGAGGCGCCCTCCACATGTCTGGACTCTCTATGGCTGCGCTGGATAGACATCGCTGGAACGGGTATAGTATCGAAAGTTTTGTCGTTAACCAGCGGGGGAGTCCTGTGGACATCAAAAAGAAGATCAAAAAGGAGCTTATCGGCACTTCCGATTACCCGTCGAATAAGATCTTTACGATCTCCAATTTCATCACCTTTACGCGCCTGATCCTCACCCTGGTATTTCTGTACCTGTTTGTGACGGATAACAACCGTGTCATCGCCATCGTTATCTACGCCGTTGCCGCCTCCACCGACTGGATGGACGGTCAGATCGCCCGCATGACTAAGACGGTCTCGTGGCTCGGCAAGGTCATGGATCCCATTTGCGACCGTGCGCTGCTGTTCACCGGCGTACTTGGACTGGTGGTCCGCGGAGAGCTGCCCATCTGGGTCTGCGTACTCATTATTGGCCGCGACATCTATCTGGGCATCGGCACGCTTATCGTGCGTCATTATCACCGTCGCCCCATCGATGTGGTCTTTCCCGGAAAGATTGCCACGGCGCTGCTCATGACCGGCTTCTCACTCATGCTGCTCGGTTTCCCCGTTATTGACGGCCTGCACCTTTTATCTTCAACCCTTACGGCCTTCCCGGGCCTCAACGGAAGCTCGGTGCCCCTCGGCATCTTCTTTGTGTACGGCGGCGTGATCTTCTCCATGCTCACGGCTGTCATCTACTCCATTAAGGGCGGAGTGGCCATTAAACAGGCTCTCGCGCATCCCGAGGACGAGGACATCGACTTTCTGAACCCTGAAATCGAAGACTGATTCGTTGGGGTATGATTACGTACGGTTCATTATTTGCGGCACGTCCGCGATAAGTTAGGGGTTGTCATGGACAACATGGTTAACAATATGCCTCAGAATGATAAGACTGCTGACGCTACCTGCGTATTCCGCGTGCCTTCAAGCGACGTCACCGTTCCCGACCTCATGGCCAACGTGCGCATCACCGCCCCCGTCCTGTCCATCGTCAAGGGTCCGCAGACTGGTGCCGCCTTTGAGCTCGAGGACGACGTGACCACCATCGGCCGCGATCCCGCGAACGGCATCTTCCTTAATGACATGACCGTTTCGCGCAGCCACGCGCGCATTATTCGCGAGGGCCTCGGCGCTCGCATCGAGGACCTGGGCTCGCTCAATGGTACCTGGGTCGACGGTGCCATTGTCAATGCAGCCCCGCTGCACGACGGTTCTTCCGTTCAGATCGGTACGTTTACGCTCATCTACCACGAGAGCACGCCGGAGCGCATCGAAACCGGTGAGTAGGGCATGGCCGAACGCAACTATCTGAGTATCGGCCAAGTCGTCAACCTACTTCGAGGCGCATACCCCGATCTTTCAAACTCAAAAATTAGATTTCTAGAGGATGAGGGGCTCATTACCCCTCATCGTACGCCTAAGGGATACCGTCAGTACTCTAAGGAGGACGTTGATCGTCTGGAGGTCATCCTGCACTTGCAGAAGACCCGCTACATGCCGCTCAACGTGATTAAGCAGCGCTTGGAAAACGCCACGGACCTGTCAACGCTCGCCTACGAGGTGGGCTTGCTATCCGATGTTCCGCTCAAGACGGAGCCCAAGGAGACTAAGCAAAAGCTGCATCCCATCGAGACCATTCCCGATATGTTGGGCGTCGAAATTTCGTTTATCCGCTCGCTCGCCGAGAACGACCTCATTCGCATCATCAAGAGTCCGCAGAATCGCGAGCTTGTCGATGGTCGCGATTTTCCGATCATCCGCTACTGCTCCGAGCTGTCGCGCTTCCATATCGAGCCGCGCAACCTGCGTCAGTACGTGTCTTCCGCCAACCGCGAGTCCTCGATGTTTGAGCAGGTGCTTGTGAGCATGCTCGGCATGGATACCTCCGATGACGAGCGCGACGCCAAGCTCGAGCGTGCGTTTAAGAAGCTTCACGACCTGACGGAGGGCGTGCACACCGCGCTGCTCAAGAACCGCGTTTTTGAGTCGCTCAACGCCGTGGTCGAGGACGCCGACATCGATGCACTCGATGAGGAAATCACTCGCTCCGAGTCCACCAAGGCCAAAAACGAAGAGATAGCCGCGCCGGCTTCGCACAAGGATTCTCTCGTCAAGCCGCTCAAGGTCGTCCCCCCTTCGCAATCCGGCACCGCCACCGCGGGCAAATAACCGCTGCTGAAATTTCGGGAACCCATTGAAAGGTCATGCAATGTACGACTTCGAATCTCAAATCGTCGACATCCCCGACTATCCCGAGCCCGGAGTCATCTTTAAAGACATCACGCCGCTCTTTGGCAATCCCGAGGCGCTCAAAGCCATGACCGATGCCCTCGCCGAGCACTTTGCCGGCATGGGAATCACCAAGGTCGTGGGTCCCGAGGCTCGCGGCTTTATGGTTGGCGTACCGGTAGCTGTAGCCCTTGGCGCCGGCTTTGTTCCCGCACGTAAACCGGGCAAGCTACCGCGCAAGACTGTGAGCCAGAGCTACGAGCTCGAGTACGGAACGGATTCCATTGAGATCCATGCCGACGCTATCAGCTCTAAAGATACCGTGTTGATTCTGGACGACTTGGTCGCGACGGGCGGAACCGTCGAGGCAACAGGTAAACTGGTGCGAGATATGGGCGCAAAGCTTATCGGTTACGGTTGTATCCTTGAGCTTGCGTTTCTCAACCCGCGCGAGAAGCTCACGCCGTCTGATGACGATGTGGAGCTCTTTAGCCTGGTGACGGTGGACTAGCCGTTACCCTTAGTTACTGGAAAGGAAGCTACATGCGCACAGCAAACACGCACAAAAACATGGCACGCTGCGCTGCTACGGCAACCCTCGCTTGTGTTTTGGGCTTGGGCCTCGCGGCTCCTGCCTACGCCGATACCGCATCCGACCTTGCCGCTGCTCGTACGAAGCTCGAGCAGATCGGTACCCAAACTCAGCAGATTTACGATGAGCTCGCCACGCAGACGCAGGCGCTCGATCAGACTGCCGGCGAGATCACGCAAAAGCAGCAGGAGATCGCCGATGGTCAGGCTAAGCTCTCAACCTATGTCGCCGGCGAGTACAAAACCGGCGGTCTGAGCCTGCTTCAGGTTCTGACGGGTGTCGATGACCTGAGCGATATGCTCAACCGTCTGTTCTACTACGGCAAAGTTTCCGATAAGCAAGCTCAGACCATTCAAGAGGTCAAGGAGCTTAAGCAGCAGCTCACCGATAAGCAGGCCGAGCAGGAGAAGAACGTCGCCGCGACGCAAAAGAAGGTCGACGAGCTCAATGCCCAGCAGGCTGAGGCTCAGAGTGTCGTGAACTCCCTGGATTCGCAGCTGCAGGCCGAGCTCGCTGCCGAGGCCGAGGCCAACGCTGCGCTGCAGGCTGGCATTAATGCTAGCACCGCCGAAAAGGCCACGGTGAGCAACGACACCGCCGGTACGACCGAGAACACCAACAATGGCGGCCAGACCAACAATAACAACAACCAGGGCGGCAACACGCCGGCTCCCGCACCGCAGCCTGCCCCCACGCCCGCTCCGGCTCCCACGCCTTCGGCACCGAGTCAGTCTGTTGATGGTGGCTCCGTTGTTTCGCGCGCCTACAGCAAGCTCGGCTATGCGTATTCTTGGGGCGGCATTGGACCGAACAGCTTTGACTGCTCCGGTTTTGTAAGCTATTGCCTCACGGGACGCTACTGCCGTCTGGGCACCACGGTCGACTTCATGGGTTGGACCCGTGTGTCCGATCCGCAACCCGGCGATGTTGTGGTTAACTCCTACCATACCGGCATTTATATCGGTAATGGTCAGATGATCCATGCTTCCGACTACAAAACGGGCGTCATCATCAGCTCCGTTGCCGCCGGCATGAACAACAACTATATCTTCGTGCGCTACTAAGTCATCTTACACAGCGTGTGAATGTGGACCTCGTGGCTTAAAGTCGCGAGGTCTATTCTTTTGTCTCTAATCTTGTACGGCTATCTAGTATTCAAAACTAGATAGCCGTACATTCGGTTTGCAAGAAGGCTATAATTGTTGAGGAACAATTAGAAAGGACCCTCTATGAGCTGGGCACTTATCTCAGATTCAAGCTGTAACCTCCGCGATTGGCAACCGACCGCGCCCCATACCACCTTTGCATTTGCGCCCCTCAAAATTCGAGTGGGGGAGCGTGAATTCGTCGATGACCTTTCGCTTGATGTACATGAGCTCAACTGCGCTGTTCAGGCGGAGACGAACGCTTCTTCGAGCGCTTGTCCCAGCGTAGGGGAGTGGGCCGAGCTCTTCAAATTGGCCGACAAGACCATCTGCATGCCGATCTCTGAGGGCGTGTCGGGCAGCTACAACGCGGCAGCCACGGCTCGCGATATGGTTCTTGCCGAGGAGCCCGACCGACAGATTCATCTAGTCAATTCACGCGCAGCTGGCGGCAAAATGGATCTCATTTTCTTGCTGTTCGACCGCTATCTTGTAAGCAACCCGGATGTCTCATTCGAGGATGCTTGCGCATACTTCGATAGCCTTGAACAGAACAGCAAAATCCTCTTCAGTTTGTGCAATTACGAAAACCTCGCCAAAGCCGGACGTATCCCTAAGGCAGCCGGCGTCATTGCCAACAAGCTCAATATCCGCATTTTGGGCACGGCGAGCGAGGCCGGTAAAATCGAACTCGTCGGGCACACGCGTGGCGAAAAGAAGATGCTCAACAAGATCATCGACACCATGGAAGCCGAGGGTTTTACGGGCGGCGAGGTCATCATCGATCACGTTGAGAACGAAGCTGGAGCCCAGGCGCTTACTGACCGCATAGTCGAGCATTGGCCCGGCTCCAAGACCATCATCATGCCCTGCAACGGCCTGGATTCCTATTACGCCGAGATGCACGGCCTCATCATCGGCTACGGCATGGGCGTAGCTTCGGGCAAGTAAAGTCCAACCAAGCAAAAATATGGGCGGGACAAAGCGACAGATGGCTCTTTGTCCCGCCCGTTTTATACGTCGGCTAGCTATTAAACCCATTAAACTTTAGATAGCTCATCAGGTACGCTTTCGAAACGAAGGATGAAACCGCACTGCGCACAAGCAGCGACTCACGCGTTACCTGATGCGCCGTATCGGGAACCGGCGTCTGCTCGACGGAAAACGCCGAACGAATCGATGCCTCGAGCTGATCGACCACATAATCGAAGGCCGTCGGGGCATCGTAGCTCAAACGCTGAATGTTAAAGAGTGCCTGCACCGCAGCAATAGGTAAGACCTGCTTAAAGAGGCAGATAGCGATCAGGCGGGCAATCTGCTCGCGGCCATATTGCTTTTTGACCGGAGCAGGCACCAGGCCGACCTTCACGTAGTTATTGATCATCGATGGCGTAATGACAGGGTGCTCAACGCAAATGGACAGCGGCTCCATCCACAGCGCAACATACTCAATAACCTGGTCGCGGTAGAGCGTCACATTGGGCAACTGGTCATAGCGCGGCAGACTCAACGTATTGAGTTTGCGCACGATTTCGGACTGAATAAATGCATCGGGCAGCACAGTGGGCTGAATATCCTCAGGCTTAATGCTGACCGACGAATCGGACATCGGAATAACGTGTTTAACGTGGTTCATAAAGGTCCTCCGTTCATTTTCTATATTGTATTCTAGGTTATCTAGTTTTACATACCACATAGCCGGCAAGTAAAAGTGGTTGGACAACACATTGATGCATCGTCCAACCACTTTGATTAAAGATAGCAACCTTACATAAGATATATTATCGTACTTATCCACGGAGAAACGCGTATGTGCTCGTTGCCGCTATGGCTCCGTCCGAAACAGCGGTCACAACCTGGCGTAAACGTTTGGAACGGATGTCGCCAGCGGCAAATAGACCTGGCGTGCGGGTCGCCATGGATTCATCAGTCAGAATGCCGCCATCAGGCGCCAGATCGACTAGATGCTCAACAAGCTCGGTATGGGGCTGCGTTCCGGTAAAAACAAAGATGCCAAACGAGCCGGGCTCAAATGACTCGGTATGAGTCTCGCCGGATGCATTGTCCTTAAAGGTAATCGTCGTTGGCATGGCTTCGCCCGATAGCTCCACAATACTAGTTTGGTACCTAACTGTAATATTGTCCTTTGCGAGTACTTTCTGAACAACACCATCGGGCGCACGGAACTGGTCGCGGCGCAGCACGATGGTCACACTGTTGGCAATGTCGGACAGGAACAGAGCCTCTTCGCATGCCGAATTGCCACCACCGATTACAAAAACCTGCTTGCCGCGGAAAAACATGCCGTCACATGTTGCGCAATATGAAACGCCACGACCGCGATACGTATCCTCGCCTGCGAAACCTGCCGGACGCGGCGTGGCACCCATGCAAGCGATAACGCTCGAGGCCAGCGTATCGCCCATATCGTGATGCACCGTAAACAACGCTGCATCGGCATCGTAATCGATACCCGTAACCATGCTCCATGCAACCTGTGCTCCCAGGCCCTCTGCATGCTGCTGAAAACGCTCGCCGAGTTCGGCGCCACTCAGGAGCGGGAAACCCGGATAGTTCTCGACCTCATTGGTTGTGGCGATCTGCCCTCCCGACATGCCCTGCTCAATCACGGTCGTCGTCAGGTTGGCACGCGCAGCATAAATAGCGGCAGCATAGCCCGCGGGGCCGCCACCGATAATCGCAACATCGATCGGCTTATCGGTAGTCATGAAGCGTCCTTTCGTCGAAACGTTGTCGTTCTTTGCGCTCATACCCAAATTTACGTGAACGTGACACTCATGCACTACAATGATAAATCCGTATTACAAACCTGAAGGGGAGTTATCGATGGACCAGGCGCAGACGAGTGACGACGCTCCCCTGCTCACGCACAGCACTCCCCAATCGGAGCAAACCACGCTCCTGGCTCAGCAAAAACCTCTCGTGACCATCGTGCATGCCTCCGTTGGCTCGGGCCACAAGGCCGCCGCAAATGCGATAGCGCAGGCATTCGACCTCATCCGCGGCACCAATGGCATCCCCGAGGATATTGAGATTGAAGTGCTCGATATCCTTGATTTTGGACGTATTAAATTCGACGGCAATAAGACCGCGGCTTCTTTTACGGGAGCCACGCGCCCCATTTACGACCTGACCTGGCGATATACGCTTACGGGACATCTTCTCTGGGGTGGCGGAACGGCATGGTCGCGAATTATGTTCCCCGCCTTCAACGAATATATTCGTAGCCGCAGGCCCATAGCCGTGGTTGCAACGCACATCACAGCAGCCAATGTTGCCGTGGGCGCCCGCGTAATTACGGGTATCGATTATCCGGTCATCTGCGTACCGACCGACTACGAAGTCGAGGGATGGTGGCCCCACAAGGACACCGATTTATTCTGTGTTGCCAACGAATTTATGGCCGAAACGCTGCGTCCGCGCAAGGTGCTCGAGACAAAGATTCGCATTACCGGCATTCCTATTCGCGCCGGATTCGACACGGATTACGATCGCGAGGAAGAGCTAGCTAAGTTCAACCTCCCCACCGAGAAGACCGTCGTGCTGGTAATGGCCGGTGCCAGTTTGCCTCAACCGTACGTTCGCTTTCGCGCGGAGATGGACCGCACCCTCCCCTTCCTACGCAGCTTCGAAGACATGCACTTTGTCTTTTTGCCGGGCAAAGACACCGAATATGCCACCCGCCTCAAAACGCTCTTCGACGCCATGAAGCTCGAAAACGTCACGGTTCTGGACTATGTCGATGATATGGCAGCGCTTATGCACGGCTGCGACCTGGCAATTCTCAAATCGGGCGGACTCACGGTCACCGAGTGCCTATGCGCACATCTGCCGATGATTCTGCTGGGCAAGTCCTATGGCCAGGAAAAGGCCAACACCACCATGCTCACCGGCATGGGCGCCAGCATGCATGTCACCACCGCACGAGAACTCATCGTAACCCTGCGCCACCTGCACGACCATCCCGAATCACTCAAAGCGCTACTCATCAACGGCGAAGTTCTACGCCGCCCCCACGCAGCCGAAGACATAGCCATCGCAACCATGGAGCTCGTAGGCAAACCCCAAAAGCGCAAAAGAGCCTTTTGCCGCTTCTACTGGGGCGGAAAACCCGCGCATATCCGCTAGCGTCTTTATGTCCGCTTACCTGCGGGAGGCCCCTATATATCATCCCATGCTCAAACATTCTCGCTTCGCTGCGAAACTGCGCGTGGGACGATATATAGGGGCCTCCCGCAGGTAAGCTGCGTTTACGTACTAGCAGCTATACCAGATTCCCCACCACTAGAACCTTCAAAGGCGAAACCGGAAAATCTAAATACAGTAAGCCAATGCGACAAAGGGATTGTTCCTTTGTCGCATTGGCTTACTAGAATGTAAATATTTTTTCAAGCGAGTAGCCGCCCGCCCGCCTCTCACACATATCGTTCCACGCGCAGTTTCGCAGCGAGCGAAGCGAAGCGAGAATGTTTGAGCATGGAATGATATGTGTGAGAGGCGGGCGGGAGGGATACGAGCGCCCCTAGGCGATGCCGCTGGAGCCGAAGCCTCCTTTGCCTCGGTCGGTTTCGTCTAGTTCGTCTACTTCTACGAGGTTGACCGTGGGGACTTCTTGGATGACGAGCTGGGCGATGCGGTCGCCTTTGTTGATTTGGATGTCGTTGGTGGGATCCAGGTTGATAAGGATAACCTTGAGTTCTCCTCGGTAGTGGGCGTCAATGAGGCCCGGCGTGTTGACTATAGACAGGCCCTGCTTGATGGCCAAGCCGCTGCGGGGCTGGACGAAGCCGGCGTAGCCGTCGGGCAGGGCGATGGCCAGCCCAGTAGAGACCAGACGGCGTTCGAAGGGCTTCAGGACGCAGTCCTCGTTGGAGCGCAAATCCAAGCCGGCATCAGTGGGATGGGCGTATTTGGGAAGCTCGACGGTGGGATCGAGACGCTTTATGTTGACGGTAATGTTGGGCATGGAATCACCTTAGCTTGTCGAGCTCTTGCAGAAACTCATCGACGTCTTTGAAATCGCGGTAGACCGAGGCAAAGCGGATGTACGCCACCTTGTCAATCTTGGCCAAGCGCTTGAGCACCATGTCACCCAACTCATGGGACGTGACGGCCGTCAGTGTGCGAGAGCGCAGCTCGACCTCGATGTCATCGATAATCTCATTGAGCTTCTTAGTGTCGATATCGCGCTTGATGGTGGCGCGCATCAAGCCGACGAGCAGCTTATTGCGATCGAACCGCTGCTTAGTTCCATCTGACTTAATGACCTCGATAGGGTCCTCGCATCGCTCAAACGTTGTAAAGCGGTAGTTACACGAGCAACATTCGCGACGGCGCTTAATGGTGTTATTTGACTCCTGCATACGGGAATCAACGACGCGGGTATGTGCCTTGCCGCATTTGGGACAGCGCATGGTACCTCCTCTTAAACGATAACAAGGGTACCATGCGCAGCGCGATAATGATTACGAACGAGCAGGAACCTTAAGATGCGCACCGGCGGCGAGCGAACCATGCTCCAGATGATTGACGCTACGGATCATGTCGGAAGTCTCTTGCGTGGAAAGGCCTTCGATTGGATATTCTTCGGCAATCGACCAAAGAGAATCGCCAGGCTGAACGCGAATGGTCTCGTAGGTAATGTTGGAAACGGACTCGGCATACGCGGCGTGACGAGTGCTAAAGACCGACATAGCGAGGACAAAGAAGAGCGTAAGCGCAACGGCGACGGCGACAATCGTCGGAACCTTCAGGGCAACGCGGGCCGGCGCGACTACAGCCTGCTGATTGCGCGCAGGCTTTACGGTCAAAGACTGAAAGCCGGAGCGGCCACCCTGAACAACCGTAAAAGTGGGTTCTGCAGGCGTCTCGAGCTTAAGGGCGAGGTTTCCCTGGACCATATTCGTTACGTTCATCATGTTCTCCTCTCGCGTGTTTTGCTGAGAACAGTTTTATCAAGCCGCGCGGACAAAAATGTCTAGCGCGAGAACGAATGTTCGGTTATTATTATCTTCGAACAGTTGTTCCTGTCAAGCAGAATTCGAACATTTGTTTGACATGGGTAGAGAGGATGCCCTGATGGCTCGCAAAATTACCAAGCGTCAGCAGCAAATTTACGACTTCATCAAGGAATATCAGCAGGAGAAGGGTTATCCGCCCAGCGTGCGCGAGATGGCTTCTGCCGTGGGCCTTTCCTCCCCCAGCACCGTGCACGCCCATCTCTCTGCCCTTGAAGCGCGCGGGCTACTCAAGCGCGATGCCACCAAACCGCGCGCCCTGGAACTCTTTAACGAGGATGGTTCCTCTGTCTCAATTTCTAAATCTGACGAGCCCACCGCACCTCGCGGAACGGTCTCGCTGCCGCTCGTTGGTCGCGTCGCGGCTGGGATTCCCATTCTGGCCGAGCAGAATATCGAAGACACGTTTACTATCCCGACCGAAATCGCCACTGATCAGGGTTCCTTTATCCTTGAGGTGCATGGGAGCTCAATGATCAATGTCGGCATCTTCAATGGCGATTACATCATCGTCCGTGAACAAAAAAGTGCCATGAACGGCGAAATTGTCGTGGCCATGATTGATGGTTCGGCGACCGTCAAGACGTTCTATAAGGAGCAGGGACGTGTGCGCTTGCAGCCCGAGAACGACGCTATGGAGCCCATCTATGCGACGAACCCCGTTATTTTGGGTAAAGTTGTCGGTTTAATGCGCCGGTTCTCGTAATGCAAAAACGCATCACCATCTTTGATACCGTCCGCGGGTTTACGATGATTTCTATGGCAGGATTTCACGCTTGCTATGATCTCGCCTACCTGTACGGCTGGGATATGCCCTGGTTTACCCAGTCAGTCTTTCAAGACATCTGGCGCGCCAGCATCAGCTGGGTATTTTTGTTTATCGCCGGTTGGATGTGCACCCTTTCGCGCAACAATATCAAACGTGCCGCCAAATACGCCTTAGCAGCACTCGTTGTCTGGTTGGCAACAACACTTGTCTCAGTCGACGATTCGGTTAATTTTGGCATCATCTACTGCATGGCCGCATGCACCGGCATCGTAGCGTTGACCGATCCCGTCCTTAAGAAGATAACGGCGAGATGGGGCATGCCCCTATGCCTTATGTTGTTCGCAATCACCTGGAGCATCCCCAAAACGATCTACCCTGTCCCCTACCTGGCGTGGTGGGATTTCCGAGCCCTGGGTTTATCTCAGGTGATTACTACCCCATCATCCCGTTTATCTTTATGTATCTTGCAGGATACTTCGCCGCACACATAGCGCAGGGAATCGATAAGACCGTCCCTAGCTGGGCCTACGCCAACCCCCTGCCGGCGCTCGCCAGCCTTGGACGCCATGCACTCCCCTTTTATCTACTGCATCAGCCCATCATTCTGGGCATTTTGAAGCTCATCTACTCGGTACGATAACGCTCAAGCCGCGGTGCAATACGAGCCGGCAGTTTCGCCACAATGCGAACGCCGTCCTCGAGATATTCCTCATGCAGAAGGGTTCCCTGCTCATGCACCAGCGTGATGAGAGCGCCCTCGCGATACGGAATATCAGCGGAGAGCAACACATCGGTGGCAGCTGCCTCGCGAGCAATACGGTCGACGAGATCGTCGAGTCCCTCACCCGTCTGGGCCGAGAACAGAACGGCTTCGGGATAACGACGACGGAAACTCAATCGATCGACGCTATCGAGAAGATCGATTTTATTGAATACGGTCAGCGTTAAACGCTCTCCGGCGCCGATCTCATCAAGCACGCGGTCGACAGCCTCCAGCTGCCGCTCATAGTCCTCGTCAGACGCATCTACGACTTTGAGAATTAGATCGGCACCCAACACCTCGGACAGCGTCGATTTAAAGGCATCGACCAGACCATGCGGCAGCTTTTGAATAAAGCCGACGGTATCGGTAATCGTCATGCCGCGACCGCCGGGCAGGCGATACGAACGCGTCGTAGGGTCGAGCGTAGCAAACAGCTTGTCCTGCGAAAGTACCGTAGAGCCGGTCAGACGATTAAGCAACGTCGATTTACCGGCATTGGTATAACCGGCTAACGCGACGCGAAACGCCGGTGACTCAATGCGGCTCTTGGATTGAACATCGCGACGCTGTTCAACCTGCTTGAGCTCACGACGAAGCGCAGCGATCTTATTACGAATGAGGCGACGGTCGACCTCGAGCTGACTTTCGCCCTGACCAAAACGTGAGCCGATGCCGCCGCGCGTCTGCTCCTTGGCGAGATGGCTCCACATGCCACGCAAGCGAGGCAACAAATATTGAAGCTGTGCCAGCTGTACCTGCAGGCGTCCCTCACGCGTCTGAGCATGCAGGCCAAAGATATCCAGGATCAGTGCTGTACGATCGATAATCTTTACCGGCTCGCCCACGGCTTTCTCCAAATAGGATTGCTGCGAGGGGGTCAGGTCGTCGTCAAAAATAACGACATCGGCATCCATGCGATGCACCAGGCCGCACAGCTCTTCAACCTTACCGGAACCGATAAACGATTTAGGATACGGCTTTACCAAACGCTGCGACAAGCGTGCCACGCTCTGGGCACCAGCTGTGTGGGCAAGACGCTCCAGCTCATCAAGCGAGCGATCGAGCGGCCATGCATTGTCGCGCCACTCAACACCAACTAAAATGGCACACTCGGGCTCGGGTGCCGTGGGAACAAGGGGGAAACGGGCCATTAGGCAGCCTCAATACGATGCAGGATATCCTCAACGACCTCATCGATCGTACATTCATCCATATCAAACCACACGATACGGTCATCGCGCTTAAACCACGAAAGCTGACGCTTGGCATAACGACGCGAACGCATCTTAATGAGTTCGCGAGCCTCATCCATGCTCATCACGCCATTGAAAGCATCGATGATCTCTTTATAGCCAATTGCCTGCATCGACGTCAGGGCATCACCCAGCCCCTGGTCCATAAGACCGCGGACCTCATCGACAAGACCCTGCTCAAACATCAGATCGACGCGCAGATTAATGCGCTCGTAGAGCACCTCGCGATTACGCGTCAGACCAAACCATAGGGCATGATAATGCTCGCGCGGAACACTAAACTGCGACTTTTGCTGCGCATAGGAGACGCCATCATCATGCATCTCGAGCGCACGAATCACACGGCGCACGTTATGGGGATGAATAACAGCAGCCGATTCTGGATCGCGCTCGGCAAGCAAGGCATGCAGTTCTTCCTCGCCAATACGCTCGGCAAGCTCCTGATAGCCCGCACGGCGATCGTCCTCAAGTTCACCCGAGGGAAAGTCCATCTCATCGAGGGCGGCCTTGAGATACAGCCCCGTACCTCCGCAAAAAACCGGCAGGCAACACGAACCAAGGAGACGTTCAACATGCGCGCGAGCGTCAGCCTGATAAAGCGCAGCAGAATATGCCACACCCGGCTCTACAATGTCGACGAGACGCAGCGGCGCCGTGCACTCATCGGGCGCCATCTTTGCGGTACCGATGTCCATGCCACGATAGATTTGCATCGCATCGCACGACAGCACTTCGGACGAAAGACGAACTGCCAAACGGTCGGCAACATCACTCTTACCAACCGCCGTCGGACCGACAATCGCAACGGCGGAAAGACCTGCCCCGGGAGAAACCATTAGCGCGGCTCGCCCACAACGGAGCCGGACAAATACCAGGTCTTGGCAACGTCAACGTCAACATCAACGATCTTACCAACAAGCTGATCGATGCTGTAACCCTCGGGGATAGGCGCATGCACGGTCTGATTCTTGGGACTCTTGCCCAGCAGGACCGCGTCGTTCTTTTTACTCGTTCCCTCAATGAGCGCCGGAACCACAGTATGAAGCTCACCCTGGTTATACTCGTGTGCCGTGGTCTCGATAACCTTAACCAGACGGTTGAAACGCTCGAGAATAACCTCATGCGGCGTAGGATCGTCAATCTCGGCGGCCGGGGTACCGGCGCGCTTGGAATAGATGAAGGTATAGGCCTGAGCATAGCGGACCGTCTCGGCAAGTGAGAGCGTCTGCTCAAAGTCTTCTTCAGTCTCACCCGGGAAGCCAACGATAATGTCGGTCGAGAGCGCGATATCGGGCATGCGGTTGCGAATGCGATCGACAAGGCCCAGATAGTACTCGCGTGTATAACGGCGATTCATCTCTTTGAGAATCCGCGTCGAACCTGACTGGACGGCCAAGTGCAGCTGCGGCATAACGGCAGGCGTCTCGGCCATGGCGTCGATGGTCTCGGGCAACAGGTCCTTGGGATGCGAAGACGTAAAGAAGATGCGCTCCACGCCCGTATCGCCCACGGCACGCAGCAGATCGGCAAAACGCGGCTTGCCAAACAGATCGCGACCATATGAGTTAACGTTTTGGCCCAGCAGCGTAATCTCACGCACGCCCTGGCGCACCAAACCGGTCACCTCGTCGACAATCTCCTCGAAGGGGCGGCTCTTTTCGCGACCGCGCACGTACGGCACGATGCAATAGGTGCAGAAATTATTGCAGCCCGTCATGATGGGCACCCAGGCGTGATACTGAGTCTCGCGATGCCACGGCATGCTCATGGCATCCGTATCCTCATGCTCATTGGTGCGGATATGACGCTTACCATCAAGAAACGCCTCGGCAATGAGCTCGGCCACATGTGCAATGGAATGCGTGCCAAAGATGACATTGACGTTATCGACGTTGGTGAGCAGGCCCTCGCCATCGCGCTGCGCGATGCAACCGCCAACGGCAACCACGCGCTTGCCCGAAGGCGAAGGCGGCAGGCTTTTGCAGGAATTGCACTGACCGTACAGGCGAGTATCGGCGGCCTCGCGCACGCAGCACGTAATGAAGACAACGATATCGGCATGCGCGGGATCGAGCGCCATGAGGCAGCCATACGAATCAAGCAGACCGCTCACACGCTCGGAGTCGTGCTGATTCATCTGGCAGCCAAATGTGCGGATAAAGTAGGTTTTACCGGCAAGAATATCGCGTACGGAACGCTGGTCCATGTGCATAAGTCCTAACGATGGGGAGCGAAACAAGGCAAGCAGAAGCTATGCCACAGGCTTAACATCATCCATGACGACGTTATCCATAGCAGCTCGATTGATCTGGTGAACGTAGATAGAAAGGCGGATGGCCGTGCGCGACTCCCCGTTAATGAGGATGTCGGAGAACACGGGCGCGCAGGAAATATCAAAACCGGTTGGAATCAAAAAACCGCGCGCGATAGCAACGGCCTTAATAGCCTGGTTGACGGCACCGGCGCCGACACACTGGATGTTGACGGGTACACCATCCTTGACCATGCCGGCGATGGCGCCGGCAACGGACGCGGGCGATGATTTGCTTGATACCTTCAGGCAATCCATGAAGAAACTCCTGCATTTAAAAGTACGTTTTAACTGCAATAACTGTATCGTACCGAGTGGACTCGGTAAAGGCACTATTCCTCTTTGGCAAGATCAAAGGTCACGGTGATTCGATCACGCGAAACACGGATCTTTGGGTCGCCGCAAAGGTTGAAATAGTACCGGGTGGCAAGGTCATTAAAGTCGCGTTCCACAGCGCGCGAAAACTGTGCCATGTCATCCTTGGCAATACGTAGCCCGCGACGATCCTTCGCGAGATCGACAGGAGCCGGCGCATGCGAGGACGAATCACGCTCGCGCAGCAGACGCGCGGTCACACCGCGAACGGGCTTAATCTGCCCTGCCAAAATGCGATGGGCCGTGCGCTCGGACATCTCAAGACCCAAACCCGAACAAATACGGATAAAGTCCTCGGCATCAGAAGCAAGGCCTAAACGATCGACAACCGGAAGCTCGCTCTCGTCATCAATGAACAGGAGACGAGACGTATCGAGCCGACTTGACGCTTGAGCATAAAGGGTCGCGGCAATCTCAGACGGAGAACCGAGATAGACATCGCAACCACGCAACTCCTCGAGCGCAAACTCACAAGCAGCGCGAATAATATTATGTGGACCGCGAGCGCAGACATAACGTCCGTCCTCATCCTTGACGGCCTGGGGCCAGCTGGACTGATCGGCACGCTCACTGAGGCGGTCGGCCGCAACGCTCACCTTGAAGGCTGAACCAAGATCGACGCCGGACGTGACCACACGGGCCTCGTCGGTGTTCTGCTTAATCGAAAACAATGCCATGCCACGACCGTGAACGCCCCAACGGTCCATCTTCATGCTCTCGAGCTTGGAGGTAACGCGGGCATCAAAGATTCGCTCTTGCATATCCTGCGGAACGCCAGAACCGTTATCCAGAAAGACAAGCGTGCGGACGCCATCTTCCTTGGTCGTGGCGAGATAGACCTTGTCGGCGCCGGCATCGCGAGCATTACGGAGCATTTCGATGACGATGTCCTCGACATGCTGAATGTCGTGCTTAGCCTGGCGCCGCTCGGCCTCCGAAACGCGGAGGCGGACATACCCCTCGCCAAGGTTCTCCTCGACGCGAAGGTTGCCCTCCCCCGACATCGACGCGATAAATGAGATGAGCTCGTTCGCGTCGCTCATGTTATTTAGCGATATCGACAGCGCGGCTCTCGCGAATCACGACGACGCGCACCTGACCGGGATACTCCATCTCTTCCTCGATCTGATGGGCGATATCGTGAGCCAGGACCGTGGACTGGGCATCGGAGATCTTGTCCGGCTGGACCATGACGTGGACCTCGCGACCGGCCTGCATGGCATAGGTACGTTCGACGCCGTCATGGGAGTTGGCGATCTCCTCGAGCTTCTCAAGACGCTTGATGTAGTTCTCGGCAGACTCGCGACGGGCACCGGGGCGAGAGGCAGAGACAGCATCGGCGGCCTGCACCAGGACATCGAGCACCGTGTTGGGGTCGACATCGGCATGGTGAGCCTCAATAGCGTGGACGATAACGGGCTTCTCGCCATAACGGCGGGCAAGCTCGGCGCCGATGACGGCATGCGGGCCCTCGACGTCGTGGTCGATTGCCTTGCCCAGGTCATGAAGCAGGCCGGCGCGCTTGGCGGTCACAACGTCCAGGCCAAGCTCGGAAGCCATCACGCCGCACAGATCAGAGACCTCGAGGGAATGCTGAAGCACGTTCTGACCAAACGAGGTACGGTAGCGCAGGGCACCAAGGGTCTTGACGATCTCGGGGTGCAGATCGTGGATGCCGGTATCGAAGGCAGCCTGCTCGCCAGCCTCGCGCACGCGCTGCTGAACCAGGTCGGCGGCCTTGTGATACATCTCCTCGATACGGGCAGGGTGAATGCGGCCGTCGGCGATGAGGTTCTCGAGGGCGACACGGGCGGTCTCACGACGGACCGGGTCGAAGCTCGAAAGAACGACGGTCTCGGGCGTGTCGTCGATCACGAGGTTGACGCCGGAAACCTGCTCGAAGGTCCGGATGTTGCGACCCTCGCGACCGATGATACGGCCCTTGAGGTCATCAGAGGGAATGTGCACGGAGGTAACGGTAACCTCGGCAGTGTGGTCGGCAGCGCAGCGCTGAATCGCCAGAGACAGAATCTCCTGGGCGGTCTTGTGGCACTCGGCGCGAACCTGCTGCTCGGACTCGCGAATGATCGTGGCGGCCTCGTGGGTGACCTCGCCGCGAACCTTATCGAGGAGCTCCTTGTGGGCGTCCTCGCGGGTAAGGTCGGCGATACGCTCGAGCTCGGAGGTCTGCTTTGCACAGAGCTCCTCGAGCTCACGGGAGCGCTTCTCGACCTGACCGGCCTGGCTGGACAGCTGATGCTCGCGCTTGTCGAGAGCGTCGTTGCGGCGATCAAGGGATTCCTCGCGCTGCATCACGCGGTTCTCGAGCGTACGAATCTCGTTCTTACGCTGCTTGTCCTCGGCCTCGGCGGCCTGCTTGTTCTTGATGATCTCCTCTTTAGCCTCGAGCAGAGCCTCTTTTTTGAGGGTCTCGGCCTGACGCTTAGCATCACCGATCAGGGACTCAGCCTGTGCGTGTGCCGACTGGATTTTTTCGTCGGCCTCGTGAAGACTACCCTGCTTGGCGGTGCGCATGTAGGCAATGGCGGCGATGGCACCCAAAACGATGCCAACGAGCGCTGCGATGATAGGCATGCTCACTCCTTTTTATGGATTCGTTACACAACAAAGCGAACCGTCCTTACGAACGGCTCGCGACATTTGAGTAATATGGGCGCAGCTTATGCGGGTCGGATACAGATAAACATATAAACAAACTCATCACAGATGAGCACATATCACAAAGCAAATGACGCTGTTTATCGTACGTTGAACCACAACAACTGTCAAATAAATGCCCCCAACACGGCGGCTAAAACACGGTGAGCGGCAGGGCCACAAAACGCATACGCCTAAACCGCACATTCCTCGCGTTCGGCATCGAGACGTGCCTTAACGGCATCGGCGGCGATATGATACGAGAAGCCCTTGCCCATCAAAAACCGAACCAGTTTTTCGAATCCGCGCGTCTCTGGAACACGCCGCTTGGCGAGCAGGGCTGACGCACGCGCCAAATCGTCTTCGACGGCAAAATAATCCTCGGGATAACCGGGAATGTCATCGAGCACGACATGACGGCGCTTGAGCTCGGTCTCGATTTTGCGCTGTCCCCAACCGTGCCGCTTGCGCTCCTCGATAAAGTACGAGCAAAAGCGGTTCTCGTCTAAAAAGCGATACTCGGTGGCGCGCTCGACGGCGAAATCGATTGCGGTCTGGTGAAAGCCGTAGCGAGCCAGCTTGTCACGGACCTCGCCCGTCGCATGGTCGCGGCGCGATAACATCTCGGTCACCATGGTAAGTGCACATTTACGCTCGACGAGCTGCACCGCCTCACGAAAGTTGTCCCAATCACAGGGAAGATCGGGGCGGTTTTTGACATACAGGCGCGCGACCCGCACGGGAATCCAAATGGACCGCTCAAAACCGCCCTCAAGCTCACAATCGATATGTGCGCAAGGCTTTTTGGACGCATACCCGCTCGAGAACGAGGAGGCCGCCTTCTTATCGGGAAAGACGACCGTGGCCTCGGTCACCGTATACGACATGAGCGCAACCGCTACTCGTCGTCATCATCGAGCATGGCGGAACCATCGATGGCGTAAAGCTCGTCAAACTCCTCAGGCGCAGGCTGATCGGTCAGCTCGACCTCGGATGGAGCATCGTCGTCAAACTCAAGCCCGCAGGCAAGGCGGACCTTATGATCAATCTCGTCGGCGCAATCAGGGTGTTCGCGCAGGAACGCCTTGGCGGCCTCGCGACCGTTGCCGAGCTTGTCCTCGCCATAGGCAAACCAGGAGCCCATCTTCTTGCAGATGCCGCACTCGACAGCCATGTCCAGAATCGAGCCCTCCTTAGAGATGCCCGTACCGTACATGATGTCGAACTCAGCAGAACGGAACGGAGCTGCCACCTTGTTCTTAACGACCTTGGCGCGCACGCGGTTACCGATAACCTCATCCTTAAGCTTAATGCTGTCGATGCGGCGAATGTCGATACGCACCGAAGAGAAGAACTTAAGGGCGCGGCCGCCCGTCGTGGTCTCGGGGTTGCCGAACATGACGCCGATCTTCTCTCGCAGCTGGTTAATGAAGATGCATGTCGTGTTGGACTTGGACAGCGAGCCGGCGAGCTTGCGGAGCGCCTGACTCATCAGGCGAGCTTGCAAACCGACCGTGGTATCGCCGATCTCTCCCTCGATCTCGGCACGCGGGGTCAGCGCGGCGACGGAGTCGACGACGATGGCATCGATGGCGCCGGAACGCACGAGCATGTCAACAATCTCGAGCGCCTGCTCACCCGTATCAGGCTGGGAAATCAGTACCTCGTCGATATCCACGCCAATGCGCGCGGCATACGTGGGATCGAGCGCGTGCTCGGCATCGATAAATGCCACCACGCCACCCATTGCCTGGGCCTCGGCCAGGATCTCAAGCGAAAGCGTCGTCTTACCGGAGGACTCAGGACCGTAAATCTCGACGATGCGGCCGCGCGGCACACCGCCGATACCCAGAGCGGCATCGAGTGCCAGAGCGCCCGTAGGGATGGCCTCGACCTCGAGCTCGGGGCCACCGTCGCCGTACCTCATGATGGAACCCTGGCCGAATTTCTTCTCGATCTCGGCCTTGGTGGTGGCGATCATCTCATCGCGCTCTTTACCCGTCGTGCGAGCATGAACGGTACGTACGGGACCTGAATTCTTGGCCATGAAAAGCCCTCCTCTTAACAACCTGCATCGATAATAAACGAACGGCTGTTCGTGGTCAACCGTTCAGATAAATCATATGCAGGCAGTCTTTCCAAAACCCAACCAAACGCCGACCTAACACTGACCAAATGCTTGACCACAAAGGGGCAAATAAGAACAAGAAAGGCAAAAATACACCTATGACCAGCGCAAACGCTAAATTCGTCAGGGGTCCCTATCTCCACAATTAAGGGGCCCGAAGGCCCCTTAAAACACGTCTATTCCATAGAGTTAAGCACAAGGGCAATGCGTCCCAATGCCTCCGCGACCGCATGGGCACGAACACACGAACGGTCGCCCTCATAGTGGCAGCGCACAGAGTCCACGACCGGCACTTCCCCATCAGCCGCGCGATACGCCCAGCCAATATAGAAAGTGCCAGCCGGATCGTCCTCAGTGCCGCCGCCGGGGCCGGCATAACCCGTTGCGCTCACTGCAATATCGCTCTGGTACAGCTCCAGCGAACGCGCCGCCATCTCGCGCGCGGTCTGATGCGACACCGCGGTATAGCGGTCGAGCGTCTCCTGATCAACACCCAAAACGCGATGCTTGATCTCATCGCAGTAGGTCACCGCACCGCCACGCAGCACCGCCGAGGCGCCCGGGATATCGGCAATCGTCGAGGCGATCATACCTGCTGTCAGCGACTCAGCCGTCGAAACCGTCACGCCCCGAGCGCTCGCGCGCTCGACAATATGACGCGCCAGCTCCTCGTTATGTGCGGAAATCTGCTCAAAAGAGTCCGTCATACCCACCAGAACCTAGACCGAAAAGACGATCTTGCGGCAGTTCCAGAAGTACTGGGCGCCCGAGATAACGGTCAGGACAACGGCAACGGCGTACAGGAAGCGCGACACCGAGTAGATGCCGAGCGTCAGCGCCAGCGGGCCAAGGTGCAAGCCGGCCATCGCAAAGACGCACAGGTAACCGCAGATGGAGACCATCGTGGTCGCCGTCTTGTACTTGCCAAGCTTATCGGCGGCAACGACCACGCCGGCGGCACTCGCAACCATGCGCAGGGCGCTTACCAGCAGCTCGCGGAACAAGATGATGAACACGGACCAAACCGACACGGCACCAAAGTCCAAGAATAGCAGCAGGGCCGAGAATACGAGCAGCTTGTCGGCGATGGGGTCCAAGAATTTACCGAAGTCGGTAATCTCGTTGCGCGAGCGCGCCAGGTAGCCGTCAACCTTATCGGTGCACGACAGGATGACGTACAGAATGAAGGCAGCGGCGGCGAGCGGGCCGTCGAAGGTGCTCCAATCTGTACCGGCAACACTCGTGTGAGAAAGCGCCGACACAATCATGAACACCGGGATAAAGACGATGCGAACGCACGTCACGATGTTGGCGGGCGTCCAAACACTCGTCAGTTCCTTATTGCTCTCGTTTGCCACGACGCTCTCCTACTCCACAACATGGCCGATAAGCTCATAGCAGAAGCTATCGGTAAACTCGACCGTCAGAATATCGCCCACAGATGCCTCGCTGGCATCCAGATGCACCGCGCCATCGGAATCAGGCGCCTGGAACCAGGCATGTCCGATCAGCTCGGCGCCGTCCTCGGTCTCTTCGATACCGTCGACAATCACCTGGGCGCGCTCGCCCACATGTGCGGCAGTTGCAGCAAAACCGAGCGACTCGGCCAGGTCCATGGCCTCCTGGGCGCGCTCGAGCTTGACCTCTTCGTCGACCTGGCCCTCCATCTTGGCGGCCAGGCTGCCCTCCTCCTGCGAGTAGGCAAAGACGCTCGTGTAGTCGAAGCCGACGGTGTCCATAAAGTCGATAAGGTCGCGGAACTCGTCGTCGGTCTCGGTCGGGAAGCCAACCATGGCCGTGGAGCGAATCACAATACCGGGGATGCGCTCGCGCAGGTCGCGGAACAGATCCTCGAGCTCCTGGCGCGAACCGGAGCGACGCATGGCCTTAAGGATGCGCGCATCGCAGTGCTGCACGGGGATATCGATATAGGGCAGCACCTCGGGCGTATCGCGAATGGTCTCGATAAGCTCGTCAGTCATGCCCTCGGGCTGCAGGTAGAGTACGCGGACCCACACGTTATGAGGACGCACCGCCTCAGCAACGGCCTGCAACAGCTGCGCCAGATTGCGCGGCTCGCCCTCGGCGAGGTCCTCGTCGGCAAAGTCGGTACCCCAGATGCCCGTGTCCTGACCGATCAGAACGATCTCGCGCACGCCACCGGCGACCAGGTCGCGCACCTCGGAGATAATGCTCTCGGCATTACGCGAGTGATAACGACCGCGGATATACGGGATCATGCAGAAGCTACAGAAGCGGTTGCAGCCATCGGAGATCTTGACGTAGGCGACAGCGCCCTCGACGGTACGCTTGACCTGCGGAATATAGGCGGCAATCTCGCGCTCGACACCCAGCACGTCATCGATGACCGCCACGATGCCGTCTTCCTCGTCGGCCTTCACAAAGGCCGCAACTTCGGGCAGCTCGTCGGGCAGGTCGTCGCCGTAGCGTGACGGCACACAGCCGCACATGACGATCGGGCAGGAACGAACGCCGTCCTGCACCTCATTGGCAAGCTCGAGCGTGGTCTCGATGCTCTCGGACGTTGCAGAGGCAAGGAACGAGCACGTATTGACGATGGCGATATCGGCATCCTGCGGATCGAATGCCTCCTCGTAGCCCGCGGCGGTCAGCAGCGAACGCATACGGTCGGTATCGACCTCGTTCTTGGCGCACCCGAGGGTGATATAGAGTGCGGAGCCCAACGGAGTATCCATGTTGGAGAGCGGTCCTTTCGAATGAATTAGCGGTAGTTGGTGAACTGCAGCGGCTGACCGTAGTCCTGGTCGCGCAGGAACTGGATCACGGTCTGCAGCGCATCCTTGGAAGCAGAGGAAACACGCAGTTTGTCGGCCTCGATCGTCACCTTGACCTTGAGCTTCTGATCCTTAATGTCCTTATTGATCTTCTTGGCAGTCGTCTGGTCGATACCCTCGACGATGTGACCGAGCACGCGCACGGTACCGCCCGATGCAGCCTGAGGCGCATCCCAGGACACGGCCTTAAGATCGATACCGCGCTTGATGAGCTTGGAGCTCAGGACATCGACGATCTGCTTGGAGACAAAGTCGGCCGGGGCGTTGATCGTAAAGAGCTTGTCGCCCTTCGAAAGCTCGATCGTGGCGCCGGAGTCCTTCAGGTCATAGCGCTGGGAAATCTCGCGCGTGGTCTGCTGGAAGGCATTGTCGACCTCCTGCATATTGACCTCGGACACGACGTCGAAGCTGGAATCTTTAGCCATGGTTAATCCTTTCGCTTACGAGCGGCTTAGTAGCTGTCGTACGAATAGTCGTCTGAATAAGGCGTAGTCTGCCCGTCGGTGGCGGTATCGGTGCCGTCCGTGGACTGGGTATCGGTTCCATCGGTTCCGTCGGTGCCATCGGTGCCATCGGTGCCGTCGGAGCTCTCGCCGTCCTTGGAGTCGGTCGTCTCCTTCTTGGGAACGGTGATCGTCACGCGTGCCACGCCCGACGTCTTAGTGTCGTAGCGAACCTTTTCGCCGTTCTTGGTAACGGTGACATCGGAAGGCTTGGACGTGGTGATCTCGATCGAGGACTCGGGCGTGTATTCCTGCTCAAAGGGTCCGGTCGCCTGGGCGCCATAGACCGACTTGCCATCAACCTTGACCTCAATCCAAGCAGTCTTGCCCTTGGCAACGGAGATCTTGACCTTTGTGACCTCGTTCTCCTCCTTATTGGCCGTCGTCTTGGCGGCGTCCGAATCGGTGGACTCGTCCGTCGCCTCATCGGCATCTTCATCCTCATCGACGGATTCGGTCTTCTTGGAAGACTTCTTAGTCGTTGTCTTGGTGGCAACGGGCGTCTCGGGCGTCGAATCGGGCGCCGAGGAGCCGCAGCCACGTAGGAGCACCACGATGAGCACGATCAACAGCAGCGCCACGGCACCGATGCCGGCGTAAACGATACGAGGATCGAGACCGTTGTTCTGGGGAGCACGCCCACCGCCGCGTTCACGATTTGAACCACCGCGACCAGTGCCTTGGGGCATGCGACCGCGGTTATTGTCGGAACGTCCGCGATAACTGCCCTGGCGCTGCATATTGCGCTGGCCCGAGCGGGGGGCGAGCTCGCCGCGACCCTGGTAGTTGCGCTGACCCGAGCGAGGCGCTGAGGAGCGCTGGCTATAAGGCCGTGACTGAGATCGAAGGCGAGGCGTCACCTGCGTAGTATCGGCGTCTGCATAGCCGCCGCGCGGACGACCGGAAGAAACGCCGCGGTACCCGCGATCGGAATAACCACCATCCCCGTAGCCGGCACGAGGGTCTCGTGCGACACCGCGGGCAGCGGGGAGTGCGCGCTCCTCGGGCGCCGGCGTGCTGCGAAAACGATCGCGCTGGGAACGAATCTCCTCGCTCGAGCCCGTTTCGGTAACATAGCCAGCCTGCTGAGGGCGCTGGCCATAACGCGTCGAACGCCCGCCCTGAACCATCAGGAAGCGGCCGTTGTCGACCGAGGAACGCGAATTGACGTAGCCGGCGGCGTCCTGAAAACGACCGCCCTGCTGCGACGTCTCGCGCTCATATGCCATCAAATCGTCAAAATAAGCGTTGACGACCTCCCGCGGATTGAGGCCCAAAAAGCGCGCATAGCTCGAAATCATGCCCTGCGCATAGCCGCGCGGAGGCATCGATGCAAAATTGCCATTCTCGAAAAACTCGATGATCTGCGGCCTGATTTTGATGGTGTTGGCGACCTGCTGAATGGAAAGGCCCATTCGGCGACGCTGCTCGAGCAGCATGTCACCAAAGCGTGCAGCCATCAGAATCCTCCAAACTCACGATCTTCACGTGCCATCTCGGCGTCGACGGATTCCAGCGCGGCAAGGCCTTCTTCATCCAGCAGGACCTCGCGCGGCTTGGAGCCATCGGGCGGTCCGACGACACCCTTTTCTTCCAGCATGTCCATAATACGCCCGGCGCGCGCATAGCCAACCTTCAGGCGACGCTGCAAGCCAGATGTGGAGCCCAGCTGCGATTCCACCACAATATGAGCGGCTTCCCAGATAAGCGGATCGTCGTCCTGAGGCTCGGCAACGCCGGTGCGCACGATCCCGCCGCCACCTGCCATGGACATGGAGGCAGGTGCCACAGCCGACAGAATCTCCTCATGGTAGTCGGGCTCGCTTTGCGACTTGACGAACTCGACAATCTCGTTGATCTCGTCATCCGAAACAAAGCAGCCCTGGATACGGCGGGGCTTGCCCCAGTCGACCTTAGAGAACAGCATGTCACCCAAGCCGGTGAGCTTTTCGGCACCCATCTGGTCGATGATGACGCGGGAGTCGATGCCCGTTGCGACGTTGAAGGCGATACGATTGGTAATGTTTGCCTTGATGAGACCCGTCACCACGTTAGAGCTCGGACGCTGAGTCGCCACGATAAGGTGGATACCGGCGGCACGGCCCAGCTGGGCGATACGCACGATCGAGGCCTCGACGTCCTTGCCGGCAACCATCATCAGGTCCGAAAGCTCGTCGATGATGATGACCAGGTAGGGCATCTTTTGCGGCGGGTTATCGTAATGCTCAAACTCGCCGGCGGCCTGCTTTTCGTTATAGGTCGAGATCTTGCGCACGTTAAGGCGCTCGAAGACCTTCAGGCGGCGCTCCATCTCGGACACCGCCCACTGCAAGGCACTCGCGGCCTGCTTGGGCTCGGTCACTACGGGCACGTAAAGATGAGGCAGGCCGTTATAGCCTGCGAGCTCGACGCGCTTGGGGTCGACCATGATCAGGCGAACGTCCTCGGGGAGCGCACGCATGAGCAGGGTCGTGATGATGGAGTTGATCATGACCGACTTACCGGAACCCGTGGTACCGGCGATCAGCAAGTGGGGCATCTTGGCGAGGTCGGCGACGACCGGCGTGCCCTCTGCGTCGCGGCCGATGGCAAGCTCGAGCGGACCGCCCTTAACATAGGGCAGCACGTCGCCCAAGTTGACGTTCTGACGCTTGCGATTGGGGATCTCGATACCCACGAGCGAGGTGCCGGGAATCGGCGCAAAGATACGCACGGACTGAGCAGCAAGCGACAGCGCGATGTCATCCTCAAGACTCGAAATCTTGCTCACGCGCTCGCCCTCGCCGGGCTGCAGCTTAAAGGTCGTCACCGTGGGGCCGGCGATCCAGCCGACCACGCGGGCACTGCGGCCAAACTCAAGCAAGGTGGATTGCAGTGACTCGGCAGTCTGTTCCAGCTCCTTGTCAGATGACGCGGAGGACGCCGACTGCGGGTTGGCGTGCAGGATCTCGAGCGGCGGAAGCTTGAGGCCGTCCTCTTCTTCGCCCTCGTTATCCGCGGGGGCATTGACCGCTCCCCCATCGCTAGGAGTAGGCGCCTCGGCAGCGCCCGCGACAGCCGTATCGGCAACCTTGGGATGCTTCAAGAAGTCGGGAATCTGAGGTGTTGCCGAGACAGGATTCACGGCAAACGGCGGCTCGGACTCGTCGATCTTATCGGGGTCGTCTTCCATCGAAAGCTGGCCGGTTACCTGTTCGCGCTTAGCATGGCGACGCGGCAGCAAAGTTGTCTTTGCGGTCTCAATCGGAGCCTCGTCGTCCTCGTCATCGCCCTCGGTAAGCTCAATCTCGCTATCGGACCAAGACGGGTCGGGCTCGCTTGTATTCAACTTGGGCGTGGCCTTGCCCTTCTTGACATGACGGCGCGGCAGCAGCGTCGTCTTAGCGCGCTCGGCCTCCACGGCATCGGATACGTCGACAAACGGATCCTCGTCCTCGTCGTCATCGTCCAAAACCGGGTCCACATCGTTGCCCATGACCGTGGTCACGGCAGCATCGGAGCCCTTTTGACGAAGAATGCTCAGGTGCGGACGGGCAACGCCGGGCACCGACAGGGCTTCGTCGTCACCCCACGGGCTCGCGTTAACATCGGCACGACGGCGCTCGGCAAAATCGGCCGCGCGGTCGCGAGCAGAGCGCAGCACGCCACCCACCGAAAAGCCGATGATGACAAAACCAACGACGGCCAGACCCAACAGGACCACCATCGCGATAGGCTTACCCAGGGCATTCTGCAGCGCACTCGCAATAAACGCACCGATGTAGCCACCCGAGGCGGACAGATTTTGCGGCGTGAACATAAGGTCACACGAGTCGCTCGTACCCGGCACCATCAGCGAAAGAATGGAGACAACGGTGATAAAGACCACGGCTCCGCCCGCGACCGAGCGCACGTTGAGCGGCGAGTCCTCGCCTAAAAAGAGCGTGGCGGCAAACAGCAAAATGACGATCGGCAGCACGTAGGCGCCCAGGCCAAAGCCCAGGTGGTAAAAACCGGCAACAGCAGCCGTCACGGGCGCTGTTGCCGGAGAAATCACGGCAATAAAGGACGCAATCGCCAAAACGGCAATGACCACGCCGGCGATATCGCGATTGGCCGAG
Source organism: Collinsella aerofaciens (assembly GCF_015557435.1). Classification (GTDB taxonomy): domain Bacteria; phylum Actinomycetota; class Coriobacteriia; order Coriobacteriales; family Coriobacteriaceae; genus Collinsella; species Collinsella aerofaciens_Z. Next base: position 34,340 of record NZ_JADNOH010000075.1, read on the forward strand.
GGCTCCACCAAGGGCTCAAAATCGTCGAAGTCCGCCTCGTGGCCCTTATTGGCACGCAGATGGGAACCGGCACCCTTAGCAGATGCCGGTTGGTTATTGGCCTTATTGCCTTTGGCGTTTTGTGCAGATCCGCGCGCCAAACTAAACCTCCATGACGACCGGGATGATCATCGGACGGGTGCGCGTACGGCTCCAGATAAAGTTAGAGAGCGAATCGCGCACGGCCTTGCGAATGGCATCGGAACCGCTGCTCGTAAAGCTAAACTTGCCCTTCTCGATCGTCTTCACAATGGACGCGGAGGCATCCTCGGAGAACTGGTCGTCGATGGCAAACGAGACGCCGCGGCCCGAGAACTCGATGGCCTCGATCTTCTTGTGCTTGAGCGAGACGATGGCAACAGCGGTAACCATACCGTCGTTGGCGAGCTTCTGACGATCGCGCAGGACGATGGGGTCGGTATCGCCGATACGCAGGCCGTCGACGTAGACGACGCCGGACTCGACGGGCGTACCGCGTTTGACGATACCGCCGCGCATCTCGAGCGTGTCGCCGTTATCGAGGATAAAGATGTGATCATCCTTGATGCCCATCTTGCGGGCCAGCTGGGCATGGGCACGCAGATGCACGGCCTCGCCGTGAACCGGCATAAAGTAGGTGGGCTTGGCCATGGCCATCAGTAGCTTGAGTTCCTCCTGGCTACCGTGACCGGAGACGTGAACGAGAGCGCGGTTCTTATCCCACACGTCGCAGCCGAGCTTGGCTAGGCTGTTGACGACCTGCTGGACGGCTTTCTCGTTACCGGGGACCGGCGTTGCCGAGAGGATAACGGTATCGCCCTCGTGGATGGAGAGCGTCTTGTGCTCTCCGTTGGCCATGCGGGACAGGGCCGACAGCGGCTCGCCCTGCGAACCGGTGCACATGACGACGATCTTGTCGTCGGGCAGGTTATCGATGTCAAAGGCATCGATGATATCGGCGTCGTCGATGTTGAGGTAGCCAAGCTCGCGCGCCACGCGGGTGTTAGTGAGCATGGAGCGACCGGTCACAACGACCTTACGGCCGCACTTGCGGGCGGCATCGCAGATCTGCTGCAGACGATGGATGTGGCTCGAGAACGACGCGACGAACACGCGACCCGGCGCGTTCTTGATGGCGTGCAGCAGGTTGGGGCCGACTTCGGCCTCGGACTTGGTAAAGCCCGGAACCGTGGCGTTGGTGGAGTCGGAAAGCAGCAGGTCGATGCCCTGCTTGGCAAAGCGGCTGATAGCGGCGTAGTCGGGCGTGACGCCGTCGATGGGCGTCTGGTCGAGCTTAAAGTCGCCGGTGTGCATAACGGTGCCCTGATTGGTGCGGATGAACACGCCCAGAGCGCCGGGGATGGAGTGCGTCATCGAAAAGAAATCGAGCGAGATACCGCCGAGGTTGACATGGCTGCCGCCCTTGACCTCGCGGAACTTGGGTGCGCGGATGCGGAACTCAGAAAGCTTGCCCTCGATAAAGCCAAGCGTCAGCTTGCTCGAGAAGATGGGCACCTTATTGTTGAGGTCCTGCAGCAGATACGGAAGCGAACCGGTGTGGTCCTCGTGGCCGTGGGTGACGACGATACCGCGGAGCTTCTCCTCGTTCTCCAGAACATAGGTGTAGTCGGGAAGCACCAGGTCAATACCGGGCTGGGAATCGTCGGGGAACATGAGGCCAGCGTCAACGAGCACCATGTCGTCGCCGCATTCGAAGACCGTCATGTTCTTGCCGATGCCGTCAAGGCCGCCGAGCGGAATGATCTTCAAGGGAGATGATTTTTTAGCTGCCATAGGTTAGTGTGGTTTCCTTTCTTCGAAACGGGTCTGGAACAACCGACGGGGCGCTTCTGGCAAACCGACCGCCGGGAACGTACAAACATGCATCGCAGAGTCGATGCAATAACCACAGTATGATACCCATTTGCACAACAACAGACCACCCATGCATCAAAGCCCCATCTGAACTGGTCCATCCCGCCGGTCAGGGCTCAGCGGCCCCGGCACGGGCTAAGTTTCCTGCTCTACAGTCCTGCTCACGACGGAGGCCACATTAAGTGGCCTCC